>SSMV01000001.1 GCA_004799435.1 Bradyrhizobium sp.
ATGGATTTCGGGCCGCCGCTTTCGGCAAATCCCGGTTCCTACGCGGTGCTGCCGCGCGGCTTCTGATCCGACAGAGCTCACCGGCCCGCTGTTCGTCTTCCGAGCGCGCCGGGGCGCCCCATCTGGCCGATAAGCTTGCCTCGACGCGCCTCAGGGTGTAGGAGGCGCGCAATCCCGAACAATCCCGTATCGCCCTTTTAGGGAGCATTCATGGCTCGCGTCACCGTCGAAGATTGCATCGACAAGGTCGATAACCGTTTCGACCTCGTTCTCCTCGCCAGCCATCGCGCCCGCGCGGTGTCCTCGGGCGCGCAAATCTATGTGTCGCGCGACAACGACAAAAATCCGGTCGTTGCCCTGCGCGAGATCGCCGACAGCAAGCTCGCCCCCGACGACCTCAAGGAAGACCTGATCCATGCGCTGCAGAAGCATGTCGAGGTCGACGAGCCCGAGGCCGAAGCCGCGCCGCCAATGATTCATACCGCCGCCGTCGAAGCCGAACCCGGCGTCGATGCGCCCTTCGACCGCATGACGGAAGAGGATCTTCTGCGCGGACTCGAAGGTATGGCGCCGCCGCCGGAGCCCGAAGAAGAGAGCGAATAAGCGCTCATCGGTTTCACGCGGGCGTCGCAGCGCGCCAATATTGTTGCGCCGCGAAGCGGCGTCTATCCACAACGTTTGAGAGCGGCCGTGCGATTTCGCTAGGCCGCTCTCGCCGTTTTGGTATCCTCCGAATAGAGAATCACTTGCGCGATCTTCGTCGTCGATGAAGCGGAGCCAGGCGGACCGCTCCCTTCTTCAACGGTGCAAGGCGTTCTCTGATGCGGCGATTGCGTCGACGCATGCGTCGTTTGGGGGCCATCGTGAGCGAAGACGTTCTCAAGACCGTGCCGGCGTTTCCCGGCGAAAGCGAAGCCTTACCTCAAGAGCGCCCGGTCGGCTTGGTGGAGATCGCCGGCCGGGTCAAATGGTTTGACGTCTCGAAGGGCTACGGTTTCATTGTTCCCGACAGCGGCGAAGCCGACGTGTTGATCCACGTCACGGTGCTTCGCCGCGACGGCTTTCAGACAATCTACGAGGGAGCGCGCGTCGTCGCTGAAGCCCAGCGGCGGGATAAGGGCCTGCAGGTCTTTCGCGTTCTCTCTGTCGCGCCGGGCGAAGGGGCGATGAACGCCCAGCTCGCGCCCTCGCGCCTGCGCGTGCAGGCGACGAGCGTCGGCGGCTTTGAAATCGTCGTCGTTAAATGGTTCAATCGCGCGAGGGGCTTTGGCTTCCTCACTCGGGGCGAGGGCACCGAGGACATTTTCGTCCATATGGAGACCCTGCGTCGCTATGGCTTCGCCGACCCTCAGCCGGGGGACACCATGCTGGCGCGTTTTGGCCCTGGCCCCAAGGGCCTGCTGGCTGCCGAGGTGCGCCCGCTCGATGGCGCGCGTGGCCATTCTTCGCACTGAACCGTTGCCTGCGGCGCTACATCGCGTCCTACTGGGCGCCTTCGCCGTCTTTGCCTGGATCCTTCTCGCGTCGCTGAGCGCGCCGCAGGCGCGGGCAGACGCTCTCCAGCCGCTGACCATCCACACCGCGACCGGCGATCATCTCTTCTCGGTCGAAATCGCGAATACGCCGAATGCGCGCGAGATCGGCCTGATGAACCGCCGCTTCATGCCCCAGGATCGCGGCATGCTGTTCGAATTCGACCGCGACGAGCCGCTCGCCTTCTGGATGAAGAACACATACATCTCGCTCGACATGGTCTTCATCGCCCGCGACGGCAAAGTGACCCATGTCGTCAATCGCGCCGAGCCGCTCTCCGAGGCGATCATTCCGTCGGGCGGACCGAGCGCCGCGGTGCTCGAACTCAACGGCGGGGTCGCTGCGGCGATTGGATTGCGCGTTGGCGATAAAGTCGAGCACGCGTTTTTCAGCCATTAGCGGGTTCGTCTCGGGCAATCGTCTGCTCGGTCCCCGCGTTGCATCCTTCGCAGGGCTTGCTACAGTCCGCGGCGAAATGGCGCCGGCGGCGTGACTGCGCCGTGGCGCGAGGAGCTGCTGTTTGGTCTATTCGGGGTTGAGCCCGGCTGCGGCGCGCGTGCCGAATGAGGCCGCGCGCTTCGAGCGGCCGAATTTGGGGCGCGCCGCGCAGCGTGGCCCCTATGCGGCGCTCGACCTCGGCACCAACAATTGCCGCCTGCTGGTGGCGCGGCCGACCGGCGACGGGTTTCGCGTCATTGACGCTTTTTCGCGCGTGGTGCGCCTCGGCGAAGGCCTTTCGCAGACCGGTTCCCTTAGCGAAGCGGCGATCGCGCGAACCATCGAGGCGCTGCGCGTCTGTCGCGACAAAATGGCCTCGCGCCAGGTGTCGCGGGCGCGCCTGATCGCCACCGAAGCCTGCCGCGCCGCGCAAAACGGCGTCGATTTCCTCGAACGGGTGCATAGCCAGCTCGGGCTCGAACTGGAGATCGTCGATCGCGAGACCGAGGCGTCGCTGGCGGTGGCGGGCTGCGGCGAGCTAGCCGACCGCGAGGCCGAGTCGATCGTTCTGTTCGATATTGGCGGCGGCTCCTCCGAGATCATTTGGCTGACCCGCGACGGGGCTGGGCTCGGCGTCATCCGGTCGTGGGAATCGCTGCGCATCGGCGTCGTTTCGCTGGCCGAAAAATTCGGCGGCAATGAAGTGACGCCCCAAGTCTTCGACGCGATGACGAGCACGGTCGCCGAGGCGCTTCAGCCATTCGCCGACCGCGTCGTCGATCAGCAGCGCTGCGACAAGTTTCATCTGTTGGGCACATCCGGCACGGTGACGACGATCGCCGGCGTCCATCTCAATCTGGCGCGCTATGATCGGCGCGCGGTCGACGGCTTGTGGCTCACCAGCGCCGAGGTCGAC
>SSMV01000010.1 GCA_004799435.1 Bradyrhizobium sp.
GCGACGACGCGGTCCATTACAAATATCGTCAGGACCAGGGGGCCGATCTCAATTCGCTCGGCTTCGTGCGCATCAACATTCCCAACCCTTACGGCGTCTATATGCATGACACGCCCTCGAAGGGCGTGTTCGGCGACGATTTCCGCTTCGTCTCCTCGGGCTGCGTGCGCGTGCAGGACGTGCGCGACTATGTCGCCTGGCTGCTGGAGGATAATCAGGGCTGGGGGCGCGACCAGATCGACGAGGTGATCCGCACCGGCCAGCGGCTCGACGTGAAGCTGACGACGCCGGTGCCGGTCTATTGGGTCTATATCACCGCCTGGGCGACGCCCGACGGCATCGTGCAGTTCCGCCCTGACATCTATCAGCGCGACGGCGCCGGGCCGGGACCGATCGCCTCCGACGTTCCCGCCCAGCCGATGGCCGTGCCGCAGGACTGACGGCGCGTCCGTCTCAGCCGAAGAGGCCCTCAGCCTTGGCGTAATAGATGAGCGCGATGGTCTTGGCGTCGCGGATCGCCCCAGAGCCGATCAGCGATAGCGCCTGGGCGAAGGGGATTTCGACCGTTTCGGTGCGCTCGTCGGCGTCGACGCCGCCGCCCGCGCCCTGCCGGTCGGCGAGGCGATAGGGCGCGACGAAACAGGCGATCTTTTCGGTCAGCGCGCCCGGCGTCGAGAAGGCGTCGAAAGCGTGGCGCGCCGTGGCGAGGCGCACGCCCGTCTCCTCCCAGGCTTCGCGCAGCGCGCAGGCGAGCGGTTCATCGCCGTCGAGCATGCCCGCACAGACCTCGAGCATTTCGAGCGCGCCCTCGGCGAGATAGGCGGCGAGGCGGAACTGTTTGACCAGCATGACGACGCGGCGATCGGGGTCGTAGAGCAGCACTGCGGCGGCGTTGCCATGATGGTAGATCTCGTGCGTCAGCGTGCGCCGGAGGCCGTCGGCCTCCTCGATCTCGGCGCGCGTGCGGGTCAGGCGAAAGCGGCCGTTCGCCAGGGTCTCTTCGCCGGTGATCTGCACCTTCGTCGCCATGGTCGGATGTCCTTGCGGTCGGCGGATCGCGTCAGGCGCCGAATTGTTCGCGCATGACCCGCTCCTCGAGCGGCTGTCCGGGATCATGGAGCAGGGTTAGCGCGGTGGCGTGATCGGTTTCGACATCGACCCGCACCACGTCGCGGATTTCCAGATGATCGCCGACGGCGGCGACCGGGCGCTTCTCGGCTTCGCGCACTTCGATCGTCACCCGCGCGCGATCGGAGAGCAGCGCGCCGCGCCAGCGCCGCGGCCGGAACGCCGAGATCGGCGTCAGGGCCATCAGCCGCACGCCGATCGGCACGATGGGGCCGCCGGCCGAATGATTATAGGCGGTCGATCCGGCCGGCGTCGAAACCAGCACGCCGTCGGCGACGAGCTCGGCGAGCCGCACCGCGTCGTCGACGATCACGCTGAGCTTGCAGGCTTGAAAGGTCTGGCGATAGAGCGAGACCTCATTGATCGCGCGGGCCGATGTCTCGCGGCCCTTGGCGTCGCGCGCGCGCATCAGCAGCGGATGAATGATCGAAGGAAGCGCGGCGGCCAGCCGGGTCGGGAGATCCTGCTCGGCATATTCATTCATCAGAAAGCCGACCGAACCGCGGTTCATGCCGTAGATCGGCTTGGGCGCATCCATCGTGCGATGCAGGGTCTGCAGCATGAGGCCGTCGCCGCCAAGCGCGACGATGACGTCGGCGCGTTCCGGGTCGACATTGCCGTAGCGGGCGACGAGCTTGGCGCGCGCCGCCTCGGCTTCCGGCGCGCCGGAGGCGAGAAAACTGATCGCCAGAGTCTTGCCGATTCCAGACTTGCCCATTGCAGACTTGCCCATCGCGGACTTGCCCTTCGATTGCGGGGCAGAGCAATAAAGGAAGGGGGCGCGCGCGTAAACTCAGGGCCGGCCGCCTGAAATCAGCCAGGCGTTCAGTTGGGCGCGACGATCCGCGCATTGCGCCGGCCGGCGACCTCGGGGGTCGGCAGCGTGATGAGGAAACGCGCGCCGCAATAAAAGTCTTCGCTCTTGGCCTCGGCGAGGCTGATCGAGCCGGCGTTGCGCGCGACAAGATCGGCGGCGATCGCGAGGCCAAGGCCGGTGCCGCCCTGGCGCGTGGTCAGATGAAACGGCTCGAAAATATGCGCCGCCTGATCGGGCGCGAACCCGGGCCCGGTGTCGCTGATCTCGATCAGTGCGACGGCGCCCGTTCTAATCGCCGCCAGGCGAATGGCGGTCGGGCGGCCATTCTGCGCGCCGCGGCTGACCAGAACCTGCGCGGCGTTGCGACAAAGATTCTCGATGACGCGCGAAATATGGTCGGGATCGGCCAGCAATTCGAATTTCGGCGGGATGTCGATGGCGTAGACGACCGCGCCGCTACGTTCGGCTTCCGCGGTTTCGACGATCTGCCGCACGAGTTCGCGCAGGTCGAATTCGCGCGGCGCCGCCGCCTGCTCGCGACCGCCACCGTAGGTGAGCGTCGACTGGCAAAACAGGATCGCGCGATCGAGCGTCGCCACCAGACGCGGCGCGAGGCGTTGGGCGAGCGGATCAGGAATCGACGCCAAACGGTCCGAGATCAGCTGCGCGGCCGAGAGCATATTGCGCAGATCGTGATTGATACGCGCCACCGCCATGCCGAGTTCGGAAAGGCGTTTGCGCTGCCTGAGCTCATGGGCGAGCGAGCCCTGCATCGCCGCCAGCGCGACTTCAGCGCGCCCGATCTCGTCGACGCGTCCGCTCGGCGCACGGATGCGCACATGTTCCTGCGGGCGTTCGCCGAAAGCGATGATGCTGGAGGTCAGTCGCCGCACTGGCCGAATGACCAGCCACCACAAGGCGGCCCAAAGCACGAAGGTCACCACCGCCGAGATGAGCAGCGACAGGTTGAGGAAGTTGCGCGAGATGCGCCACATGGCGTCGATCAGCGGCGTTTCGTCGAGCGTCACGTCGACCAAAGCGCCGTCCGACGGCAATTTGCCGACGACCCTCGTGAGCGTTCCCGGTGCGGCGAACATGGTGCGAAACGCCGACTGGCTCGCCATCAACAGCGACGGCTCGCCGATCTCGACGGTTTCCGGGGCGTTGGCGGGCGCAGCGCCGGTGGCCGCGACAAGGCGTCGGCCGTCGGGCAGCGCGACGATGATCGACTTGGCGCCGACCGTGTCGAGGATTTTCCCCGCCAGCTCATGCGGCACGGTCTCCTCGCCGGTCTCGCCAAACAGCATCATCGCGCTATGGGCGACCATCAGACGGTCGCGCAGCCAGTTCTCGCGATAGGCGGCCAGACGCGACGCGTAAAAGAGGCCCATGGCCAGCAGCACGAAGCCGATGGTGAGCATAAGCAAGCGCCCGGCGACGCCGATCGACCGTCCTCCCAGCGCGACCCTTGCCGAAACGCCGCTCTCGGGCGCGGCGGCGGCGCCATCGGGCGCGCCGACCAGCGATGGGGTCGGATTGGGCGTCGCCTGATCAGGCGACAGCAGCGACATGGTCGTCCTCCAGATAGACGCGGATGATCTCGTCGAAGTCCGCTTCCGCCGCGAAACCAAGCGCCGTGGCGCGCCTGGCGTCGAAGCGGGTCGGCCAACCGGCAATCATCTCGCGGACCTTCGCATCGGGTTCGTGGCGGATCAGCCGAACCGCGCCATCGCCCGCCGAACGGCGCAGGGCCTCGATTTGTTCCGCAACGGTCGCCGAAACGCCCGGCAAGGTCAAGTTTGGTCGCCCCGCCAACCGCTTAACGTCAAGGACGGCCGCATGGAGGAAGAAGCCGACGGCGGCGCGCGGCGAGGCGAACCAGTGTCGCACCGTATCGGGCGCGGGCAGGATCGCCTCACGCCCCTCTAGCGGTTCGCGGATGATCGAGGAAAAGAAGCCGGAGACGGCGGTGTTAGGCTTGCCGGGCCGAACGCAGATCGTCGGCAGACGCAGGCCGACACCCTCAAAGATCCCGCGCCGGGAATAATCGGCGAGCAGCAATTCGCAGACCGCTTTTTGCGTTCCGTAGCTGGTTAATGGGGTGAGGTGGAAGTCGTCGCCGATGGTCTCGGGGAAGGGCACCCCGAAGACGGCGATGGAGGAGGCGAAAACGAGCCGGGGGACATAAGCGCCGCCCGACGCCTCACGCTCATGCCGGATCGCCTCGAACAGGCGCCGCGTCGCGTCGAGGTTGATCGCATAGCCCTTGTCGAAATCGCGCTCGGCTTCGCCCGAGACCACGGCCGCCAAAAGGAACACGACATCCGGGCGCTCGGCGATCAGCCGCTCCGACGCCCCTTCGGCGCAGAGGTCAAGCGCCTCGCATTGCGCCGGGAAGGGGGCGGGCAGGGGCGCAGGAGCGACCAGATCGACGAAATGGGCGCTTTCGATTGGGCGTCCGCCCAGCGCGCCGTCACGCGCCAGCGCCGCGCAGAGCTTCCGGCCGATCATTCCGGCCGCGCCGATAACGAGAACCCGCAATGTTTCAACTCCCTGGAGACCGGAGGCGATTTCCGCGAAGAAATTAAGTCGAATTTGCGACCGCCCTGTTTATGTCGCATTGCCGGGCCATGAGGCGGCCCGGACCGGCCGGCGAAAACACTCGCTCAAGCATCGGAGGCGTCCGTCATGAAGGTCATTCTTGCGGTCTTCGCCGCTTTGCTAGCGACCGTCTCGGCCAAGGCAGACGAATATGGACTGGCGACTTTCTATTTCAATCCCTACCACGGCGGCATGATCGCCGCCCATCGCACCTTGCCCTTCGGCACGCAGGTCAGGGTGAACAATCTCGACAATGGCCGCAGCGTCATCGTGACGATCGTCGACCGCGGCCCGTTTGTGCGCGGCCGGATCATCGATGTTTCGACCAGCGCGGCGGATGTGCTCGGCATGCGCCGAGCAGGCGTCGTCCATGTGCGGCTGGAGCGGCTGTAACGGCTTCCTCGCATGCGGCCAGTTGCGTCGGCGTCCTTGGCGCGGCCCGCGTCATCAGCTATCTGCAAGGCGGAGCCGGGGGCGCCATCGTCTCTCGCGCCGCCGCGTCGAGAGCGCATGCGCAAAGCCTGGTCCATTCTCGTCGATGCGGTGGATGTGTTCCTGGTCGGGGACGGCTGGGCCATCGCCAGCTACATCGCTTTGTCGACGCTGACCTCCCTGTTTCCCTTTCTCATCTTCGTCACGGCGCTCGCCGGCTTCCTGGGCACGCAGGATTTGGCGGACGAAGCGGCGCGCCTTATCTTTTCCGCCTGGCCCGAAGCCGTGGCGCGGCCGATCGCTGGCGAAGTGCATGACGTGCTCACGGCGCCGCGCGGCGGATTGCTGACCATCGGCGTGGTGCTGGCGCTCTATTTCTCGACCAGCGCGATCGAAGCGCTGCGCGTCGGCCTCAACCGCGCCTATGCTTCGCCGGAGACGCGGCCGTGGTGGCTGTTGCGTCTGCAATCGCTCGCCTTCGCCTTCGTCGCCTCGTTTGGCCTGCTGGCGCTCGCTTTTCTTGTCGTGCTCGGACCGCTGCTCTGGTCTGCGACCCAGAGCTTCGTTCCGGCGATTGCGCCGCTGCAGGTGCTGGTGACCTTCATTCGCCTCGGGCTGGCGACGCTGTTGTTGGCGATCACGCTAGTTATCGCGCATCGCTGGCTGCCGGCGCGGCGCCTGCGTTTCGTCGACATTGCGCCGGGCGTCATCGTCACTTTCGCCAGCAGCATCGTCGTGGGCGGGCTGTTCGGCCTCTATCTCAACGAATTCGCGCTCAATTACGTCACGACCTATGCGGGTCTGGCTTCGGTGATGATCGCGCTGGTCTTCCTTTATATGATGGCCGCGCTCTTCGTCTTCGGCGGCGCGCTGAACGCCGCGATCATGCGCGCGCGCGAAGCTTCGCGCCGCACTGATGAGGCCGTGCGCTAGCCGTCAGCGGGCGAAGGCCGCCGCCAATCCGGGGACCTCGGTGCCGGCTTCGCGTCGCGCCCAGGCGTCTGTGACGATGATCGGCGACAGGCCGGCGGCCGCAGCTTGCGTCTCGACATAGGCGCGGGCATGGGCGAAGCGCAGCGATGGCTGAAGCCGGTAGCCCGCGCCAGAATGCGTTTCGACCGTGAAGGCGAACAGGCCCGAGGGGGCGAGCGCCGCGGCCGCCGCAGTAAACAGCGCCGACAGATCGCCAAAATAGACCAAGACGTCGGCGGCGACGAGGAGATCGAATTCGGCGGCGCGCCGTCGCAGCCGATCGACGATTTCGCCTTCGCCAAGCGCGTCGTAGAGCGCGCGGCGGCGCGCCTTGGCGAGCATGGCGGACGAGAGATCGACGCCTTCGAGCCAGTCGACGCGGCTGCGCAGGGCTTCGCCGGCAAGGCCGGTTCCGCAACCGAGATCGAGCGAGCGGGCGAAGCGGCGCCCCGGCGCCGCCGCCTCGATCGTCTCGAGGATCAGCGCCGGCCCGCGATAGGCGAGATCTTGCGTGAGATGCCGCTCGAAACGGGGCGCATAATCGTCGAAGAGACGCGCCACATAGGCGCTGGGTAGGCCGCGTGCCGCGTCGTCTTCGCCGAGCAGCGCCAGTCTCGCTGCGGCGCCCTGGGCGTCGCCCGGATCGGCGGCGAGGCAGGCCGCAAAAGCGGCGCGGGCGCCGCCACGAGCGCCGAGCTTCTCTTTCGCTTCAGCGAGGGCGAACAGCGCCGGCGGCCAGGCCGGCGCCCGTTCGAGAGTCTGCTCGAGCATTTCGACGGCGGCGGCCCAGTCGCCGTCTTTCGATGCGGCGCGGGCGTAAGCGTAGCGACGTTCGGCTATCGGGTCAGGACAGACGAACGGATCCGCCAATCGCGACGCTCAACGCTTCCTTTGCCGCAGCGTGTCGAAATAGACGACCAGAATGATCAGCATGCCGGTGATAATGCGCTGCCAGAAGGGATTGAGATTGAGCAGATTGGCGCCATTGTTGATCGTGGTCAGGATGAACGACCCGATCAGCGGTCCATGCACCGAGCCCACCGCGCCGAACAGGCTCGTGCCGCCGATGACCGAAGAGGCGATCGCCTGCAGCTCCCATCCGTCGCCCTGGGTCGGGTTGCCGATGCCGATGCGCATGGCGAGTAGAATGCCGACGAAGGCCGCGCAGAAGCCTGAGATGATATAGGCGAGATAGGTCACCGCATTGACGTTGACGCCCGACAGACGCGCGGCCTCCTTGTTCGAGCCGATGGCGTAGAGATAGCGGCCCCAGCGGGTGTGGTTGAGCAGGATGTAGAGCGGGACCGCGACGACGATCACCATCCAGAACAGCATCGGAATCTCGAACCAGGTGCCGTCGGTCCAGGGAAACCCTCCCAGACTCGCACGCGAGAAGCTGGTGAACGCGTCATTGGTGATCGAAATCGTGGCGCCATTGGTGATGAGCAAGCC
>SSMV01000100.1 GCA_004799435.1 Bradyrhizobium sp.
GTCGCCGCGCGAGAGCAGCGGGCGCAGCGCTTCGACGGTCGATTCGGTCGGGCCGCCGGCCGGCAGCATGACCCACAGCGTGCGCGGGGCGGCCAGCGCCTTGACCATCGCGGCGAGGCCGTCGACCGCCGTCGCGCCTTCGCCGGCCAGCGCCTTGCCTGGCGCGGGATCGCGGTCCCAGACGACGCAGAAATGGCCGGCGCGGGTCAGCCGGCGCACGATATTGGCGCCCATGCGCCCCAGACCGATCACGCCGAGCTGCATATCCGACCTCCCGATTTACTGAGCGAAAACGCGTCAGTCCTTGGCGCGTTCCACATAGGCGCCGTCTTCCGTCTGGATGACGACGCGCGTTCCCGCGGCGATGTGCGGCGGCACCATCACGCGCGCGCCATTGGAGAGCTTAGCCGGCTTATATGACGAAGATGCGGTCTGGCCCTTCATCGCCGGTTCGGTCTCGGCGATCTCCAGCGTCACGCGCGGCGGCAACTGGATGCCGACCGGGTTCTCGTTGAAGATCGACAGGATGACCTTCATGCCTTCCTGCAGCCATTGCTTCTGATCGCCAATGACGTCGGCGGGCACCTGGATCTGGTCGAAGGTCTCGGCGTTCATGAAATGAAAGTCTTCGCCCTCGGCGTAGAGGAAGTCGAAGTTCTTGTCCTCGACGAAGGCGCGCTCGACCTGTTCGGTCGTCTTGAAACGGTCGGTAACCTTCACCCCGTCGGACAGGCGACGCATGTCGATCTGGGTCGTCGGCGTGCCCTTGCCGGGGTGAAAACTTTCGGCGGAGAGCACGACGCAGAGCTGGCCGTCCTCCCGCTCGATGATGTTGCCTTTGCGAATCGAGCTGGCGATAACCTTCACGTCGAAATCCCTTGCGGCTGGCGGGCGAAAAGCGCGCGAAGCGACTGACGATCCCCGGGCGCGAATGCGGCGCGCACCATACCCATTTTGCCGCCAAAGGCCAGCCGTCAGGCGCGAAAATGGCGCGAAATCCGGGCCGCGCCGTCGCCCGCTGGCGCTGGCGCGCCTAAGCGAATCCCGTTACCACCGGGTCGCCTTGACCCCCGCCTCGCCCTTCTGGAGCCAATCCCGCCACGCCGACCGGCGCCCGCGCCTGGCCGCCCGCGCCCGCCTCGCCGCCGCCCTGCGCCAGCGCTTCGAAGCCGAGGGCTTCGTGGAAGTCGAACCCGCCGTACTGCAGGCCTCGCCCGGCAATGAGGCGCATCTCCACGCCTTCGCCACGAGTATGATCGGCCCGGACGGCGGCCGGCAGGCCGCCTTCCTCCATACTTCGCCCGAATTCGCGATGAAGAAGCTGCTCGCCGCTGGCGAAACGAAAATCTTCGCGCTGGCGCGGGTCTTCCGCAATCGCGAACGCGGGCCGCTGCATGCGCCCGAGTTCACCATGCTCGAATGGTATCGCGCCGGGGCGACTCTGGAGGCGCTGATGGCGGATTGCGCCGCCATTCTTGCGCTGGCGGCGGAGGCGGCCGACGCCAGTCGCTTTCGTTTTCGCGACCGCGAAGCCGATGCTCGCGCGCCAGCCGAGCGCCTCACAGTGGCCGAGGCCTTTCGCCGCCACGCCGGCATCGATCTTTTCGCCTCGCTCCCCACGGATGGCCTTGGCGAACCCAACCGCGCCATCTTCGCCCGCCAGGCAAGCGACATCGGCGTCAGACTCGCGGAAGACGATTCCTGGTCGGATATTTTCAGCCGCATTCTGAGCGAACGCATCGAGCCGCGGCTTGGGCTGGGGCGGCCATGTTTCTTGACCGACTATCCGCTGTCGCAGGCGGCGCTGGCGCGTGTCTCACAGAGGGACCCGCGCGTCGCCGAACGTTTCGAGCTCTATGTCTGCGGCGTCGAACTCGCCAACGCCTTTGGCGAGTTGACCGACGCGACCGAACAGCGACGGCGTTTTGCGGGTGAAATGGCGGTCAAGCGGCGCGTCTATGGCGAGGCCTATCCGATCGACGAGGATTTCCTCGCCGCGCTCGCGCATATGCCTGAAGCGAGCGGCGCGGCGCTTGGCTTCGACCGCCTCGTCATGCTGGCCTGCGGCGCCGAGCGCATCGACGACGTGCAATGGACGCCGGTCTTCGATCCGCTCGGCGGCGCGACATGAATAGGCGGGGCGACAATGCCTGAACTGCCTGAAGTCGAAACGGTGCGTCGCGGCCTCGCGCCGACGCTGATCGGCGCGCGCTTTGCCAAGGTCGAGGCCCGGCGCGGCGATCTGCGCGCGCCCTTCCCGCCGCGCTTCGCCGCGCGACTGACGGGGCGGCGGGTCGAGGCGCTGACGCGCCGCGCCAAATATCTGCTCGTCGCGCTCGACAAGGGCGAGACGCTGGTCATCCATCTCGGCATGTCGGGCTCGTTCCGCGTCGAGCGCGGCGACGTGCTGGTGACGCCACCTTTTCATCACGAACGAGCCAAGCTCGCCGCGCATGATCATGTCGTCTTCGATCTCGACAATGGCGCGCGGGTGATCTTCAACGACCCGCGCCGTTTCGGTTCGATGGATCTGGTCCAGAGCGAGGGGTTGGAGACCAGGCCGCCCTTCGCGGGGCTTGGCGTCGAGCCCTTGTCGGAAGATTTCGACGCCGCGCGGCTGGCGGCGGATTTCGCCGGCTCGCGCGCGCCGCTCAAGACCGCGCTGCTCGATCAGACGCGCATCGCCGGCCTTGGCAACATCTATGTCGTCGAGGCGCTGTTTCGCGCGCGGCTCAAGCCGACCCGCATCGCCGGCGAGCTCGCCGACGCGAAAGGCAAGCCGACCGCCGCCGCCCGTGCGCTGGCCCCGGCGATCCGCGAGGTGCTCAAGGAAGCAGTCGCCGCCGGCGGCTCGACTTTGCGCGACCATCGCCAACCCGATGGCGAACTCGGCTATTTTCAGCATTCCTTCGCCGTCTATGACCGCGAAGGCGCCGCCTGCCCGCATAGAGGCTGCAAGGGTACAATCGCGCGCATGGTCCAGGGCGGCCGCTCGACCTTCTATTGCGCGACCTGTCAGAAGTAGACGCCGCCCCGCCTGCCGGTCATCGCGGGGGAGCGGCTATGCGATTCAGGCTTGCGCGCGTTAACCGCCAAGCTAGTGTTCGCGGACCGGACCACAGGGGACACGCATGGCGTCGACCTTGCTCGATGACGCGCAAGCCGCTTTGGCGCGGGTCACAAACGCGATCGCCGTCTGGCACAAATGGCCGTTCCTGATCGCCATTCCCACTTTGGCCGGCCTTCGCGTCACATTGCGCAAGCGCAATCTCTTCGACACGGAAACCTCGCCCCCTCGACTGCCCGCGCCGGTCGCAGACGTGCGCGGGCGCCGGACGGCCGATGGCTCCTTCAACGCGCTTGATGCGCCATGGATGGGCATGGCCGGCGCGCGCTTCGGCCGCAACATGCCCATCGCGGAGACCTTCGGCGAAGCGGCGCCAAATCTCTATGAGCCCAACCCGCGACGGATCAGCGAAGCGCTGCTGGCGCGGCGCGAATTCGCGCCGGTGCCCCATCTCAATGTCCTCGCGGCGGCCTGGCTGCAATTCATGGTCCATGACTGGGTCAGTCACGGTGTGAACGATCTGACCGAAGCGCCGCATCAGGTGCCGGTCGGCGACGACGATCCCTGGCCGGGCGTCAGGCCGATGCCGATCCTCAAATCGAAACGCGCGCCGACGACCGACGCCGACGAAGGCCGCCCAGCCGCCTATTGCAACGCCGAGACCCATTGGTGGGACGCCTCGCAACTTTATGGGTCGAACCTCAAGCGCCAGCTCAAGATCAGAAGCGACCCGGCGACCGGCGCTCTGCTGGCCAATGGCAAGATCGGCCTGTCGCCGAGCGGCCACCTGCCGATCGAGCCGATGCGCGACGAAACGCCGGACGCCGAAGGGGCGAAGTTCTCCGATCTCGAACTCAGCGGCGTCAATGGCAATTGGTGGCTCGGCCTTTCGGTCATGCACACGATGTTTGCCCGCGAGCACAATTCGGTGGTCGACCGGCTCGCCGCCGATTATCCCGCTGCCGACGGCGAATGGCTGTTTCAGAAGGCGCGGCTGGTGGTCGCCGCCTTGATCGCCAAAATCCACACGACCGAATGGACCCCCGCGCTGATGAACTCGCCCGAAGGCCGCTTCGTGATGCGCGCCAATTGGTGGGGGATCGCCGGCGAGCATTATTGGCGCGGCTTTGGCCGGCTCGCCGATTCTGAAGAGATCTCCGGCATTCCCGGCTCGCCGACCGATCAGGACGGCGTCCCCTATGCGATGACCGAGGAGTTTGTCGCCTGCTATCGCATGCACCCGCTGATGCCGGACGAATTCTCGCTGCGCCGGCATGGCGACAACACGGAAGTCCTGCGCAAGACTTTGCTTGAAGTTGCGCGCGGCGCGCCGCCGGGACTCTATCGGACGATGGGCTTCGACGACGTCGTCTATTCGCTGGCGACCAGCAATCCCGGCGCCCTCGTTCTGCACAATTACCCCAACACGCTGCGCCAGCTTCCCGAGAAACCGGAAAAGAACATTTTCATCGATCTGGCGGCGATCGACATCCTGCGCGACCGCGAACGCGGCGTGCCGCGCTACTGCCAGTTCCGTCGTCTGCTCGGCATGAGCGCGCCCAGGAGCTTCGACGAACTGACCGCCAACGCACAATGGCGCGACGAGGTGAAGGCGATCTATAGCGATGTCGAGGATGTCGATCTGCAGGTCGGCATGCTGTGCGAAAGCGACGCCGCCTCTGGGACGCCGCCGGGCTTCGGTTTCTCCGATACGGCGTTTCGTATCTTCATCGTGATGGCGTCGCGCCGGCTGCGCAGCGACCGCTTCTTCACCAGCGACTTCACGTCTGAGGTTTACACGCCGGCCGGCTTCGCCTGGATCGCCGACAACAGCCTGCGCACGGTGCTGGTGCGTCATTGCCCGGCGCTGGCGCCATTGTTCGCCGACCGGCGCAATGTCTTCTTTCCCTGGAAGCTCGGCGCCGCATGAGCAGAACGCGCATCCCGGGACTGATCGACGTGCTGCGGGTTGACGATCCGGCGCAGATCGCCGCGCTCAGTATCGATGCGCGGCTCGATCGCAATTACATCGCCAGAGGCCCACTGCTCAATCGGATCGTCGCAGCGCGCATTCGCAGAGTGCTGAGCCTGAATCGGGCTCCATTGCCCCCGGTCGCGCCGCGCGGCGCAGAGCGGCCGACGGCAGGGCAGGCGGCGCTTGAGACGCGGCTGTCGGCGCTCGCGCTCTCCTGGCGCGTCTACGACCCCGCCGTGGGCGCGCTGGCGCGCTATGTGCGCGGAGCGGGCGCGCTCGAGGGCGCAGGGCCGCTGGCGCAGGACGCGGTCGGTCGATTGTTCCGCTCGGACTATAAGGCGGACGCGCAAAGCTGGGCGGCGGCGGAAGTCCTCGATAAGGCGCCGCGAACCTTCAATCCGTTTCTCCTGCTGAACTGGGCTCTGACCCGCAAGGTGGCGAAGGCGCGGCGGCTGCTCGCCGACAAGGTCGGTGGCGATCCCGCTGGCCTGCATGGCACGGCGATCGCCATTCACAATCTCGTCGCCAGCGTCAAACTGATGCGCAGCCTATGGGCCGACCCGCAGACGCGCCGCCGGCTGTCGCCGGAGGCTGCCGGCGCGCAATGTCTGATCGCGCCCGAGCAAGTGGTGCGGCAGCCCAGGGAAGCCGGAAACTCGATCGCTGGCGATTTTGACGAGAGCACGCTGGTGCTGCTTCAACTGCGCGCTGCGCAAGCACGTTCGCCAGGCGCCGAGATGGCTTTCCTCACCGGGAGCTGGAGCCGCTGTCCGGCGCACACATGGATTCCGGCGCTGCTCGCCGAGGTCTGGCGCGCCGCGACGGCGAGCGGAGACCCGCGATGAGCGACGCCCTGAACCTCGGCTGGAGCAGCGCCCGGGCGCGGTCGCGACTCTCCGCCTATCGGGCGGCGCTCGGCTTCAACATCCTGCTCGAATTCGTCATCGGCGTCGCCTGCCTGACGGCGCCCGACTTCGTCTCGCATGCGCTTGGCGCGCCGCCGCCTTCGCCGTCCGGCTGGATGCGCGGCTGGGGCGCGCTGCTGATCCTGGTCGCCGCGCTGTATCTGCCCGGTCTGCAGAACCCTTTGCGTTCGCGCTACGCCAATATTGTCGGGATCGTGGGCCGCGTCTGGACCGCGCTCGTCTGGTTTTGCGTCGGCGGCGGGTTGATCTGGCTCGGCGTCTTCGATCTCGCCTTTGCGCTTGTCCTCGCCTGGCTGTTCTATCGCTACTGCGTAAGCGAGTTGATGAGCCGGCCGTGACGCGCCTTCACCGCTGCCGCGCGACGATGAAGAGCCGCGGATAGGGCAGCAGGATCTTGCCGTCGTGGCGCGGCGCGTAGGATTGCGCGATCGCCTCGCGATAGCGCGCGAGAAAGGCTTCGCGCTCGGCCTCGTCGAGCGGATCGAGAAAAGGCCGCAGGCCCGAACCGGCGAACCAGTCGACGACGCCATCGACGCCGTCGAGTGCGTGGACGTAAGTCGTTGTCCAGACTTCGACCGCAGCGCCGGCCTCGCTCAGCCATTCGTAATAGGTCTCGAATTCGGCGACCACCGGCTGAGCGCGCACGATCGGCGCGAGCCGCGTCGCCCACGGCCCGTCGGCGGCGACCAGCCGCATCGCGGTGTGCGAAGCCTCATGCAGCGTGATCGGCATTTGCACGGCGAGACAGCCGCCAACGCCAAGCGTCGCGAACAAGCGCGGCAGCAATTCATGATGAGCGGGCAGGAAATGCAGCGCCGCATTGGCGAAGACGAGATCGGCCGGCGCATCGGGCGACCAATTGGCGATGTCCTGATTGACGAAGCGGGCCGAGGGCGCGCGCCGGCGCGCCTCGGCAAGCATCGGTTCGGAGAAATCGACGCCGGTCAACTCGGCTTCGGGGAAACGCTCCGCCAGCAGCGCCGCGCTATTGCCCGGCCCGCAGCCGAGATCGACGACCCGCCGCGCCGCCAGCGCTGGCACGCCGGCCAGGAGATCGCGCGCGGCGCGCGTGCGCTCCTGCTCGAATTTCAGATAGAGCGCCGGGTTCCAGCCGCTGGCTGCCCCGCGCGGGCCGACCGTCACGAGACTGGCAGGAAATGATTGAGGATCGCCAGCAGCGCCAGCAGGACGAGGCCGAGGCTCCAGCCGATCAGCTTCCTCTCGATTGGCAGCAACGGTTCGACGGGCGCCTTGAGCTCTTCGCGCAGATCGTTCTCGGACATTTTGATCTCCGCGGATTAGCCGACGAGCGGCGGTTTGACCCCGGCGAAAAACAGCCAGGAGATGATGAGCCCGACCCAAACGACAAAGCCGAACAGCGACACGAGATAGACCGCCGCAAGCTTGGCGAGTCCTTCGCGCCACAGTTTGCGGAAGTCGGATAGCACGCCGATCGAGAAAAAGGTCAGGATGAAAAAGATGACGCGGAAATTATTGGCCTCCGCGATCGCCGCGGTCAGCTTCGGACCGGCGCCGCCTAGCGCCAGCGCCAGACCGACGGCGAAGCTGGCGATAAAGCCGAGAATGAATTTGGGGAAGCGCTGCCAGATCTCGCCGACCTTGGCCTTCTCGCCCGCCGGCGCGGGATTGATGTGATTGGTCCAGATATAGGCGAGGATGAAGGCCCAGACGCCGATGAAGACATCGATGAAGACCTTGACCGTCGCGGTGACGCCGAGAATCCAGCCCGGCTGATAATGGATGCCTTCGGCCGCCGCCTTGGCGAGGATCAGCGAATCGGTGATGCCGCCCGCCGCCACCGCGGCGCCGTCGGTTTTGACCGCCAGGCCAAGCCAGGCGCCGGCGACGAGCGGCTGATCGGAGAGATAGGTCTGCGCGATAAAGGGCAGGATCAGCACTTCGACGACGGCGAAGATCACCACCAGCGAGGAGACCAGCACCGGCACTTGCGGACGGGCGCGAATGGCGCCGCCTGTGGCGATCGAAGCGGCGACGCCGCAGATCGAAATGCCCGAGGCGAGCGGCGCCGCCCATTCGCGGCTGAAGCCGAACCATTTGCGGGCGATGAAATAGACGACCGACCAATAGATCAGATAGGCCTCGATGATCGCCGCGACGCCGCGCAACAAGAGCGACGAGGCGAAATTGAGCTTGCCGGCCGCGGTGACGGCGATGAAGGCGCCGAGGATGACGATGGCGACTTTGATATAGAGCTCGGGCCGGATCGCTTCTTTGAGCCAGTCGGCCAGGCGCGGGAAGACATTGGCGACCAGCAGGCCGGCGATCAGCGCGACAATGTAGCCGCCTTCATTGGTCAGCCTGAGCGACCAGGAGACGCCGAACTTCGCCTGATCGGCCGGCGTGACCGTGGCGAAATTGGCCGAGGAGCCGATGAACCAGCTCGCATAGCCGAGGATGAAAACGACGGTGAAGGCCACGGCGAAGCGCCTGACTTCGATGCCAAGCAACGCCGCGCCGATGCTGAGCGTGACCAGCAGGGCGAGATAGGTTGCGACGAGCGCGCTTAAGCCGCCGAAATCGGCGTAAGCCTTGGAGACCGTGCCAAGCGCCTTGGCGGGATCGCTCCACACCGAAGTCGTCACCGCCCAGCCGAGCAGATCGGGACCGGCGAGCGAAATGAGCGCCAGCGCCAGCACGCCAACGCCAAGGATGACCGACAGCCAGTCCTCACTGAGCCGCGCCGGCGCATGGGCGGGCGCGGAAAGCGCGGCTTGCGACATCTCGTCGATCCCCTCTGACGAATGGCGCAAAATCCATAGGCTGCGCGCTAATTAATTTATACAGCCTATAGATTTTGTAGTCAATGGGCGCCAAACATTCGTCACATCGCGCGAGGCGACAATCGCTCAGTCGGTCTTGCCCGACAGCGCCTTGTCGAGCGCGTCGAGCTGGCTAAGCATCCAGTCCTGATAGGCAACGCCCGGCGGCTCGGTTTCGGAGACCCCGACGACGGGAATCGCGTTGGCCTTGGCGAGCGCGACCAGGCGCTGCACCGCCGGCTCGCTCGCCTGCGCGTTGAACAGCATCACCTTGACCCGATGATTCTTGAGATCGCTCTCGAAGCCCGCCACCTGCGACGACGTCGGCTCGGCGTTGTTCATCACCGCCAGCGCAAATTTCTCATTGTGAACGTCGAGGCCGATCAGCCCGGCCTGATAGCCGAAGACCGGCTCCGAAGCCGTGACCGGCGTTCCGGCGAAGCGGGCTTTGAGATCGGCGATCTTGTCCTCAAACGGCTTGAGCGACGCAACGAAGGCGGCTTCGCCCTTGGCGTAATCGGCGGCGTGCGCGGGATCGAGCGCGACCAGCGCGACGGATAGCGCCTTGGCCGCCGCTTCCGCATAGGCGGGATCGTACCAGAGATGGGGATTGTCGCCGGCGTGGCGGCCGACAAGTTGGCCGACGATAATCTCCCTGCGTCCCGGCGCCTTGTTGGCCTTGAGCAGCGTCTCGATCCACGGATCGTAGTCGACGCCATTGGCGATGACGATCCTGGCGTTGGCGAGCGCCTTGGCGGTTTCGACGCTCGCTTCGAAGAGATGCGGGTCCTGATCGGGATTGGTGAGAATGCTGGTCACCGCGACATTGGCGCCGCCGACCTGGCTGGCGATGTCGCCATAGAAATTCTCCGCCGCAACGATCTTGACCGGACCGGCGAAGGCCGGAGCGGCGGCCGCCAGCGCGGCGACGCAGAGCGCCGCGGCGAAAAGACGGTTATGGCTGACCATCGGATCCTAAACTCCCCTTTGCAGGCCGGCGCCATTGCGGCGGGCCGATCGGTCATTATGTTATAATATTGCATTTGGCAAGCCCGGCCGTCGCGTGACTTGTCGCCGCGCGCGGCGCGCGTGATAGGCTCGCGGCTCGAAACAGGATTCGCGACAATGAGCGCAACCGCCGCCAAACGCGGCCAAAAGAACTGGCCGAAACAGGTCGAGGCGGTCTGCGTCCGCCAGGGTCTGCAACTTACGCCACTGCGCCGGCGCGTGCTGTCGATCCTCGGCGAAAGCGCCGCGCCGCTGGGCGCCTATGCGATCATCGACAGGCTGTCCAAGATTGAGGGCAAACAAATCGCGCCGCCGACCGTCTATCGCACGCTGGAATTCTTCGCCGAGAACGGATTTCTGCACAAAATCGAAAGCCGCAATGTCTTCGCCCGCTGCGAACATGTCGGCCACGCGCATTACGGCGCGCTGCTCTTATGCGAAACTTGCGGGCGCAGCGAAGAGATCGAGGACGAGGCGCTCGACGAATTCCTCAAGCGCACCGCGGCGCGCGCCGGCTTCGCGCTGCAGCCGCAGATGCTCGAATTGCAGGGCCTGTGCAAGAGTTGCGCGGCGGCGGCGCGCGGCGCCTAAGCGCCCTATCCCCGCTCTTATCCCCAGCCTGTCCACAGCGGCGAATGTTTGCTCGCCCTCGTCCTTCGAGGCTCTCGCGGACGCGAGAGCGCCTCAGGACGAGGCCCGACTAGGGTGCGTGGGGAGACCCTCGTCCTGAGGAGCCTGCGCAGCAGGCGTCTCGAAGGACGACACCCGAGCCGCCCGAACCGCGCGTTCAACTCTCGTCCATCAGCGGAACGATTTGAAAGCCAAGCCGTTTCTTGGTTGCTGGGGACAGAATGTGAACGCCGGCCAGCGGCCCGCAAGGACAGCGAGGCCGGCGGCGGTTGAAGCGGCAGGCGCGCAAGCGCTTCGGCGCGAGCCCTGGCCCGGACCCGACAGGGACCGGCGCGCGCGACGAAGGCTTGTCCACGCTCGTTGAGCATTGCGCCTAAGCGTTTCGATCCGCCGGGCGCGGGCGCCGGTCCCGGCGTCCGCGCCGCTTTCCTTCGAGCCTGAGATTAAGGAACTGGAGCGGGCGAAGGGAATCGAACCCTCGTATGAAGCTTGGGAAGCATTTTTTTCCCTTTTTCGCCACGTCTCATAGTTTCGCATTTTTCGATAAATCTGCTTGTTTTTCAACGCGCTTTCGTTGCATAGTGTCACATCGACAATCGCCCAAGCGCATCACATTTCCGTGCCAAATCCGTGCCAAATCTTCGTAGGAAGCCCTCGGAGAAACTGTCGTGCCGTCCCTCACAGACCTCAGTGTTAGAAGTCTTCCCCAAGGGCTGCATTTCGATAGCCGACTCGCATCCTTCGGCATTCGCGTTGGCAAGAACAAGAAAACATGGATTGTCGTAAGAGGCCAGAACCGGACCAAGGTCGCACTCGGGCACTACCCTTCCGTATCGCTTCAGGACGCCCGAAAGAAGGCGCTCGCCGCCCTGGCGAGCCCGGAGGAGCAAAAGGCGACCTTGCGCTTTCCAGATGCGCTTGACGCGTTTCTGAAGCGGCAAGCGGCGACGCTGCGTCCCATCTCGCTCTATCAGAGCACCCGCATCCTCCACCGCCATTTCAAGTGGCAAAAGGAATTGAGCAAAATTTCGCACGAGGATGTCGTGACTGTCCTGGATGGCATCAAAGCGCCGAGCGAGCGCGGGCACGCCCTCAAAGACCTCCGCACATTCTTTAACTGGTGCATCCCCCGCTACCTGAAAATCTCTCCTTGTCTCGGGATCGAGAAGCCAGCCCAGAAATCTCGCGAACGTGTTCTCACGGGTGAGGAACTTGCGAAGGTCTGGCACCAGGCGAAAAAGATCGGCCACCCGTATGGGACGATAGTGCAGCTTCTCATTCTCGCCGCCCAGCGGTCCGGCGAGACCGCAGCCCTCCGCTGGGATTGGATAAACGGCGACACCTTCACCATCCCTCAGACCGTCGCTAAGAACGGACACGCCACCATCGTTCCGATCGGGCCGATGGCCCAGGCCGTGATCGATAGCGTGCCGCGCGACGGCGACCTTCTGTTTCCGGCCCGTGGCTATGACGACAAATCTTTTACGGGCTTCGGCGTCAGCAAAATCGTTCTCGACCAATGCGGCGTCAAGAACTTCACCCATCACGATCTGCGACGGACCGCGAGCACCATGTGGGCCGAGCTCGGGGTGCCGCAGCACATCAACGACAGGCTCCTCAACCACGTCACCGGAGGCAAGCAGTCGGCCGTCGCGCGCATCTACAACCGTTACGAATATTTGGCGGAGAAACGCGAGGCAATCCTCTTGTGGGAAAAGCGCGTCGCTGAGTTGGTAAGCGCCTCAGCCTAGCGCGGCAGGGCGCGACATGCCGCGACATACCCAGGCAGGGCGCGACTGAGCGCGACGGGGAGCGAAATCTGAATGCGAAAACATTCCGTCAAATCATCTCATTGGTAGCGCTGTCAGTCGCCGAAAGTTCTCCTGCAAAATGGCGCTCACGTCGCCACTGTCGATTTGCCACAGCTTCGACAATCCGATCAGTGCCTTCACGACATTCCACGGAAAGAGGCTCTGCGACCACCGCACCAATTGATTCGGGCCGCTGCGAAGCGATGCGGAGAAGGTGCTGGTCGGTTGAAAGGCGTTCGTCAAGCGGCCACGTCGGTTGAGAACAAGTCGCTTTGCCTTAGTGGCCAATCTTCGCCAGACAGCAGCTCCGCTATGGCCTGTGCGGGCACATTTGCGAGCTCTTTCGGTTCAAGTTTATGCAGTCCGCCGCCATACACGCGGCCCTCGCCCAATAGCTGCTTAGGCGTAATTTTGTTGAGCGCCCGCCAGACGGCACGAATCAATTGAGGATCGCGGCGCAGGGCTTTTTCGAGACCGGGCGTCGGATACATCGCGAGATAGACGTTCGCGATCGTCGCCCGCGAATTATTGAGAATGAAGCGGAACGGCCTCCCACTCTTTCCATCGCTCCGCCCCAAATAGGTGCATACGATCGGTGCGGCCGGCCGATTCTCTTGCGAATACCAAAGCGTGCGGTGCGCGCAAAGATAGCGCTCATGGAGACCCCGGTGGCGACCTTCCTGAAGGTAGGCCCAAAGGGTCGGGAATCGGATTTCAATCTCATGTTCGGGCAATCGCGGATCGAGCAGAAAGAGTCGCCGATCGATCAGCGGAACGCCTTCCTCGTCGGCAGCAATCTCATCGTTCGGCACATAGCGCGGACTGGGCAATATCGCCC
>SSMV01000101.1 GCA_004799435.1 Bradyrhizobium sp.
GGTTTCGCCGGCGCGAGCCCAGGCTTTTCAGTCTTCCGTGCTTTGACCCGGACGATGGTCGCCATGGTGCCATTGCGGCCCGTCCTGCGGCCCCATGCCGGCGCGGTTCATCCCGCCGTGATCGCGGCCGTGCTCGATCAAAGTCGCCATCAACGGGCCGAAGTGACGGCGCTGCCCGTCGTCGAGACTGGCGTAGAGCGGCTTGGCGGCCTCGGCGATCGCCTTGATCTCGGTCGAAGCCTTGGCGAGCCGGTCGGACATCGCGGTCATGCGATCGATCGGCGACGGGCGCTGGTCCGAGCTCTGGTCTGAGTTCTTGTCGTGACGCCAGGCCTGGCGCATGGCCTTGATTTCATCGCGCCGCGCCTGGGCGGCGTCGCGAACGGCGCTTTCAAAAGCCGTCCAGTTTTTGTCCTGATCGGGGGTGAGCTTCAGCGCGGCCTTCATGCCGGCCAGATGCGCGTCGAGCATGAAGCCGCCGGCTTCGCGTTGCATCGAGGCGTCGCCCGGAGGCGATGTATCGCCGGGCGCTGCGGCGGCGCTCAAGGCGAGAACGGAGCCGCTCAGAGCCGCGGCGGCAAGCGTGACGACGATGGACCTTTTCATAGCTGCGCCTTTCCAGTGGGAAGATGGGACAAGACGCGCTAAGGCTCTCGCCCGGCCCCATTAAACTCAAGTTACAAGCAATTAAGCCGGCGTTCGGGTGGCGCATTGACGCGGGCGCGCGCGTGACCCAAAGCTCGCTGCTTTTGGAGTCCTATGACGATGAGCGACGGCGGGGTGATCGGCAAGCTGGCGCGCGGCCTCGCGGAACCTCGCGGCGTGAATTCGGCCTGGGTGGGCGCCAATGATCCGGCGATCGCCGACGCCTTGGCGCGCGAAGGCTTCGACGCGGTGACGCTCGACTTGCAGCATGGCGGCGTCGATTTTATTGGCGCGAACCAAGCAATTCTCGCGGTCGCGCTCGCCGGCAAGCCGACGCTGGCGCGCATTCCGCTCGGCGATTTCGCGCTCGCCAGCCGGCTGATCGACGCCGGCGCCGCGGCGATCATCGCTCCGATGATCGCCGACGCGGCCGAAGCCCGCCGTCTGGTTGAATTCGTCAAATATCCGCCGCTCGGCGCGCGCTCATGGGGGCCGCGCGCCGCGCTGGCGCTGAGCGGCTATGTCGGGCCGGCCTATCTCCACAGCGCCAACGCCACGACCCTGGCGATCGCGATGATCGAAACGCGCGAGGCGCTGGCTTCGCTCGACGCCATTCTGGCGACGCCGGGGCTCGACGGCGTGTTTGTCGGCCCCAGCGATCTCTCGATCGCGCTTCACCGTGGCGCGGCGCTCGATCCGCATGGCGGCGAAGTCGATCGCGCGCTGACCGAGATCACGGCGCGGGCGGCGGCGCATGGCAAATTCGCCGGCCTCTTTTGTCGCGATGGGCGGGACGCCAAGGCGGCGGCGGCGCGCGGCTTCGCTCTGCGCTCGGTGTCGACCGACCTCAATCTGCTGCGCGCCGCGGCAAGAGCCGAACTCGCTGCGCTGCGCTGAGGCGGCTTCCTTTCAGACCGGCGCCACGACGGCCTCCGTGACCTCGCTGCGGCCGGTCGCTGTCGGGCCGCCCAGGTTCGCGTCGCCGCGCAGCGTGAACCTTGCGCCCGGCGCGTTGTCCTCCACTTTCAGACTGAAGCCATGCAGCTTGGCGATCGCCGCCGCGATGCTGAGCCCCAGACCATTGCCGCTCGCCGGGCCGGTGCGGTCGCTGCGGAAAAAGCGCCAGAAGATTCGCTCCCGGTCCTGCGGCGCGACGCCGGGACCGCTGTCGCTGACGGTCACGCCCGCTTTGCCGTCTTCGACATTCGCCGCGACGCGCACCAAGCCGCCTTCCGGCGTGAATTTGATCGCGTTCTCGACCAGATTGGAGATGGCCTCGCGCAGCAGGTCTTCGTCGCCCGAGACCAGCGCCAACTGGGGCGCGTCAAGCGCAATGGCGACGCCCTTGCTTTGCGCCAGCGGCTCGTAGAATTCGAAGACGCCGGTGCAGACCGACGAAAGATCGACCGGCGCGAAACGGCCCTGGCGGCGTCCATGCTCGACCGCCGAGACGCGCAGGAAGGCGCCGATCGTCGCGGCGGCGCGGTCGAGATGGTCGAGCGCCTCCGCCATCGCCGCGCGCAAATCGTCGAGACTTGCGCCGCGCGCCAGACCGCGCTCGATCTTGGCCCGCGCCACCGCCAAGGGCGTGCGCAGGTCGTGGGCGATGTCGTCGCCGACATTGCGCAACTGCTCAAGCAGACGCGCAATGTCGTCGAGCATCAGATTGACGTCGCGCGACACAAGATCGACGTCGTCGAGTTCGGCGAACACCGGCAGCCGTTGCTTGAAGTCGCCTTTGACGATCTCGCCGATCGCCGCGTGAATATTGGCGAGCCGGCGATTGGCGCGGCGAGCGAAGAAGGCGCCAATCACCAGAATAAGAACGATCGTCGGCGCGAGCGAAATGGCAAGCGCGCTCGCCACCGATTCGCGCAATGCATTGATCTCGGCGAGGCTGCGCCCCAACGCCAGGATCGAGCCGTCGCTGCGCCTTATGGCGACGAAAATCCCTTCTTCCGCTCTTGCGGCGCCGGGGCCGGGAATCGAGCCAACGAGATGGGCGCGGCCGTCGATGCGAATCGGCGGCAGCGCGGCGGGGTCGCCGAGCAGCACGGCGCCAGAAGAATCATAGAGGCCGACGAAGTCGAGCCGGCGCAAATCCGAGGTCAGATGTTGCTCGATGCGCAGATGCAGTTCGGCGTCGCTCTCGTTGCGCGCCAGCCCGGCCTCGAAAGCGAGACGGTCGCTGACGCGCTGGATCGCGGCGGCCGAGATCTGCAGATAGATGAAGGTGAAGACGACGGTTGCGGCCGCCGTGATCGCCAGCGCGAAGGCGAGCGCAAGGCGAAAGGCGCGACTGCGCAGGAGTTCATTCTTCCACATTCAGCTTGAACCCGGCGGCGCGCACATTGACGATCAGCCGCGGCTCGCCGCCGGCGTCGATCTTGCGCCGCAGATTGCCGATATGGACATCGACAACATTGGTCTGCGGCAGGAACCGATAATTCCAGACATCCTCGAGCAGCATCGCCCGGGTGACGATCCGGTTAGGCCGGCGCATGAAATATTCGAGCAGCTTGAATTCCCGCGGCAGAAGATCGATGCGTCGCTCGCCGCGCCAGACGGCGCGCTCGACCAGATCCATCTCGAGCGGCCCGGCGCGCAGACGCGTGGCGCGCGCGTCGGCGACGCGGCGCGACAGCGCCTCGACCCGCGCGGTGAGTTCGCGCAGTTCGAAGGGCTTGGCGAGATAGTCGTCGCCGCCTGCCTTCAGGCCGCGAATGCGATCATCGACCGAAGAGAGCGCGCTGATGACGAGGATCGGCGTCGCATTGCCCTCCTCACGCAGGGTGGTGAGGATCGACAGCCCGTCCTCGCCATGCAGCATGCGGTCGACGACCAACACCGCCGCGGCGCCGGCCCGGGCGGCGCGCAGGCCTTCGGCGCGCGTCTCCGCCAGTTCTACGGGATAGCCCTCGGCCTGCAATTCGTAGCGGATTTCCTCGGCAAGGCCTCGCTCGTCCTCGATGACGAGGATGGCGGGCTTCACGCCAGGGCTGGCGGTCTGCGGCATGGCGGTCGGGTCCGCGGCGGCGCTTGCGGGCGACCATCTACGCGCAGCAAAGAGCCTTGTGCAAGTTCAAGGCGTCCAGGCCCCGTCGGTCGCAGTCGAAGCGGATCGCATGGCGGCAATTGGAGCGGGTGAAGGGAATCGAACCCCGCGGCCTACGCCGTGGGCAGATCATTGTTAGTCCGCATTCGCCAGATAGCTCATTGACTACCGGCGTGCGATCCACGACTCCGATATTGTCATCAGAATGTTAGGCTGATTTGAAGGCGGCCTTCATGTCGAGCGCGGCTTGCCAAAACTCGCCGGTCAATGCACGTTTCCCCTGAAACGGGGGCCATCGGGGGAATGTCAGCTCGATCGTGGCCGCGAGGGCAGCCGGAGGGGCGCTATGACGAGCAAAATCCTGATCGTCGATGACTCGCTGACGAGCCGAAACCTGATGTGGCTCGCTTTGACTTCGGCGGGCTACAAGGTCGTCCACGCTATCAACGGCGAGGACGGTCTTGCCAAGGCCGAGCAGGAAAATCCCGACATGGTCGTGACCGACCTCAACATGCCCAAGCTCGATGGGCTCGGCTTCACGAAGAAGTTGCGCGCGATCGAACGCTTCCGCGAGCTACCGATTGTGATCCTGACGACCGAAACAGAGCGGCGGAAGAAGGTCGAGGCTGCGGGCGCCGGCGCGACCGCGTGGCTTACCAAGCCATTTGAAACGGAAACGCTGCTCGCCATGGTGCGCAAGCTCGATCCATCGCGCGCCCTCGGCTGAGGTCCATCTGTCAAACTCGCGTCGAGCAGCCGGGCGTTACTTGTCGGCGGCGCAAACCATCGCCGGCGTCGCGGCGGCGGACATAGTCGACGCTACCCCAGGCCAAATATATTCGCGTGATCGAGAGACTCGCTGATGCTCGCGCTGCCGGAGTGCGCATCACCGCCCTATGCGGTTAGAGCCAGCGCGAAACTATGAAGCGGATCAGAGAGTGCAGGGCGAGCATCCAGCTTGTCGTCGACAGCTTGATCTGGAGACGCGGCGGGTCGTTCTCAGTTTCGATGCTCGAATCACCGCGGTGCGTCGTGCGGCTGTTCTGCCTGCCAGCAGGATCGATTGCGAAGCGGGTCTGACACGGATTCCATGCCAAATCCGTGCCAAATCGGCGGTCGATTTCAGCTAAGTGTTGGAGCGGGTGAAGGGAATCGAACCCTCGTATTCAGCTTGGAAGACTCAAAGAATTGGTATTCAGAAGTTTTCCCGCTCTTACCAATTGACTGAAATAACTTGAATTTCGGTATTCCCATGTTACTCATTGTTCTTGAAGTTTGCCCCGATTTTCCCTCGCGTGGCGACACGGTGGCGACAAAATTGCCAGAGCAGGTAGATGCCGATTGCTCGTCTATCAAAGAGGACTGTCGACGCCCTCCGGCCCGCGGCGCGGCCGTATATCACATTCGATGAAGATTTAACGGGCTTCGGCGTTCGGGTCATGCCATCGGGCCTAAAGACTTGGATTGTCGAGTATCGGCCCGGGGCAGGTGGTCGGAAAGTCGCAAAGCGCAGACTCAAGATCGAAGTTTCAGGCAAGACAACCCCCGAAGCCGCGCGATCTCGGGCAAAGGAAATCCTCGCGCGAGTGAGATTGGGCGAGGATCCTGCGGCCCTGCGCGCAGCTCGCTTGGCGACGCCGACGATCGCGGAGTTCGCCAGGCAGTTTCTCGAAGAGGCGGCCTCACCCCCGCGGCTCAAGCCGAATACCAGCAGGCTCTACGCAGACAATTTGCGCAGGCTGGTCGTGCCGGCGATCGGTTCGTTGAAACTCGATGCGGTGACGAGCGCCGATATTGCGCGATTGCACGCGAAGGTCGGCAAGACGACTCCGACCGCAGCCAACAACATGCTGGTCACGCTTTCGAGCCTCTATCGCTACGCCGGCGAGATCGGCCTTGTGATGAAGGGCTTCAACCCGGCGCGAAGCGCCGCCACCAAACACAAAACGCAAAAGAGAGAGCGATTCCTAAGCGTCGAGGAGATGAAGCGGCTTGCCGACGCCCTGAGTCAGGTGGAACAGTGTGGTCTTGTTTGGAAACTCAAGCCGAATCTTGACGAGGCGCGCGCCAGACATCGCGCCAAGGCCGATCGTCAAAAGATCGAAGTGTCTCCCTTTGTGATCGGCGCGATCAGGCTGCTGCTTTTCACCGGTTGCCGACGAAGCGAAATCCTCAAGCTGAAATGGTCGGAGGTTGATTTCGAGCGAGGGGCGCTCAATCTGGCCGACAGCAAAACCGGAAGGAAGACCGTGATGCTCAACGGGCCAGCGCTGACCATCCTCTCCGAACTGCCGCGCGCTGGGCGCTACGTTATCGCCGGTAACGATCCCGATGCGCCGCGGCCGGACATCACCCAGCAGTGGCATCGCATTCGCGAACTCGCTGGTCTGAACGGCGCTGATGGCAAGCCGCCGTTTCGACTTCATGACTTCCGGCACAGCTTCGCCTCGGTCGGCGTCGGCGCGGGGATGGGTCTGCCCATCGTCGGCAAACTGCTGGGCCATTCCCAGGCGGCGACGACTTTCCGCTACGCTCATCTCGACGCCGATCCGCTCCGTCGCGCTGTCAACTCGATCGGCGATTCGATTAGTGCGGCGATGAAGAACCCCGGCGGGAGCGTTTAGGTCATGCCCACACTGCGATACACGAAATCGTTCGGCTACAGCAATGCTGCACGGTTGTCGCAAGCGGTCAGCGTCAAATCGCTCCGCAAGTATCGCAAAAAGGAGCGCCGAGGCGCTGACACGCGAGCAGACCGATCGGATGAGCGGTGACGATGACCGGAATGCGCCCATCGATGCCGTTCAGCCGCAATTGGTCGTTCCTCGAAAGCCGATATTGTGCCGGCGGCGGCGCGAGACGCGTTCTTAGCCGGCGTGTCGTCAGCGGCGCACGAGGGGACAGGCGTATGCGACGAAGACAACACCAGGGTGGCGAGTTTCGGCTGATGTGATCTCCAACAAAGCTTCGAAGTCGAGAAGGGCGGCCTGGAACAGGGAACAGAGCTGACGCTTGCCTGCCCCGCTCGCCCGATCGCCCCCTACGTAGGCGGCGATATGGCACCCGGTTCGTTGCTCCAGCGATCGCAGCTCCTTGTCCAAGGCAGGGGTAAGTCTTGCAAGCTCCGCCGCGTCGAGGTCGTCGACGAACGCGTCTGGAACCCAATAGGGAGTTTGCCGTCGCCGCGCTTGGCGCTCTGCGTCGGTCACGGAGAAGGGATTGTCGGATGTCGGACACCATCGGGAGCACCGCCCCGCTGAACGTACGCGTGAAGCGCGCTTCGCGCCTCTAGACGCCGAACATGGCGTTCGACCGAGAGACCTTGCGTTCGCAGATGTTGTATCCAGCGCCTCGACCTCGGGCCTTCGTCGAATCCGACCTTCTCGGCGTCGCCTCGCGTCGCGCCGCAAACGAGCCGTCGCATTCCCGAAAAGAAAAGGGCGCCCAAGCACTGACAACAAGGTTCG
>SSMV01000102.1 GCA_004799435.1 Bradyrhizobium sp.
AGGGACTCGAACCCCCAACCCCCGGTTTTGGAGACCGGTGCTCTACCAATTGAGCTACACTCCTACTGGCGCTTCTTTTGCCGCATGCCGCGTGACCGCGCAAGCTTGGCCGCCGCTTCGCCGGATTTGACGCCATTGCGCGTCCTCGGGCGCCGTCAATTTGGGCGGCGCGACCGGAGTGAATTCCGCTAGAATTGACACCTCCGCGCCCGGCGCCGCCATATCGCCGAGCGGCCCGCGCCTTGCACGGATAATCTCGGCTCGGTCCGGACGAAGGGAACAGCGTTGGCGATTCTGGTCGGGCTTCACCACGTCACGCACTACACCTATGACCGCCTGGTCGCCCTGGGGCCGCAGTCGATCCGCCTGCGCCCGGCGCCCCATTGCCGCACCCGCGTGCTCAGCTATTCGCTCAACGTCCGGCCGAGCCAGCATTTCGTCAATTGGCAGCAGGACCCGCATGGCAATTGGCTGGCGCGCTATGTCTTTCCCGAGCCGACGCGCGAGTTCCGCATCGAGGTCGACCTGACCGCCGAGCTGGCGATCGTCAATCCGTTCGACTTCTTCGTCGAGCCCTACGCCGAGACCGTCCCCTTCGCCTATACCGAGGAGCTTGCCGCCGAGCTTGCCGCCTATCTCGCGCCCGAGCCGCTCGGCCCGCTGCTGAAGCCCTTCGTCGAGGAAGCCAAAGCGCGGCGCGAAAGGACGATCCCCTTCCTGGTCTGGCTCAACCAGGAAATCCACAAAATGGTTCGCTACGTCATACGGATGGAGCCGGGCGTTCAAGAGCCGGACGAAACGATGGCGCTGCGCTCCGGCTCGTGCCGCGACTCGGCCTGGCTGCTGGTTCAGGTGCTGCGCGAACTCGGTCTGGCGGCGCGTTTCGTCTCCGGCTATCTGATCCAGCTGCGCGCCGACGTCGAGGCGATCGACGGCCCGGCGGGAACCAAGGAAGATTTCACCGACCTGCACGCCTGGGCCGAGGTCTATATTCCCGGCGCCGGCTGGATCGGCCTTGACGCGACTTCGGGTCTCTTCTGCGGCGAAGGCCACCTGCCCCTTTGCGCGACGCCGCATTACCGTTCCGCGGCGCCGATCGTCGGCATGGTCGAGCCGGCCCAGGTCGAATTCGGCTTCGAGATGAATGTGACGCGGCTCAGGGAGACGCCACGCCCGACGCTGCCCTTCACCGACGAATCCTGGCGCTCGCTCGATGCGCTGGGTGAGGCGATCGACCGCGATCTCGTCGCCCAGGATGTGCGCCTCACGATGGGCGGCGAGCCGACGTTTATCGCCGCCGACGACATGGACGCGCCGGAGTGGAACACGGCGGCGGTCGGCGGCGACAAGCAGGAGCGCGCCGAGGCGCTGATCCGCCGCCTGCGCGAGCGTTTCGCGCCAGGCGGCCTGCTCCATTTCGGCCAGGGCAAGTGGTATCCGGGCGAAAGCCTGCCGCGATGGGCCTTTTCGCTCTATTGGCGCAAGGATGGCCAACCGATGTGGCGCAATCCGGCGCTGTTTGATGGCGGCGGCGGCGAGGCCCCGCCGAGCGCGGCGCAAGCGCAAGACTTCGCCCAAGCCTTGGCCACCCGGCTCGAAGTCAGCCCCGAATGCGTGGTCCCGGCCTATGAGGACGCGGCGCATTTCGTATTCGGAGAATCGGCGCTGCCGGTCAATCTCGACCCGTCCGATCCCAAGATCGACGACCCCGAGGAACGCGCGCGCATGATGCGCACCTTCGCGCGCGGTCTGTCGCAGCCAAGCGGCTTCGTATTGCCCTTGCAACGCTGGAACGCGCAGGCGCGCTCCGTCTGGAAGAGCGAGCGCTGGCCGCTGCGACGCGGCGGGCTGTTCCTCGTGCCCGGCGATTCGCCGATCGGCCTGCGCCTGCCGATGAAATCCCTGCCCCACGTCGAGCCCAAGGACCGGCCTCAGGTCCATGAACGCGATCCGTTCGAGCCGCGCGGGCCGCTGCCGCCTCCGTCGACGCTCGCCAAGCGCGCCCCGCAGATCGCGTTGGCCGCGCCCGGCGGCGCGCCTTCGCAAACCCAGGTCGAGCAGGTCGCGGCCGCCGACGCGGTGCGCACAGCGCTGACCTTCGAGCCGCGCGACGGCGCGCTCTGCGTCTTCACGCCGCCGGTGGAAACGCTCGAGGATTATCTCGAACTTCTGGCGATCATCGAGGCGACCGCCGCCGAACGCGGCCTGCCGGTCAGGATCGAGGGCTATCCGCCGCCCTTCGATCCGCGCATCGACGTGGTCAAGGTGACGCCCGATCCCGGCGTCATCGAAGTCAACATCCAGCCCGCCGCCTCATGGCGCGAGGCGGTCGAAAATACGATCACCCTCTATGACGAGGCGCGGCAGACGCGGCTTGCGGCCGAGAAATTCATGACCGACGGGCGCCATGTCGGCACCGGCGGCGGCGCCCATGTCGTGCTCGGCGGCCGGACGCCAGCTGACTCCGGCTTCCTGCGGCGGCCTGACCTGCTCGCCAGTCTCATCCTCTATTGGCAGCGCCACCCTTCCCTGTCCTATCTGTTTTCCGGACAGTTCATCGGCCCGACCAGTCAGGCGCCGCGTCTCGACGAGGCGCGCGACGATCAGCTCTATGAGCTGGAGATCGCGCTGTCGCAGACGCCCGCGGCGGGCGCGGCGGCGCCGATGTGGCTGGTTGACCGGCTCTATCGCAATCTTCTGATCGACGTCACCGGCAACACGCACCGCGCCGAGATTTGCATCGACAAGCTCTATTCGCCCGACAGCGCGACGGGACGGCTTGGCCTCGTCGAATTCCGCGCCTTTGAAATGCCGCCCGACGCGCGAATGAACCTCGCCCAGCAATTGCTGCTGCGCGGCTTGCTCGCCTGGTTCTGGCGCGAGCCGCAACGCGGCGCGCCGGTGCGCTGGGGAACCGGACTGCATGATCGCTTCATGCTGCCGCATTTCGTCTGGGAGGATTTCCTTGGCGTGTTGGCCGATCTCGCCGGCGCCGGCTACGCGTTTCAGCCGGAATGGTTCGAGGCCCAGCGCGAATTTCGCTTCCCCGCTTACGGCGGGGTCGTCCATGGCGGCGTCGAGATGGAAATCCGCCAGGCGCTGGAGCCGTGGAATGTGCTTGGCGAGGAGACGACGGCGGGCGGAACGGCGCGCTATGTCGATTCCTCGGTCGAACGCCTGCAGATCAAGGCCAATGGCCTGATCGCCGGACGCCATGTCGTTACCTGCAATGGCCGCAGGGCGCCAATGCAGCCGACGGGCCGCGTCGGCGAAGCGGTCGCCGGCGTGCGCTTCAAGGCCTGGAGCCCCGCCTCGAGCCTGCATCCGACCATCGGCGTCCACGCGCCGCTGACCTTCGACATTCTCGATAGCTGGAACGGCCGCTCGCTCGGCGGCTGCGTCTATCACGTCAGCCATCCGGGCGGACGCAATTACGAAACCCTGCCTGTGAACGCCTATGAGGCGGAGGCGCGGCGGCTGGCGCGCTTTTCCGATCACGGCCATACTGGGGGAACGACGCCCGTCCCCCCCGACGAGTCGTCGAGCGAATTTCCGATGACTCTCGACCTGCGGAGGCCGATTGCCCGCTAGTGCCCGCGCCGCCGCTTCGCCGAGAAAGGACGCTCAGGCGCGCGTCGCCGAGTGGACGCGCGACTATGCGCCGCTGCCGGGAACTCCCGATGAATTCATCGGGGCCGACGGCGCGCGCCGTCCGCATTGGGAGCGGCTCCTGCTGGCGCTGGCCGAGCTTGAGCCCGACGAGATCGTCCAACGTTTCGCCGCCGCCGATCGCCGCATCCGCAATCGCGGCATGTCCTATCGCGTGCAGGGCGAGACGGCGGAGCGAAGCTGGCCGCTGAGCCGGATGCCGCTGCTGATCCCCGAGTCCGAATGGCGTCAGATCGAACGCGGAATGATCCAGCGCGCCGAATTGCTCGATCGTGTGCTCGCCGACGTTTATGGCGAAGGACGGCTGGTGGCCGAAGGTCTTTTGCCGGCCGCCGCGGTCGCCGGCTCGCGCGATTTCGTCGCGGCGATGCGTGGCGTCCTGCCACCCGGCAAGCGATGGCTGCGGCTTTACGCCGTCGACATCGGCCGCGGCCCCGACGGGCGCTGGTGGGCGCTGGGCGATCGCGCCCAGGCCCCCTCGGGCTCCGGCTATGCGCTGGAGAACCGTCTGGTGGTGTCGCAGGCCTTTTCGCATCTCTACAGTCGGCTGAACGTCGAGCGACTGGCGCCCTTCTTCCGCGATCTCAGGGCGGGACTGAAATCGGCCGGCGAGCGCAGCGAACCGCGCATCGGCATTCTGACGCCCGGCCCTCTAAGCGCGACCTATTCGGAGCAAGCCTATCTCGCCCGCTATCTCGGCTTCCTGCTGGTCGAGGGCGACGATCTCGTCGTGCGCGACGGCCGCGCCTTCGTGCGCACCATCGCCGGCCTCAAGCGCTGCGACGTGTTGTGGCGACACGTCGACGCCGAATGGTGCGATCCGCTCGAACTCAATGCGGCTTCGCGCATCGGCGTTCCCGGTCTCATCGAGGCGATCCGCGCCGGCGGCGTGGCGGTCGAGAACATGCCGGGCTCCGGCCTGCTCGAATCGCGCGCCCTGCTCGCCTTCCTGCCGGCGCTCGCCCGCCGGCTGATCGGCGAAGACCTCGCGATCCCCAACATCGCCACCTGGTGGTGCGGCCAGCCTAATGAGCGCGAGCGCGTGCTGGCCGATCTCGACTCGGTTGCGATCGCCGGGGCCTTTTCCGATGTCGTTCCCGGCCTGCCGCGCCGGGCGGCGGTCGCCGGCGCCGAACTTACGCAGGACGAGCGCGCCACGCTGCGCGAAGCAATCGCGGCGCGCGGCGTCGATTTTGTCGGTCAGGACGTGGTGCGCCTCTCGACCACGCCGCGCTGGGAAGAGGATCACCTGGTCCCGCGCCCCTTCGTGTTACGCGTCTATGCGGCGGCGACGCCGCAGGGCTGGAAGGTGATGCCCGGCGGCTTCTGCCGGATTTCCGACAGACCCGACGCGCGCGCCGTCTCGATGGACGAAGGGGTCGAGTCGGCCGACGTCTGGGTGCTGGCTGAAAAGCCGGTCGAAATCTCCAGCCTCCTGCCCGGCCCCGAGAGCGTGCGGATCGTGCGCATGCTCGGCAATCTGCCAAGCCGCGCCGCCGACAATCTCTTCTGGTTCGGCCGCTATCTCGAACGCGAAGAGGCGACGCTGCGTCTGGTGCGTTGTCTCTGCGCGCGCGCGGTCGATCCCGATGCGCCGACCAGCAGTTCGCGCCGTTCGATTCAGCGCCTCAAGGGGCTGCTGGTCGCGTGGGGCGCGATCGACGCCGAGGCGATCGACGAGCCCTCGTCGATGGCGGCGGAAGCGGCGCTGCGCGACGAGGCGACCCGTGGCTCGGCGCTGTCGATCGCGCGGGCCGCGCGCCACGCGGCCTCAGTCATCCGCGAGCGTCTGACGCCGCAGACGTGGCATCTGATCGGCCGTCTCGAAAGCACGATCTCCGACGCGCCGCAGCGCCGCCTCGGCGAAGCGGAAATGCTCGATTGCATCGACGAAGCGCTCACGGTGGTCGCGGCGCTCGCCGGCGTCTTCGATGAAAATTTCAATCGCAGCGCCGGCTGGGTCTTCTATGAGCTCGGCCGTCGCATCGAACGCGCGATCAACACCTGTCGGCTGACGCGCCAATTCGCCGGCCATGACGCCAGCGAATATGGGCTCGACGTGCTGCTCGATCTGATCGACTCGCAGATCACCTATCGCTCGCGCACCCTGATCGGCGTCGCGCTGGCCCCGGTGCGCGACATGGCGCTTCTCGATCCTTTCAATCCGCGTTCGGTCGCCTTCCAGGCCAATCTCATCGACGAGCATCTCGCATCGCTGCCGACGCTCAAGCAGGACGGCGTGCCCGAGGAGCCGCGCCGGCTGGCGACGCTGCTGCGCGCCGAACTCGCGGCGCAATACGCCGACCGCATCGATGATTCGGGCATTCTCGCCGTCGAACAGCGGCTGACCAAGCTCGCCGATTCGCTCGCAACTCGCTATTTCCTGCAGGGGGCCGCGGAAGCCCGGGCCGAAGCCGCCGCGGGCCTTGCGTGATCTACGACGTCTCGCATCTGACCCGTTATCGCTACGGCGCGCTGGTCGCCGTCAATGTCTGCGTCTTGCGCCTGTTGCCGCGCTCGGGCGACGGTCAGCACGTGGTCGAGGCGCGGGTCGAGGTCACGCCGACGCCGCTGTCGATGATCGAGCGCGCCGATCCTTTCGCCAATCGCGTTCTCGACATGCGGATCGAGACGCCGCATCGCGAATTGAAGATCCGCGCGCGTTCGCGCGTCATCGTCGAGCGGCCCGCGCCGCCGATCGCCGCGCGCACCCTGCCGTGGGAGGATGTCGCCTCGCTCGCTGCGGCGACGGCTTCGCTCGAAGCGGATTCGCCGGCAACCGCGATTTATGCCAGCCGCCTCGCGCCGCTTTTCGCGCCGGCGACCGCCTATGCGCGGCAGAGCTTTTCGCCGCGCCGTCCTATCTACGAAGCCGCGCAAGAGCTGACCCGCCGCATCAAGGCTGACTTCGCCTATGATTCGCGCGCGACGGTCGCGACGACTTCGCCCATCGAGGCTTTCGCGCGCCGGCGCGGCGTCTGTCAGGACTTCGCTCACGTGATGATATCGGGCCTGCGCGGGCTCGGCCTGCCGGCGCTCTATGTCAGCGGCTATATCCGCACCATCCCGCCGCCCGGCAAACCGCGGCTCGCCGGGGCGGACGCTTCCCATGCCTGGGTCGCGTTATGGTGCGGTCTCGGTTTCGGCTGGCTCGGCCTCGATCCAACCAACGCGATCCCCGCCGGAGACGATCACATCGTGCTGGCGCGCGGGCGGGATTATTCCGACGTTTCGCCGGTCGAAGGCCTGATCCTCTCGTCGGGCGGCCACGAACTCGAGGTGGAGGTCGACGTGATCCCGGTCGCCGGCGAGCCACGGGCCGGCCTGTGAATCGGCTTGGCGACCCGCGCGCTGGCGGTTGCGAGGGCCGGAGCGTCGCACTATGGTCCCGCCCGCCGCGCGAGAGCCGAAACGGACCTTGCGCCACTGGGGCGTAGCCAAGTGGTAAGGCAGCGGATTTTGATTCCGCCATCCCCAGGTTCGAATCCTGGCGCCCCAGCCAATTATTTCAATTAGTTAATCGATTAAACCAATCCAGATATGGTCATTGGCTGCAGACTGGCTAGCAAGCGGCGCGCGCTCGTTCGCTCGCTGGAAGCAGCGGAAAGCCGGGCCCAAAAGCCCTGAATTGGGAACGCGCTTTATTCACTTGATAGTTGCGCTATACAGAGACATCATACATGTGTTTATGTTTTTTGCTCGGTCGCGCCGTCCGAAGCTCTCAAAATTCTCCTTCCCGCCCGCGCCGCGCCTCCGGCCCGCTCCGACGCAAGACGCTCTCCAAAACGGGGGCCTTCGGCGTCCCGTTTTCTTTGCGCGCCCCGACCAAGGAGCAGCCATGTCCAAAAGCGATTCCGATTCTCCCGCCAAGATTCGCGCTCTAAACGACGCCTTTCGTCGCACCTTCGTCGGCGGCGCGGTCGTCCTCACCGCCGGCGTCGCGGCGAGGCCGGCCGAACTGCGCCGCTCGCTTCTTCGGAGGGTTCGAGAGTTCGAAGCCTTCGACGAGGACAATGATCCCCACGGCGAGATTACCTGGCTTCCCGTCTCATTCGCCGGCTCGATGTTTGCCGCGAGGCGCCCTCCTCGTCGACCACTCCTCTGCACACCATTCCGGCGTCAACTGATTTTGATGAAGAGTCATCGTGTGACGCCATCAGTTGCCCTGCTTCCACCCGTTGAATCGATAGCCGTGGCCTGTCACCGTTTCGACCGAAGGAGAGAAAGTCCCGAGCTTCTTCCGCAACGACCGCACCACCGCCTCGACCTTGTTCGAACCGGCAAACGTCGTCTCCCAGACCTCGATAAGCATCTGGTCGCGCGCCACGACGCGTCCTCTCGCGCGGATCAGCGTCAGCATCACGCCGTATTCCAACGGCGTGATTGGCACGGGCCGACCTTCCAAGACGAGTTCGCGATTGGCCTCGTCAAGCAGGCAGTCGGTTGCTGGGTCACCCGACGATGCACGCGCGAGCGGCTCCTTGCCGGCAAGGAACGAATGAACGATGTCGGCGATCGCGCGGCCGTCGACCCACGGTGGATGCGCCTTACCCTCCAATGTCATGAAGCGCGAGTGGGGCAGTCCTGCGGCCAGTCGTCGGCCAGCTTCGAGCGGCATCAAACGGTCCTCTCGCCGGTGGATGATCAGCGCCTCAGCCCGCACGCGCGAGAGCACATCCACGGCGTTCATCGCACACGCCATACGTAGCAATTCCGCCGCCTTAGGGGCGCTCGCCCATTCAATTTGCTGGCGAGAAAAGATATCGATTTCCTCGGCCGATGCGCCTGGTGAGAATATCGCCGCGAGCGCCGTGGACCCCAAGCCCCAGTTGGCCGTCACAAGATCGGAGAGGGCGTCGCGGACCTCCGGCGTGGCCGCGTCCGAGCCGCTCGCATATGACCCGTAGAGGCACAATCGACGAATGCGCGCCGGATGCGCCGCCGCATATGCGAGTGCGACAGGCCCGGCGCACGAAATGGCGAATATCGAGAACTCGGGCTCGCCAAGCGTGTCAGCGATCGCCGCCAACAACGCCACCTCACACGCTTGGGTTCGCGGCGGCACGTCGCGATCGCTCAAACCGGTGCCTGGACGGTCGTAGCGCACGACGCGAAAGCCTTCAGCTAGGCGCGTGAAGAAGTTTCGGAATCCCGGATGTTCCCAATCACGCTCTACGTGGCTGACCCACCACGCCGGACAGAGGACGAGTGGTCCGTCGCCGACCACCGCGTAGGCGACCCGGACGCCGTTCGCATCCCGCATGAATTGAACGGCCTGCGTTGCGGACACTGGCGCCTCCACCCAGAATTCTCATTCGATTTTCACGACAATCTCATCGCTTCTTCGAA
>SSMV01000103.1 GCA_004799435.1 Bradyrhizobium sp.
GCGCCGCCATACCGTCTGGATGTGTGTTTGTCGCGCAACGGCTTGCCGATTGAGGCCGTCGCGTCGCGTCAGTTTGACAGGATGTCCATGGCGTTGCGTCGCTTCCGGTCCCCCGCCTTCCGCTACGTCAATATGGCGTTTGGAGCTTGCGCGACGCTTGCGTTGTGCGGGGCCTTTGCCCTGCCCGCCCAGGCGCATTGGCGCCACTACCATCGCTATGTCCATTACGCCCGCGCCCAGGCGGCGGACGACCCGGCCTTTGCGGCTCTGGTGGTCGACGCCAATTCCGGCCGCACCCTCTACGCCGCCAATGAAGACGCGCCGCGCCATCCCGCCTCGCTGACCAAGGTGATGACGCTCTATCTATTGTTCGAGCAACTCGACAAAGGCGCGCTGACCCTTCAGTCCGAGATTCCCATCACCGAACACGCGGCGGCTCAGGAGCCCTCCAAGCTCGGGCTCGAGCCCGGCGACACGATCTCGGTCGAGGATGCGATCAAGGCGATCGTCACCCGCTCAGCCAATGATGTCGCGGTGGCGATCGGCGAGGCGATCGGCGGCGATGAATCGCATTTCGCCGAGTTGATGACGCGCAAGGCGCATGCGCTCGGGATGTCGCGCACGCTCTACCGCAACGCCTCCGGCCTGCCTAACGACGAGCAGATCACCACCGCCCGCGATCTGAGCATTCTGGCGCGCGCCACCGAAGAGCGCTTTCCGCGGTACTTCAAATATTACTCGACCGCCGAATTCGACTATCAGGGCGAGGTCATCGGCAATCACAATCATCTGCTCGGTCGTGTCGACGGCGTCGACGGCATCAAGACCGGCTATACGCGCGCCTCGGGCTTCAACCTGCTGACCTCGGTGCATCGCGAGGGGCGGTCGCTGGTCGCCGTCGTCATGGGCGGACGCACCGCCAATGCGCGCGATGTCTATATGGAAGGGTTGATCCGCGATCATTTCGCCCAGGCGTCGGATCGCGGCCATACCGCGCCGATGATCGCCGAGGCGGCCTCGCCCAAGGCCGATCTGTCCAAGGCCGACTTGCCCAAGTCCGACTTGCCGCTTCAACTCGCGATCGCCCGCGCGCCAGTCGCCGCCGTTCCCGCGCCGCCCGCCCGCCCGGTCGCCGGCCAGCTCGAAGAAGGCGACGACGGTTCGGACGAAGAGGCGGTTGTTCCCGCCCCGCCGGTCAAATCGACGCGCCCGGCGCCAAATCTGGTGGCCGACGCTTCGCCCCAGGCGCTCGGATGGGTGAAAGGCCCTGACGGCGCCGACGCCGGCAAGCCGCGCGCAGTCGCGCCGCCAACCCCGCCGGAAGCAGCGCCGGCGAAAGCGACCCCGGTCGCCCTCGAAAGCGCGCCAAGCGCTCCTGACCACGGCGGCTGGATCATTCAGATCGGAACGTCCGACGATGACGACAAAGCCAATGCGCTGCTGACGCGGGCGCGCGCTCAGGCTCGCGCCCAGCTCGGCGCGGCGCGTCCCTTCACCGAGAAAGTCGGCAAGGGCTCCGACATCTTTTACCGCGCCCGTTTCGCTGGCCTCGACTCCGCCGGCGCCGAGACCGCCTGCCGCTCTTTGAAGAAGAGCGGCATCCCCTGCTTCGCAGCGCACGACTGAGGGCCATCAGCCATGTCGCAGCAAGATGTCCTTGGCCTGGTTGACCCGCGCGGCGAGAGCGGTCGAGCCGCCGTGGTCTGGATGAAGCTTCTTCATGAGCGAACGATGCGCCCGAATGATTTCTTCGGCGCCCGCGCCCTGCGGCAGGCCCAGGACCTCGTACGCCTCGTCGCGGGTCATCGTCTGGCCGCCAGCGTTCCGCCCCCGCCCCGGCTCGCCCTGACCCTCGTCTGTCTGACGCCAACCGGCAAACCGGCGGTCGAGATACGTCTCCAATAGACGCGCGCCTTCCGGATCCTCGCGCAGACAATCCTGGCGAAGCGCCAGGCAATCGGCGCGGGTCAAGGTGTCGAGATCGCGCCCCTGCAATGGACCGGCAAGAACGCGCCCGCTCATGACGCCGGTTGTCGGATCGAGGCGCATTTCAATCGAAGCCGAATGAGCGCTCGCCGGGCGCCGTGCCCGGGCGCCGCCGCCAAGCGCATTGAAGGCGGAGGCGAGCGTCCCGCGTCCGCCCCACAGGCCGAGACTGAAGGCGAAGGCGCCGAGCGTGATCGCGCCGCCGATATTGCCGCGCAGCAGAAGCACCAGCGCAACGACGACGGCCGCCGCCGCGCCGAGTCGCCGCAAGAGATTCGCTGCCGCGACAGGCGAGAGTTGCGTGAAGCGTCGGGTCGCCACCCAGGCGAGATAGACCGCGATAATTCCGGCGATGAGGCTCGGCATGAACCCTGAAGATCCCCGCCGCTGACGGGCGGCGCTTCCTATTGTCACGTCCCGCGAATCTGTTCCAGCAGCGCTCTTGCCGTCCGGTCGCCGCCCGCCTGCGCCTCCAGCGCCGGCCAGCCGCCGGCAGCATAGGCCGCTGCGGCGCGAAGCAACGATTCCAGCCGCGCCGCCGCGCCGGCGTCGAAGCGCTCATAGGCGCCGCCGGTCACGCGGGCGATTTCGCGAAACGCCGTTCGCGCCGCCGGGTCGTCGCCTTCCTGAAACATGAAGGCCTTGACCCCGGCAAGCGCCAGCTCGCCGGCGGCGGCGCCCAGCGGATCGATGTTCTCCTCCATCGCGTCGCCAATGAAGATGAGCGCGCCGACGGGAGCGCGACGCGCCTCGTCGCGCCCATGGGCGAGCACGCGCCGCAATTGCGTGTTTCCGGCGCGCACCGAAATGCGGCTCATCAAATCAGCAAGCCCCTTGCCGCCCGAGACGAAGCCCGTCGCGCGGCACTCGGCCAGTCCGCGAAAATAGACGAGCTGAACGGCAAGGCCGCCCAGTCCCGCCGCCGCCTCGAACATTCGCCCCTGCAGCGACTGCGCCAGATCCCAGGTCGGCTGGCGGCTCATTGTGGCGTCGAGCGCGAAGATCAAGCGGCCGCGCCCGCCGGCCTCTGTCGGCGACGGCGTCCGGCGCGCCAGTTCGACGAAGGCGTCGACTTTGCCGCTTTGGCGCGCGACTTGCGGCACACGCGAGCCGTCGTCGCTATTGTCTTTGCCCACAGAGCGCCTCTCGCGCTGACGATCTCAGGCGCTCAAGATCGTGCGCTATGGGCCCCACTGCAAGTCCGGTCGCTCCCCCTCACAACAGGCCGAGTTCGCTCAACGTGCGCCGCAAGTCTTCCGGCATGGCCGCCGCGCCCGCCCTGCCGGCTTTCAAATCGGGCGGCGCATCCTTGGCCGCAAAATATCGCCAGCCCTGAAAGGCGCGCATCGGCCGTGGCGCGACCGGGATCACTTCGGGGTTCATCCACAGCCGGCAGCGGCCGATGCCGTCGGCGTCGGTGAAGGGCTCGACCGACAGCAGCTTTTGGCGGCATGAGATTAATCCTCGGATCACCCAATAGAGCGAGCCGCCGTCGACCAGCTCTTCGGCGCGCTTGGGCCCCATACGCGTCACATGGGCGCTACGCGCCGGCTCGCCGCGCGCCACCCGCTCGGCGACGCGCTCCGCGATCCATTCCTCGAGATCGGCGATCGACTCGGCGCCGACGCAAAGCTTGACGAGATTGAGGGCCATCCTCGCCTTATCGCAGATCGGCCAGCGCGGGCGAAGGGGCGAGAAAACTTGTCCCCACACGACAATTCCCCGCCTATTCCTCCGGTTCGGTGTCGAAACGCAGCGGGTAACCTTTCGCCGCGCCGGCCTCGGTGGCGCGGGCGGCCTTGGTCTCGGCGATATCGCGGGCGAATACCGCCACTACGCAGGCGCCGCGCTGATGAGCGGTCAGCATGACGGCATGCGCCCGCGCTTCAGGAAGGCGGAATTCGGATTTGAGGATCGTGACGACGAATTCGCGCGGCGTATAGTCGTCGTTGAACAGGATCACCTTGTGAAGGCGCGGCCGTTCGGTCTCGACCTTCGCCTTTGTCTTGGGAACGGCGACGATCTCGGTCATCGCAGGGCTCCGTCGCGTTGCGCATCGGCCGACAGCGCCTGCCGAATTGCCGCATGAATTTTCGCACACGGCGCGCCGAGCGTCCACGTTCGTCCGGTCAAATTCTTAAGGGGCGATGGCCGGCGTCTGGTCAATCGGACGGGTGTCGTGGATGCGCGCGTAATCGATCCGCCGTACGCCATTCTCGTCGAGACTCTGGATATCGACGAATTCATGCCCCGGCCGCAGGTCGCGGGCGGAAAAGGTCGCGCGGCTTCGCACGATCTGCGCCGAGGTGTCGTCATAGCCGGAGATCACCAACACGAAATTGCTGTCGCCGGCGACAAGTTCGTCCAATGGAATGCCGAATAGCGGACTGTCCTGGTCGATCGGATGGAAGAGCGTCCAGCTCAGCGCGAAGGCCGGGTTCTCGCTCCGCAGCAGCCGCAGCGGCCGGAAGCCGACGAAACGCCGGCCCTCCAGGGAGATGGTGGCGCCAAGCATCCACAGTTTCGCCGTCGCCTCGGAGATGAAGGCGTTGCGCGCATTGGCGAGACGGAAGATCAGCGTCGGCTGTCCGTCATGTTCGGCGATGACCGGATGCTGGGCGAAGACGAGCCGCGCGCGCGGCCGCGAGAAGCGGGCGAAGGTCAGGCCGGTCATCATTGCGATCAAAACGATCGCCACGAAACCCTCAAAGGTGGCGACCGCATGCCCGTAGAAACTCTGCGGATGCATGTCGCCATAGCCGACCGTGGAGCTGGTCTCGACGCTGAAGAAGAAGAGATCCGAGAAATCGCCTTTCGGCGCATTGGCGATCGGATCGGCGCCGAGCCAATAGAGACAGGCAAACAGCAGATTGAGCGCGATGAAGCCGGCCGCCAGCGCGCCGAAAAAGGCTGGCCAGGTCGCCGTCATGGCGTTGAAATAGAAATCCTTCCAGAAGCTGTGTTCGAGCCCCTCGGCGATGATGCGCCGCCCGGCGAGCGAGCGCACCCGCGCGCGCGGCCGACCCGGAAACAGGTCGGTGAACAGTTGCGTCAGACCGCTTCGTATTTCTCGACCCGCCATTCTTCCGCCTCGCCGTCGGCGATCCAGGCCTTCCAGGCCGGCAGCGCCATGATGGCGTTCATGTAGTCGCGCGACTTGCGCGAGACCGGAACGTCGTAAGTGTGAAAACGGTTGACCACCGGCGCGAACATCGCGTCGGCGGCGCTGAAACGGCCGAAGAGGAACGGCCCGGCCTTGCCGAATTCGCCGCGCGCCCTCGCCCAGGCCTGCTCGATCCGCGCCACATCGGCCTCGACCGCCTCGGTGAGCGCGATTTTGCGCACCGGTCGGCGAAAATTGGTCGGGCAGTGCTGACGCAGCGCCTGAAAGCCGGCGTGCATCTCGGCGCTGAGCGATCGGGCTTGCGCCCGCGCCGCCTTGCCGCGCGGCCAGATCGCCTTCTCGGGGTAGCGTTCGGCGATATATTCGATCACCGCCAGCGACTCCCAGACCGTGATCGCCCCGTCGCGCAGCGCCGGACATTTGCCGGTCGGCGAATGCGCGAGGATCAAGTCGCGGGTTTGCGGCGTGTCGAGCGGGATCACCGTCTCCTCGAACGGGATCTTGAAATGCGCAAGCAGGATCCACGGCCTGAGCGACCAGGACGAATAGGCCTTGTTGGCGACGATCAGTTTCAGCGGCGCCATGGCGTTCCCTCTCGCGACAGCTTCCGTCGTTCCTGCGGTCCTCAAGATGGAGTGTCAAGCGCGCCGGCCCGCGCCTTGACCGCGCGGCGCGCCCGTCCCAAGAGGCCGCAATGACCGAGCCGCCAGATAGTCCCGATTCGCCTTCGCTGGAGAGCGTTATCCTGGCGCTCGCCGCAGAAGCGCGCCACGGACGCACGATCGCGCCGACCGACGCCGCCGCCGCCTATGCAGCGGCGCTTGGCGAGGATTCGCTCGCCTGGCGCGCCCATCTGCCAAATGTGCGCGCCGTCGCCGTGCGGCTCGCCGAAGCGGGCCGGCTGGTCATCTATCGCAAGGGAAAGCCGGTCGATCCCGCCGACTTCCGCGGCGTCTATCGCCTCGGCGCGCCGAACGTAGAGTGAGCCCCTAGGGCGCCGGAAACCAGTCGTCGATCCGCCCGCTGAGACGATAGGCGACAAGACCGATCCACTCATGGACGGCGAGATCGAACAGCCGCAATCCGCGCGGCAAGTTGACGTTCAGCCGCCATTCGGCCGCGCCGCCGGCGGTGCGATAATCGACCGGATAAGCGACCGCCTTGAAACCCGCCTTGCGAAACAGGCCCATCGCGCGCGGCATGTGATAGGCCGAGGTGTCGATCAGCCAGGTTTGACCCGGTTGTGGATGAGCGAGCGCCGCCGTGAAGCGCGCATTTTCGTCGGTGTTGCGCGAGCGCGTCTCAAGCGCGATGCGCACTTCATCGACGCCGAGCGCGATCAATAATTTGCGGCCCTCTTCGGCTTCGGTGGACTCGCGCCCGATGAGCGAGGCGCTGCCGCCGGTGTAGACGATCCTGGCGGCGGGAAAGCGTCTGGCGAGGATCGCGGCTTCAATAAGTCGGCCTGCGCCTTCGTCGAGCGTGGCCTGTCCGCGCGCCCGGCTCAGCTCGTCGTCGATCGTGCCGCCGAGAACGATGATTCCATAGGGCGCCGCCATATCGGCCGGCGGCGGCGGGAAGCGATCCTCGAGCGGGATCAGCAAGGCTGCGCCGACCGGCGCGAGGCCGATCAGCAACATGAGCGCGAGACAGATCGCAGCGAGCGCGCGCCCGCCGCGACCACGAGCAAAGGCAAGCCCGCAGAGCGCGCCAAGGATCAGCAGCGCGCTGGGCGCGGCAAAGAACCAGAGCGCCTTCGAGGCGAGAAAAAACATTTGCAACCGCGGCGGCTCTAAGCGGCAATCGACGGATTGCCGCCGGAGCGGACGGCGCCGTGCTCGCGCACGAAACGCTCGATCCCCGAGACGATCGCCGACTTCACGGCCTCGCGCGCGCCGCCGGGCTCAGCTGGCGCGGCAAGCGGCGGGAAGACGAAGCCGAGCGGGCCGCCCGACGTCGCGCCGCGCTCTCGCCAATAGGAATCGTAGTCGGCATGTTTGGAGAGGTCCTGCAGCCGATTCAGCACATGAACGCGGTCAGCGACCGCCTGCACCGAACCTGCCCCCAGGGCGTTGGCGAGGGCGCGCGCGGCAAGCAGGGTTGCGTCCTTGGGACGCAAGCCATGGAGTTCGCGCGTCGCGTCGATCACATCGCGCTTATGGCCGGCGCCGGGGCCCTGCAGACCGCCAATCATTACAGCGGCGCCGCCCTGGACGAGGCCCAAGGCCAGGGATATTCGGCTCACCGGCGTCCGCGCGCCGCGCTTGACGAGATACAACGCGAGCTCGCCCTCGCGCTGCATCGAAACCGCCACGGAAGCGGCGATGACAAGACGATAGCGATTGCCTTTGCGCGCCTCCAGCTCGACGATTTGAATCGCTTCGCCGGAGCACAAGCGACGCAGGGCGTCGGGCGAGACGGCGCCGCGCAGCAGATTGTAATGCGTGCGAAGCATATCGAGCCGTCTCGCCGGACCGAGGCGCGCATCGACATAGCTGCGAACGGGTTTGGCGAGCACCCGCGAGACCGGCGGCTCGGCGTCGAAAGCGCGGTGGTAAGCGCGGATGAAGCCCGCCCAGCGCGCGGCGACGAATGGCGACAGCAGGCCGCGCAGAAAGAACAGGCGCAGCGCCTTGTCGCGAAACGCCGCCATCGGCGAGACTGTCGGCGAGGCGATCGCGGAACTGACCCTGACCGACGCTGAACGGAGCTTTTCGAACGAAATCGGCGGCAGACTTGTCATTTCAACGCCACATATCACAATCGCGTGATGAGAGAACTGGACCGAAATCACGGTCCGCTGTCAAGGCGATGGGGGAAAAAAGCGGCCTCTTGATGACCAACGTCGCAAGAGGCTTGCGAACCGTCTCGCCAGCGGCCGCGTTCGGGGTTAGTCAGTGGCTCGCCGGGCCGTTCGCTCAGAGAGGAAAGCATGCCCTTCAGCCCTACTGTCATCGAATCCATTGGCAACACGCCGCTCATCAAATTGAGAGCGGCCTCGACGGCGACCGGCTGCACGATCCTCGGCAAAGCGGAATTCATGAACCCCGGCGGGTCGGTCAAGGACCGCGCCGCTCTGGCGATCATTCGCGACGCGATGGCGCAGGGCAAACTGAGCCCCGGCGGCGTGATCGTCGAAGGCACCGCCGGCAACACCGGCATCGGCATTGGCATGGTCGCCTCGGCCCTCGGCTTTCGCAGCGTCATCGTTATTCCCGACACCCAGACGCAGGAAAAGAAGGACATGCTGCGCCTCGTTGGGTCCGAACTCGTCGAGGTGCCGGCCGTCCCCTATTCCAACCCGAATAATTACGTGAAGTATTCGGGCCGACTGGCGGAATTGCTTGCCAAAAGCGATGCGAAAGGCGCGGTCTGGGCCAATCAGTTCGACAATGTCGCCAATCGCCGCGGACACTATGAGACGACCGGCCCGGAAATCTGGTGGCAGACGCAGGGCCGGGTTGACGGTTTCGTCAGCTCGGTCGGCACCGGCGGCACTTTGGCGGGCGTCGCTCTGGCGCTCAAGGAGCGTGACAAGCGGGTCAAAATCGCGCTCGCCGACCCCCACGGGGCGGCGCTTTATTCCTACTACACCTGCGGCAAGCTCGAGAGCGAAGGCTCCTCGGTCACCGAGGGCATAGGCCAAAGCCGCATCACCGCCAATCTCGACAGCGCGCCGGTCGATTTCGCCTATCGCATCCCCGACAGCGAGGCGCTGCGCATCGTCTTCGATCTCGTCGAACAGGAAGGGCTGTTGCTTGGCGGATCGTCGGGCGTGAACATCGCCGGCGCCATCAGGCTGGCGCGCGAACTCGGCCCCGGCCACACCATCGTCACGATCCTTGCCGATTCCGGCGCGCGCTACGCCTCGAAACTCTTCAACCCCGTTTTCTTACGCGAAAAAGGCCTGCCGACGCCGCAATGGCTGACGCGTCAGGCCGCCGCCCCGCGCGCCCTTGTCTGACCGGATGCTCGCCGATGACGCGTGAGAATTTTGTCACGACAGAGTGGCTCGCCGCCCATCTCGGCGATCCCGATCTCGGGATTATCGACGCGTCCTGGCACATGCCGGCGACGGGGCGCAGCGGCGCGGCGGAGTTTCAGCAGGCGCATATTCCCGGCGCGGTCTTCTTCGACGTCGACGCCATCGCCGATCGCGCCAGCGGCCTGCCGCACATGCTTCCCGAGGCGCGACAATTCGCCGAGGCGATGGGGGCGATGGGGCTCGGCGACGGCATGCGTTTCGTCGTCTATGACTCGCACGGCCTGTTCTCAGCGGCGCGGGCGTGGTGGACGCTGCGCGCCTTCGGCGCGAAGGACGTCCGCATCCTCGAGGGCGGCTTGCCGAAATGGCGAGGCGAAACCCGGCCGATCGCGCAATCCAGCGAGACAAGGGCGCCGCGTCGCTTCACCGCGAAGCTCGACCCCGCCTTCGTCCTCGAGCGCGAACAAGTCCATCGCATGCTGGAACAGCCAACGGCTCAAATTATCGATGCCCGGCCGTCCGACCGTTTCGAGGGCCGCGCGCCTGAGCCGCGCCCCGGCCTGCGCTCCGGCCACATCCCCGGCAGCCTCAGCCTGCCCTTCGGCGAGGTTCTCATAGACGGGGCGCTCAAACGCGGTCCGGCGCTGGCCGCCGCTTTCGCCGCGCGGGGAATCGCGCTGGACCGGCCGATCGCCACCACCTGCGGCTCCGGGGTCACCGCCGCCATCCTCGCTCTGGCCGTCGAGGAGGCCGGCGGGCGTTTCGCCGGCCTCTATGACGGCTCCTGGGCCGAATGGGGATCGCGGGCCGATTGCCCAGTAGAAACAGGCCCGGCGAGGCCAAAAGCGGGCTAAAGAGCGCGCCGGCTCGTGAATATTAAAAGATTTCTTAGTTCTGCTTGGCGGACCAATCGTTATGAATGGGTCGGGGGACGACTGATTCATAGAGGTTCGCTCGGCGAACCAAGGAGACGTCATGCGGCTGACGGAGGAATTTCTGGCCAATCTTCATTGCCCCGAAGGGCGTCGCGACAAGATGACCTTCGACGACAAGCAGGCCGGGCTCGGCGTTCGCGTCACATCGAGCGGCGGCAAAACCTATCTTGCCCAATACACGCGCGCCGGGGTCCGCCGGCGCATTCCACTCGGCTCCTGCGCGGCGATCTCGCTCGAAGACGCGCGCGAAGTGGTGCGCAAGATCATGGTCGAAGTCGCCAATGGCCGCGACCCGGCGCTCGATCGCAAGTCGGCGCGTAAGCCGAAGACGGCGGAAGCGATTGCGCCAAAGGCGCGCGAAACGGGCGCTGCGACTCAAGTTGACGCCTGGTTCGACTGAACGGGCGCGCAGGAGTTAGTCAGGTCTAGTTCTGCGCCTGACCCGACGCCTGGCGAATCCTGACCGTAGAATCGACCTTGGCCCCGCCGCCGGCGGAATGGGCGGTGCGGAACGGCGTCGCCCCGGGGCCATCGAGGCCAATGGCGACGCGGACATAGCGTGCGTCCGCGCATTGATTGTTGACCGGGTCGAAGGCCACCCAACCGAGACCCGGCGCCTCCGCCTCCGCCCAGGCGAACAAGCCATGCCCCGGCGATCCTTCGTCGACGAAATAGCCGCTGACAAAACGCGCCGGGATTTCCAGAAACCGCGCGCAGGCGATGTAAATGTGGGCGAATTCGGCGACGCCGCCCCGCCGCAGCGCGAAAGCCTCGCCCGACCCGACGTAAGAATCGCTCTCGCCCGGCTCATAGGCCATCGTCTGGTGCACCGCGTCCATCAGGCGATGCAGCCGCTCGAGGCGATCGCTGGCGTCGCCGACCGCTTCGAGCGCGAATTCGCGTAAGGCCCCATTGGTCTGGGCGAGCGCGCTGGCGCGCAGGAACATCGCGCTCGGCAAAGGTTCGACCTCGCCGCGAATGACGCCGACCGCGTCGCTGGTCTCCACTTCGCCAACCGCCGAAACCGAGAAACGCTCGATCGCCGCCGGATGAGAGAAGGCATGGACGATATTGCCCAGCGAATCCTCGTCACGACGCAGCGCGCCGTCGACGTCCATCTCAAGGCGCCAGCGCAGCACATATTGCGAATCGAAACTGCGCGGCGTGAGGCGCAGATTCTGAACCAGCGCGCGCGCCGGCGGGGCGAAGGCGAATGTCGTGGTGTGAGCGATGGCGATACGCATGGTGAGCTTCGCTTATGCGTCCGTTCCGGCGCGATCAGACGAACAAATATTGCTCGGAGATGGTCTCGGTCAGGCGGGCGTTGTCTTCGATGAAGTCGGTGATGAATTCATGCAGGCCGTTCTGGAAGATCTCCTCCATATTGGCCCGCTCGAGCGCCGATAGCGTCGCGCGCGCCTTGCGCTGCGCGGCGCCCGACCGGCCGTCCTCATGGGCGAGCGAATGAAGCGCGGAATCGATCCCGCCGTAGCAGGCGATCAGCGAACGCGGCATCGCCGGTTTCAGGATCAACAGATCGGCAATCAGCCAGGGTTTGACCCGATCGCGATAGACCCAGTGATAGGCTGTCGCCGCGGAAACGGCGCGCAGGATCGCAATCCATTGGAAATAATCGAGCGAACCGCCGACCGACTCCTGCGAGGGCAGCAGCAGATGATATTTCACGTCGAGCAAACGCGCCGTATTGTCGGCCCGTTCGACAAATACGCCCAGTCGATTGAACCAATAGGCGTCGTTACGCAGCATCGTGCGGTAGCAGGAGCCGTCGAAATCCAGCGAAGCCTTTTTGACATATTCAAGGAAGCGGGTGAGCGCCTCGCGATCGAGATTGCGTCCGGTTCGCCGGGTCGCCTCGAAGCGTTTGAGTTCGAGCCAGGCGTCGTTGATCGCCGTCCAGGTTTCGACCGTCAGCGCGGTGCGCACCGCGCGCCCGTTGGCGCGCGCGTTCTCGAGGCAATTGCAGATCGAGGAGGGATTGGCGCGCTCGAAGGTGAGAAAGTCGATCGCGCTCGCTTCGTCGGCCGCCTGATGGGTCGCCTCGAAAACCTCAAATGCGCCGGCCGCATTGAGCGCGCCGCTCCATTCGACGGCGGGATCGTCGACGCCGGGCCGCGGCATATATTCGAGCCGCATCGTCGCTTCGATCATGCGGGCGATGAAATCCGCGCGCTCCATCGAACGGGCGAGCCAGAAGAGATTGTCGGCGGTGCGCGCCAGCACGGCGTCAGACCTCGACCGCGGGATCGTCGTCGACGACCCAGGTGTCCTTGGTGCCGCCGCCCTGGCTCGAATTGACCACCAGAGAGCCCTGCTTCAGCGCCACCCGGGTCAGGCCGCCCGGTACGATCCGCACCCCATCGGCGCCGCTCAGCACGAAGGGCCTGAGATCGACATGACGCGGCGATACGCCGGTATCGAAGGAAGTCGGACAGGTCGACAGCGCGAGCGTCGGCTGGGCGATATAATTATTGGGATCGGCCTTCAGCTTGCCGGCGAAGAGTTCGCGCTGGGCGGCGCTCGCATGCGGGCCGACCAGCATGCCATAGCCGCCCGAGCCATTGACTTCCTTGACCACCAGCTGATCGAGTCGCGCGAGCACGAATTTCAGCGCCTCCGGCTCACGGCAACGATAGGTCGGGACGTTTTTTAACAGCGGCTCCTCGTTGAGATAGAAACGCACCAGATCAGGAACATAGCTATAGATCGCCTTGTCGTCGGCGACGCCGGTGCCGATTGCATTGGCGAGCGTCACAGTGCCCGCCAAATAGGCGCCAAGCAGGCCAGGAACGCCGAGCATCGAATCCGGATTAAACGCCACGGGATCGAGGAATTCATCGTCGAGGCGGCGATAAATGACGTCGACCCGGCGCGGCCCAAGCGTCGTGCGCATATAGACGACGTCGCGATCGACGAAGAGATCGCGCCCCTCGACCAGCTCGATGCCGAGCTTATCGGCGAGGAACGAATGTTCGTAATAGGCCGAGTTGTAAGCGCCGGGCGTCAGCAGGACGATCGTCGCCTCGGCGCCGGCGCGCGGCGTCGCCGAGCGCAGGCAGGCGAGCAATTGGTCGGGATAATCGTCGACCGGCGCGACGCGGTGGCGCGCGAAGAGATCGGGCATCAGCCGCATCGTCACTTCGCGGTTTTCCAGCATGTAGGAGACGCCCGACGGCGTGCGGGCGTTGTCCTCCAGCACATAGAATTCGCTCTCGCCGACGCGCACGATATCGATGCCGGCGATCAACACCCATAGATCATGGGGCGGACGATGGCCGATCATTTCCGGCCGGTAGCTCGGATTGCGCAGGATTAGCTCGTCGGGGACGATCTTCTCCTTGAGCACGGCGCGCGCGCCGTAAACATCCTTAAGAAAGAGATTGAGCGCGGTGACGCGCTGAACGAGCCCCTTTTCGAGGAACTTCCATTCGGCGCGCGAGATGACGCGCGGCACGATGTCGAAGGGGATCAGCCGCTCCGCCGCGTCCTTGTCGCCATAGACGCCAAAGGTGATGCCGATGCGGCGAAACATATATTCCGCCTGAGCCCGGCGCGAGGCCAGCACATCGGGCGGTGTCTCCTCCAGCCACCGGGCGATATGGCGGTATAGCGACCGCGGGCCTTCGGCGCCGAAGCCCATTTCATCGAACGCCCCGCCGGGCTCCATACCGATCCGCTCCGCTGCTTCGCGTCCTATAAGTCCTTGCTTCTTAGAGGGAAGCAATGTTCGTGCCGTCATTTTCGGCAGTCGCCGCGCTCAACGCCTCCCGGCCCGACATCGCGATTTCCGGCGGCCAAGCTGAAAAATCGGCGGTTTGATCCACCGCCGCCGCCAGCCGCCGCCGATAGTCTTCCCGCGTGATCTCGATCGCGCCGAGCCCGGCAAGATGCGGCGTGACGAATTGCGCGTCGAGCAGCCGAAACCCGCCGCGCCGTAGGCGCGCCGCCAGATGGATCAGCGCGACTTTCGAGGCGTCGCGCGCGACATGGAACATGCTCTCGCCGAAAAACGCCGCGCCGAGACTGACGCCATAGAGGCCGCCAACCAACGCGCCCTCCTGATAGACCTCGATCGAATGGGCGTGGCCGCGCGCGAAAAGCTCGCCATAGACGCGCAGGATTTCCGCGTTGATCCATGTCTTGTCGCGCGCCGCGCAGCCCATCATCGTCGCGGCGAAATCGCGATCGGCGACGACGCGGAACACGTCAGAGCGCACGGCCTTGGCGAGGCTGCGCGAGATTTTGAGCCGATCGAGCGGAAACACGCCGCGCGCCTCGGGCTCAACCCAGAACAGGGATTGAGACTCGCGGCTCTCCGCCATTGGAAAGAGCCCGACAGAATAGGCCCGAAGCAGAATGTCGGGGGTGATTTCGAATTTCGGCCGCGGGCGCGACATGGCGTGATGGTGGGGCGGCGCGCCCGTTGCGTCAACCGAAAGCCGCGGGAGAGGCTCGCCGGCCCCTTTCGCTTCCCCTGCCCGCCTGAATTTGCCACCATGGCCAGGCAAAGGGAGACGCCATGACCGCCGCCGACGAGCCGGGATTTTCGACCCTGTCGATCCATGCCGGGGCGCGGCCCGACCCGACGACGGGGGCGCGCGTCACGCCGATCTATCAGACCACCGCCTTTGTTTTCGATGATGTCGACCACGCCGCGGCGCTCTTCGGCCTGCAGGCCTTCGGCAACATCTACACCCGCATCACCAACCCGACGACGGCGGCGCTGGAGGAGCGGGTCGCCGCGCTCGAGGGCGCGCCGGCGGCGCTCGCCGTCGCCTCCGGCCACGCAGCGCAAATGGTCGTCTTTCACACGCTGATGCAGCCGGGCGACGAATTCGTCGCCTCGACCAAGCTCTATGGCGGCTCGATCAACCAGTTCAATCACGCCTTTAAGAATTTCGGCTGGAATGTCCGCTGGGCCGATCCCGACGATCTCGGCGCCGTGCGGGGCGCAATCACCGACAAGACCAAGGCGATCTTCGTCGAGTCGATCGCCAATCCCGGCGGCGTCGTCACCGACATCGCCGGTTTCGCCGCGATCGCGAAACAGGCGAAAGTCCCGCTGATCGTCGACAACACGCTGGCTTCGCCCTATCTCATCCGGCCGGTCGAACATGGCGCCGACATCGTCGTCCATAGCGCGACGAAATATCTCTGCGGCCATGGCAATTCGATGGGCGGAATCATCGTCGACGGCGGCGTCTTCGAATGGCTGGGCGACCCGCGCTATCCGATGCTATCGGCGCCGCGGCCCGAATATGGCGGCATGACGCTCGCCGAGACCTTCGGCAATTTCGGTTTCGCCATGGCCTGCCGGGCGCTGAGCCTGCGCGATCTCGGCCCCGCGATCTCGCCCTTCAACGCCTTTCTCATTCTGACCGGAATCGAGACCCTGTCGCTGCGCATGCAGCGCCATTGCGACAATGCGCTGGCGGTGGCGCGCCATCTCGCCGCGCACCCCGCCGTCGGCTGGGTCTCCTACGCCGGCCTGCGGGAGAGCCGCTATTATGAACTCGCGCAGCGCTATGCGCCCAAGGGCGCGGGCGGCGTCCTCACTTTCGGCGTCAACGGCGGCTATGAGGCAGGCGTTGCGCTGGTCGCCAGGCTGAGGCTCTTCTCGCATGTCGCCAATATCGGCGACGTGCGTTCGCTAGTCATTCACCCGGCCTCGACCACCCATCGCCAGCTTGCGGAAGCGCAGAAGATCGCCGCCGGCGCTGGCCCGGAGGTCGTGCGCCTGTCGATCGGCCTTGAGGATGTCGCCGATCTGCTCGCGGATCTGGATCAAGCCCTGGCGTAAGCGCCGACGACAAGGAACGCAGGCCATGAGCGAAGCAAAGGGCCAGCCGGACAGGGACAATTTCACCCGCTTTGCCGGCGCCAGCATCCCGCAACACTATGACCGTGGACTCGGCCCGGTGCTGTTCGCCGGCTATGGCGACTTGATCGCGCGGCGCGCCGCCGCGCATCGGCCCGAGTACCTATTGGAAACCGCCGCCGGCACGGGGATCGTCACCCGCCTGCTGCGCGACCGATTGCCGGCTGGCGCGTCGCTGGTCGCAACCGATTTGAGCGCCACCATGCTGGAAGTGGCGAAAGCGAAATTCCGGCCCGACGAGACGGTGGAGTTTCAAGTTGCGGATGCGATGAGCCTGCCATTCCCGGACGGCGCCTTCGATGTCGTAGTCTGTCAGTTCGGGGTCATGTTTTTCCCCGACAAGGACAAGTCCTATCGCGAGATTCGCCGGCTCTTGCGGGTGGACGGCCACTATCTCTTCAGCGTTTTCGACAATCCGGCGTTCAACCCCTGCCCGCGCGTTGTCGGCGAGCTTTTGAGCGCGACGTTCAAAATCGATCCGCCGCCGTTTCTGCAGATTCCTTACGGCTACGGGAAGATCGATCCGATCGTCGTCTCGCTGCAGGGTGCGGAGTTTGGCGATATCCATATCGATGTCGTCGAGCTTCTGGCGCCGGTCGACGATCTCCAAGCCTTCGCCGCGGCTTTCGTGCTCGGCAGCCCGCTGGCCGATCAGATCCGCGGGCGCGGGCAGGATCCGCTTGAGCTCGTCCCCAAGGTGCAGGCGGCTTTGAGCGAGCGCGCGCTCGTCAATGGCCGGGCTCCGCTTCGCGCGATCCTGTTCGACGCCGAAGCGCGCTAGGCCCGGGGCTTTCGCCGCTAACCTCCGCCCAGCGCCCCCTGCACGGCGCTGTCGACGCCCTCGGCGTAGCGGCGCGCCGCATAGGCTTCGCTCAGCGTGCCGAGCGCGACATCGCTGGTCCGGTCGACGACCGCCAGCGTGTCGGTCTCCGCCTCGTCGAAAATCGTCAAGGCCGAGCGCAGGTCGAGATCGGGATGGAGGCGCGTCGTCGCCAAGCGCGCCAGCGCGGCGACCGTCTCGTCCGCCTCGGCACTCTCCAGCGACGCGGCATGGGCTTCGGCGGTCTGAATAAGGCCGGCATAACGGCCTTGTTCGTCGACCGCGACGACGACATGTGCGCCGCCAAGCGGAAAGGTTTCGCGGAAGGCGCGCAAACTCGCCCCAGCCGAAATCGTCGGCGGCGCGCCGGCCATCAATTTGCCGACGGTGAGATCGCGCAGCCAGCCGACATCCTGCGCGCTACGGATCGTCTCGCCGCGCAGATGCAATCGCCAGGTGGCGAAGGAGTAGCCAAACGTCGCGCGCACCGCGAGCGTGGCGGCGATCGAGGCGGCCAGCACGCCGCCGGCGACGCTGAGATCGCCGGTGCTCTCCAGCACCAGGAAGGTCATGGTCAGCGGCCCGCCGACCACCGCCGCGCCGAGCGTGCCCATGCCCGCCATGGCGCAGGTGGTCGGGTCGGGCGCGAAGCCCGGCGCCCAGGCGGCCAGCCCGATTCCATAAAGCTTGCCGAGCAATTCGCCGGCGAATAGCGAGGCGAAAAACATGCCGCCGCGAAAGCCGCTCGCCAGCGAGATCAGGCTCGCCGAGAGCTTGAGCGCCAGCAACCAGAGCAGCATGGCGGCGGGAAGATCGAGGCGGAAGTCGAGCCCGGCCGCGCCATGGCCGGCGCCGAGGATCTGCGGCGAGACCAAAGCCATTGCGCCGAGGATCAGGCCGCCGATCGCCGGGTTGGTCCAGGCCGGCAGCGGGTTTTTCTTGAAGGCCCGCTCGACCAGCGCCGCGGTGCGCATCCAGGCGACGCCGATCGCGGCGGCGATCAGCCCCAGCACGACCAGCGCAAGATGATTGCGCAGATCGAGCGACGCGACGGGCGGCGCGACAATGTCATAGGGCGAGCCGATCAGGGCCCTTGTGGTGAGCGAAGCGGCGAGCGAGGCGGCGAAAATCATCCCCGCGTTCGCCAGCGAATAGGCGCCGATGATTAATTCGGACGCGTAAAAGGCGCCGGTCAGCGGCGCGCCGAAGGCGCCGGCGATCGCGGCACCCGCGCCGCAGCCGACCAGCGTGCGCAGGTCCTGGCGGCGCAGTTTTAGGGCGAGGCCGAAGCGCGAGGCCAGCGCGGCGCCGATTTGCGAATAGCCGGATTCGAGGCCGACCGACGCGCCGCAGCCATTTGAGACGACGGTCTGCGCGGCGAGGAACAGGCTTTCGCGGAGGCCCATGCGGCCGCCATGCAAGGCGTTGGCTTCGACAGGGTCGACCGCCGAACGTCGTTTCGCGCGGCGGCGCCAATATTCGCTGAGGCCGATCGCCAGACCGCCGACCACCGGCACGGTCAGGGCCGCCAGCGGCGTCACGCGCGCGGCGGCGCTCAGACGCACGTCGAAGGGAATGCCAAAAAAGACGACATGGGCGACCTCGGCGATCGCCGTCATCGCCGCAACGCCGAGGCCGGCGGCGACGCCGACCAGCGTCGCGATGGCGACCAACGTCAATTCATGGGAGCGCGCTGCGGCGCGCAGCCGCTTCGCGACCGCCTCGAAAGCGACGGCGAAGCGCGCGCTCACGCGAAAGCGCGACGACGCGCCGGGGTCATTGGGCCGCCTGCGCCAGGGCGGTGACGCGCCAATGCGCCGCCGCCGCCCCGAGTAGCGCCAGCGCCATCGCCTGATGGATGAGCGCAAGCGGAATTGGCACCACCAGGATCAGCGTTGCGACCCCCAGCAGCGCCTGCAGCAGCGCCAGATAGGCGAGCGCGCCGGTGCGCCGGGCGAGCGGCGATGAAAGGCCGCGCGAGAGCGCTGCGGCGACCGCCTGCGCGACCGCGAGGATGACGACAAGGTAAGCGAGGACGCGGTGATCGAACTGAACCGTCGTCACGTCGTCGACGACAGAGGCAAACCATGGCGTCATGCCGAACAAGCCGTTGGGCAGAAATTTGCCGTCCATCAGCGGCCAGGTGTTGTCGGTGTAGCCGGCGCGCAGGCCGGCGACCAAAGCGCCGAGGCCAAGCTGGACGAAGATCAGTCCGGTGAGTATGGCCGCAATCGCGGCGAAGCCGCGGCCCGCTTTCTCGGGCTGGCGCGGCGCGAGACCGACGGCGGCGGAAATCAGCGTGACGAAGGTCGCCGCCGCGATGAGCAGATGGGTGGCGAGCCGGTCCTGCGAAACCTCGATCCGTTCGGCGAGGCCCGAACTGACCATCCACCAGCCGACGATCGGCTCAAGCGCCAGCAATCCGGTCGCCACAAGCAATTGCCGGCGCAGCGCCCCGACGATCAACCCTTTCCACCAGAACCACAGGGCCGGAAGAATGAAGGCCGCGCCGATCAGACGCGCGAGCAGGCGATGGGTCCATTCCCATTCGTAGATCGTCTTGAAGCCGAAGAGCGTCATGTCTGGGTTGAGCGCCGCATATTGCGGGATCTGTTTGTAGCGCTCGAACTCGGCCTGCCAGTCGGCGTCGCTCTGCGGCAGAAACATGCCTGTGACCGGCTTCCACTCGGTGATCGAAAGCCCCGATTCCGTCAGACGCGTCGCGCCGCCGATCATGACGATGACGAAAATCAGCAAGGCGACGCCAAGCAGCCAATAGCGGACGAATTTGGTCGGATCACCTGCCTTCGCCGCTTGCGCGCCAGGCAGGACGAGACCTCGCTGATCCAACATCGGCGCCCTGCTCCTTGGCTTGCGTGATTGGCGGGGCCAAGACATAAGCGGTTGCGCCGCGAGCGGCAATCGCCGCCCGCCAGGCGTATTGCTTTGGAGCCCCTGAGTTGACGGCGCGCAACCGCAAATTGATCGGCGCGATCGGCCTGATCGCCTTCGTTTGCGTCTATGCGCTGATCGCCATGGCGCTGGCGCAGTCGCGGCCCTTGCAGGAGGCCTCGCCGCTTTGGCAGGGGCTTGGCTATGCCGTGCTCGGCCTCGCCTGGACGCTTCCGGCCGGCGCGCTGATCAAATGGATGCAGCGGCCCGACCCGGTCGGCTAAAGCCGACCGCGCCGCTTTATACGGTTTTTGTCCGTTACACTTACACGCTGCCAGTCACCGGCAGCAAAGCGCCGGTGATGGCGCCCGCTTCCGCCGAAGCGAGGAAAAGCATGATTGCGGCGAGATCGCCTGGCGCGACCCAGCGACTGAAATCGGCGTCTTTCATAGACGCGCGATTGCCCGGCGTGTCGATGACCGACGGCAGGACCGCGTTGACCGTCACGCCGCGACCCTTCAGCTCCTCGGCCAGGCTTTCGGTGAAGCGATGGACGCCGGATTTGCTCGCCGCATAAGGGCCCATGCCGGCGCCGCCCTTAAGCGCTCCCAGCGCGCCGACATTGACGATCCGGCCAGCGCCGCTCTGCAGCAGGGCGGGAAGCGCGGCGCGCGAGGCGTTGACCGTCGATTTGAGGTTGGAGGCGAACATGCGCTCCCAGCTCTCTGGGCCGCCGTCCTCGGTCTTTTCGTATACGAAGCCGCCGGCGATATTGATCAAAACGTCGAGCCGCCCGAAGCGGGCCTTGACCGCGGCGATGGCCGCTTCCGCATCTTTGGCCGAGGCGAGATTGACGCCCGGCAGGATCAGCGCGCCCGGCCCGAAATGCGCGACAAGATCGGGCGACGGCGAGGGCGCGGAATCGATCGCCGCCGCAGAAGCGCCGCGCGCGATCGCCGCCGCGACAACCACGCGACCGAGCGCGCCGAAGGCGCCTGTCACCGCGACCACTTTGCCTTCCATGGCGCTCTCCCGTTTTGGTTCACTTCGGCAGTCGTGGCCGCCCGCCTCATTGTTACGCGGACGTGTCTGTTGCCGCCAGCGTGGCTTTTGTCGCGCCGGCGAGATTGGCCTATCCTTCGCGCCCGCCTGACGGCGGGAGTAGCGGAAATGGAGCGGCAAGCGCCATGAATATCGTCGCCAAACGTCTGGAAGAGCTGGGCCTCCGTTTGCCCAAGGCCGCCGCTCCGGTCGCCAATTATGTCGCCTGCGTGCGCAGTGGCGCGCTCCTGTTCGTTTCGGGCCAGTTGCCCTTCGGCTCCGATGGCAAGATCGCCGCCGAATTGACCGGCAAGCTTGCGGCGGACTCGCCGATTGAGCCGGCGACCGCCGCGGCGCGCCAATGCGCGATCAATCTTCTCGCCCAGGCGCAGAGCGCGCTCGGCGATCTCGACCGCGTCGCCCGCGTCGTGCGGCTCGGTGGTTTCTTCGCGATCGAAGGCCGTTTCGAGCGCCTGCCGCAAGCGATGAACGGCGCCTCCGATCTGATGGCCGACGTGTTCGGCGAGCGCGGCCGCCATGTCCGCACGACGGTCGGCGTCGCCCATCTGCCGCTCGACGCGCTGGCCGAAGTGGAGGGTCTGTTCGAGATCGCGCCATGAGCGCGCCGGCCTGGCTGATCGAGCGGCCGATCGCCCATCGCGGTCTGCATGACGCCAGGAGGGGCCTGATCGAAAATACGCTCGGGGCCGCCGAAGCGGCGATCGGAGCGCATTGCGCCATCGAATGCGACGTCCAGCTGAGTAGGGACGGCGAAGCGATGGTCTTCCACGACGACAATCTTCGCCGCCTCGCTCATGCGGGCGGCGCGCTTTCGGCGCGCAGCCTCGCCGAATTGCGGCGCGTCGCCCTGCGCGGAAGCGATGAGGGCATCCCGACCCTGCCCGAACTGCTCGCGCGCATCGCCGGCCGCACGCCGCTGATCTGCGAATTGAAGAGCTGTTTCGACGGCGATATGAGCCTCGCCGACCGCGTGGCGGCGATCGCTAAAACCTATTCCGGCCCGCTGGCGCTCAAGAGCTTCGACCCCGCCTTCATCGCCCATTTGCGCCAGCGTGGCGATCTCGTCGCGCCGCTCGGGGTCGTGGCTCAGGCCGATTATTCCGGCTGGCATTGGCGCGCGATGAGCGCCGAGCAGAAGCGAGACCACGCCGCCTTCGCCCATATTTCCCAGACCCGGCCGGACTTTCTCTCCTGGAGCGTCGACGACCTGCCCCACCCGACGCCCATGCTCCTCAGGGCCTTGAGCGGCCTCCCGGTCATGGTCTGGACCGTGCGAACGCCGGCGCAACGCCGCCGCGCCGCCCAGTTCGCCGATCAGATCATTTTCGAGGGCGCGCCGCACTAGTCCCTGACAGCCATTGCTTTGTCTTGAGCAAAGCCTAGCTTGTGCCGGTTTGGGTCCCCAACAGGAGAAGCCCGATGTCGAATCTCATGCGTTCCGCTCTTTGCCTAACCGCCCTCGCCGCGGCGCTCGCTTTCACCCCGGCGCTGGCCGACACGCTTAAATACAAGGCCACTCTTTCTGGCCCCGGCGAAACGCCGCCCAACGACACCAAAGGAACTGGGACGATCGAGGCGACTTACGACAGCGCCGCGGGAACTTTGAGCTGGACCGGCAGCTATTCCGGCCTCACCGGCCCGGCGATCGCCGCCCATTTCCACGGCCCCGCCGCGGCGGGCACGAATTCGGGCGTTCTCGTTCCGGTCGACGCCACCGCGAGCCCCTTCTCGGGTTCGGCCAATATCGGGGCCGACGTCGCCAAGGACTTCGCCGACGGCATGGTCTATTTCAACATTCACACCTCCGCGCACAAGCCCGGCGAGATCCGCGGGCAACTGGCGCCGGAGTAACCCGCTCTAGCGGCGGCGCAGCCAGATCCACAGCGCCCATTGCCGCCGCCACGACGCGGCGGCGCGGAACGGATGGGCGCCGCTGCGCCGCCAGCGTCTCAGCTCCAGCCGGGCGGTCGCGAGGGGCGCGAAAGCCGGCGCGACTTCGCCGGGAAGCGAAGTGAGGCGCGCCTCTGCAGCTTCAAAGCGCGCCGTCGCCGCGTCGACGAGTTCGACGAGGCCGTCGCGGCCGCGCTCGCGCACGGGGCGCGGCAAGAACTTTGTCTCGCCGCCGCCGGCGAATTCGAGGAGTGCGCGCGTCAGCGCGAGGCCCGCCCCGGCCTCGTCGCTCGCTTGCGCGACATTCGTTTCGCGCCCTTCGGCGAGGACTCGCGCCGCCATGGCGATCAAGGCGCCGGCGGTCGCACGCCCATAGGTCTCGAGTTCGGCAACGCTGGCCATGTCCTGGCGATTGACGTCGAAGGTCAGCGCCTCCAGGAGATCGACGACATCGGCGATCGGCAGCGCGAACCTGGCGATCGTGTCGATGAGCGCGGCGGCGACCGGGTTGCCGGCGGCCTCCGCAGGCCTGAGACCCATCAAGGCCTCGCGCCACCAGGCAAGCCGGATTTCGCCCGCCAATGGCTCGCGCACCCGTTCGCCGATGCGACCCGTCTCGCAGGCGAAAGCCGCGATGGCGTGTAAATGCGGGCGCAGGCGTTCCGGCGCGAACAGCGCCGCCAGCCAGCGATCATGGTCGCCGGCGCGCGCAATGCGATCGCATTCGGCGTAATTGCGCGTGAGCGCCGTCTCGGCTGCGGCGGGGCTCATGGAACGGCGATCAACAGCGCGGCGACGCGCCGCCGCTCGTCGATCAGGACATTGTAGATGCGCGCCGCCGGTCCGGTCGACATGGCCTCAAAGCGCAGGCCGATCGCCCGCAGCCGCGCCAGCAATGCTGCCGGCGGATGCGCAAGCGTGGCGCCCGAGCCGATGATCAGCAGTTCGATCGAGCCCGGCGCGGCGTCCATTTCGGCGATCAGCGGCGCAAGCGCTGCCTCGTCGACTTCGGCCAGTGTCGCGGCCTGAAGGGCGCCGATCCCCTGCGGCGTAGCCAGGATCGACCCCACATGGCTTAACCCGGCGAAGCGAAAGCCGCCGCCGCCATAGGCCTCGATGGCGTGCCGGCCCGGCGCATAGGGCGTTGCGGTCATCGGAGACTTCTAACCCGCGCGGGCGAAGCGGCGAAAGAGCGGCGCGAGCCGCCTTCGATCAGCCTCAGGCCGGGCTCTTGGCCGCTTCCGTCTCGGCGGCGCCCTTGTCGAAAGCGTCGGGGCGCACGCCGAGATAGATCAGCATCGGCGAGCAGATGAAGATCGACGAATAGGTGGCGACGAAAATGCCCCAGATCATCGCCGCCGAGAAGGAGCGGATGACGTCGCCACCGAGAAAGAACAGCGCCAGCAGGGCGAGAAACACCGTCGTCGCGGTCATGATCGTGCGCGGCAACACCGCATTGACCGACATGTCGACGATCTCGGCCGTCGAAAGTCGCTTGTATTTGCGCATCACTTCGCGAATGCGGTCGAGCACGACGACCGTCTCGTTGAGCGAATAGCCGACGATCGTCAGAATCGCGGCGATCGAAGTGAGGTTGAATTCAAGCTGGGTGATCGAGAAAAAGCCGACCGTCAGCAGAAGATCGTGCATCGTGCCGATGATCGCGCCGACGGCGAATTGCCATTCGAAACGGAACCACAGATAGGCGAGGACGCAGAGGATGGCGACCACGACGCCGAGCGTGCCGCTCTGCACCAATTCGCCCGAGACGCGCGGGCCGACCGAGTCGACGCTGCGAAATTCATAACCGTCGGCGAAGGCGCTGCGAAGCTTGGCGATCGCCGTCTGTTGGCCCTGTTCGCCGCCGCCCTGCACTTTGACGCGCAGGGTTACGTCGGTGTCGGCGCCCGAGCGCTGCGCTTCGACCGGACCCAATCCGAGACTGTCGCCTTTGGCGCGGATATCGGCGAGGTCGGCGACGCCGCTCTTGGCGCGCAGTTCAACCTGTGTGCCGCCGGCGAAATCGATGCCGAAATTCATGCCGACGGCGAAGAACACCACCACCGAAATGATCGAAAGACAGGCCGAGAGCGGGTAGCTCACGCGGCGCAGCCGCATGAAGCCGATCTTGGTGTTTTTTGGCGCGAGGTGCAGCAGTTTCATTGGGTGTTTCTTTCCCTCAGATCGGCAGCACGCTGGGGCGGCGATTGCGATACCACAGGGCGATCATCATGCGCGTCATCGTCACCGCCGTGATGACGGAGGTGAGAATGCCCAGACCCAGCGACACCGCGAAGCCGCGCACCGGGCCCGAGCCAAACAGGTAGAGGATGACCGCCGCGACAAACATCGTGACGTTGGAATCGATGATCGTCGCGAAGGCGCGTTTAAATCCCGCGTCGAGCGCCGAGATCACGGAGCGGCCCAGATGGCCCTCTTCTCGGATGCGCTCATAGATGAGCACGTTGGAGTCGACCGCCATGCCGATCGTGAAGACGATGCCGGCGATGCCCGGCAGGGTCAGCGTCGCGCCAAGCAGCGCCATCGAAGCGAAAATGAAAAGGATGTGCACGGCGAGCGCGATATCGGCGAAGACGCCGAAGATACCGTAGGTCGCCAGCATATAGACGATCACCAGAGCGCCGCCGACCAGCGCGGCACGCTTGCCGGCGTCGATCGAATCCTGGCCGAGGCCGGGGCCGACGGTGCGTTCCTCGACAACAGTCAGTTTGGCGGGCAGCGCGCCGGAGCGCAGCAGCACCGCGAGATTGTCGGCCTGTTCGACGGTGAAATTGCCAGTGATCTGACCCGATCCGCCGGTGATCGGGCTTTGAATGCGCGGGGCGGAGATGATCTTGCCGTCGAGCACGATGGCGAACAGCTTGCCGACATTCTCCGCCGTCACCTGGCCGAAGCGCTGGCCGCCGCGCAGGTTAAAACGGAAATTGACGTCGGGCTCGCCGCTGCGCGAATCGAAGCTCGGCTGGGCGTCGGTGAGATCCTCGCCCTCCACCATCACCCGCTTCTGAACCGGCAACGTGCCGCCCTGCACCTGCGGCAGAGTGTCGACTTCGCTCGGCGGATCGCCGGGATCGGCGACCAGACGAAACTCGAGTTTAGCCGTCTGGCCAAGCAGATCTTTGATCTTGGTGGTGTCCTGAAGCCCGGGAATTTCGATTAGGATGCGGTCGAGGCCTTCGCGCTGGACATTGGTTTCTTTGGTGCCCGAGCCATTGAGACGACGATTGAGCACCTCGATCGACTGAGCGACCGCGCGGCGGACGCGGTCGGTCGTCGCCACTTCGGTCAGTTGCAATTGAATGGCGCCGTCGCCGGTGTCGGAAATGTCGAGCGAACGCCCGGTCGCCCCCGTCAGCGCGCCGCCAAGATTCTGATTGAGCGACGCGAGAAGCGTCAGCGCGCGGGCCCGCTCCGCCGGGTCGGCGATGCGCACGACGACGCCGCGCGGCTGGGTGGCGATGCCGCCGCTGATCGAGATTTTGCCCTCGCGCATTTTGCCGCGCACGTCGTCGCGCAACTGCTCGACTTGCGCCTTCACCACCGAGGCGCTGTCGACTTCCATCAGGATATGCGCGCCGCCCTGCAGGTCGAGGCCGAGGACGATCTGGCGGAACGGCACGAAATTCGGCAGATGACTCTCGACCGCCGTGACAACGTCAGCCGGAAGGAAGCTCGGCACGATGACGAAGGCGGCGCAAAAAACCAGCGCCAGGACGGAGAAGACCTTCCAGGGAGCGAGACGGAACATCGGGCTTCTTGCTTACCTCGGCGCCGCGCGGCGCGCGTCAGGAGTTCTTGTGTGGCCTCAGGCGGCCGGGGCGTCCTTGGTCGCGTCGCCCTTGGCGCGCACGTCGGCGATGCCGGTGCGCAGAACCCGAACGCGAACATTGGGCGCGAGTTCGACCTCGACTTCGTCGGTCTCGGTCGATTTGGTCACTTTGCCGATCAGACCGCCGGAAGTGATGATCGTGTCGCCGCGCCGCGCGCCCTGAACCATCGCTTTCTGGTCCTTGGCGCGCTTTTGCTGCGGCCGGAGGATCAGGAAATACATGATGCCGAAAATCGCGATGAAGGGCGCAAACTGCACCAGCAAGTCGGTCGGTCCCGACTGCGCGCCGGCGGCTTGAGCATAGGCGGCGGTGACGAACACGGGCGAACTCCGGGGGCTCGCCGCGAGATTGCAGCGAGCGGGGGTCGAAAAGGCGTGGCATATATAGCGGCGGCGGCGGCGAAAGCAATGCGGGCGGCCGGATGCAGGCGGCTTGGAGCCTTCGCGCGCTTTTGCGGTCCCGGCCCTTGTCAGCGCCGCCGGGTCGGGTGAAAAGCCGCCCATGCTGCATA
>SSMV01000104.1 GCA_004799435.1 Bradyrhizobium sp.
GGTGATGAAGTTGATGGCGCCGAGAATCGACGACGCGCCGGCCAGATGCAGCGACAGGATGACGAAATCCATCGCCGGTCCGGGCGTGCCGGCGATCGAGGAGAAGGGCGGATAGAGCACCCAGCCACCGCCGAAGCCGTGCATGCCCGGCGAACCCTCGACGAACATCGACAGGATTAGCAGCAGGAAGGACGCCGGCAGCAGCCAGAAGGAAATGTTGTTCATGCGCGGAAACGCCATGTCCGGCGCGCCGATCATCAGCGGCACGAACCAATTGCCGAATCCGCCGATCATCGCCGGCATCACCATGAAGAAGATCATGATGACGCCATGGGCGGTGATAAAGACGTTGTACATGTTCTTGGCCGCGTCGATGTCGTCGAGCGACGTGCCGGCGAGGATGTGCGAAATGACCGGGAAGATCTGAATGCCGGGGCTCATCAGCTCCAGGCGCATCGCGCCCGAGAGCGCCGAACCGATCAGGCCGGCGATCACGGCGAAGATCAGATAGAGGGTGCCGATGTCCTTGTGGTTGGTCGAATAGAGATAGCGCCGCCAGCCGGTCGGGTGGCCTTCGTCATGATGCGCAGCAGCGTCGATCGCCATTTTTGCCTTCCCTCGAGAATGTCTTGTCGCCCGCGCGCCCTGGCGGGCGCGTCGGCCGGCTTAGCCTTACTGACCCGCCGTTTCGGCGGGCGCGGCCGCGACCTGGATCGTCGGCGACCCGGCGGCGAATTTCTGTTTCGCGCTGGCGAGCCAAGCGTCGTATTTGTCCTGGCTGACGACGCGGAACGCGATCGGCATGAAGGCGTGGTCCTTGCCGCAGAGCTTCGAGCACTGACCGTAATAGATCCCCTCGCGATCGGCCTTGAACCAGGTCTCGTTCAACCGGCCGGGAACCGCGTCGACGCGCACGCCGAAAGACTGGACGATGAAGGAATGGATGACGTCGACCGCCGTGACTTCGACCCGCACCACCTTGTTGACTGGAACCACCGCCTCGTTGTCGACCGCGAGCAGGCGGATGTCGCCATTCTCGGGCTTCAGATCCTTGTCTTCCTTGATGTAGGAATCGAAGGAGAAGCCGTCCTGGGGATAGGCGTAGGACCAGTGCCACTGCGTGCCCGTCACCTTGATGGTCATGTCGGAGGGCGGGATCGTCAGTTGCTTGGTCAGCAACGGGAAGGAAAACACCGAGATGAAGACGAGAACGATCACCGGCGCGATCGTCCAGATGACTTCGATCAGCGTGTTGTGAGTCGTGCGCGAGGGGGTCGGATTCGCCTTCTCGTTGAAGCGCCAGACGACATAGAAGAGCAGCGCGAGTACGAAGAGCGAAATGATGATGGTCAGCGGGACCAGAATGACGTTGTGGAACCATTGCAGCTCGCGCGCGAGATCGGTGACCGGCAGTTGAAACCCGATCTGCCAGGGCTCGCCGTAGCCATAAGTCGCAGCTTGCGCGCCAGTGAAGGTCGCAATCCCCGCTGCGGCGCCCGCCACCAATCCCGTGGCCCGAATTCGCGCCGCGCGTCCACCTTGCCTCATTCTCACCTGCTCCCCTATTTGGCGACTTCGGCCGCGTCCCGCTCGCAGCCAAGCGTCCGCGTTGCGACGCTGCGCCGCAGTCGCCGTGGCATCATAGCGAATTCTGACGTTTTGCAAACGCCAAAGAGGGCGGCGCACAAGCGCCTAGAGAATTGGCGCCTGCGCCTTGACAGGGCTGCGACTTTTGATAGGGCAAGGGGCTTGGACTGCGAGTGGACAGCGGCGTACATGATTTCGAATCGCGCCGGCGCCGGAGACCGAGCGAAACCGGCGGAACGCCTGCTGCGCGCGGTGATTGCCGGCTTTTGCGCGATCGGAGCCTCGCTGATCGGCGCGAACCTCGCCCATGCCGCGGCCGGCGACCCGGCGAGCGCCTGGGAGACACGCTGCGAAACGCCGCCCGGCGCAGCGACTGCGCAATGTGCAATTGTGCAAAGCGTAGTCGACGACGAGCGTCCCAACATCACCCTCGTGATCATCGCGCTCAAGACAGCGGACCATAAGGCGCGGCTGTTGCGCGTCATCGCCCCGCTCGGCGCCTTGATTCCGACCGGCCTTGAGCTGAAGCTCGACGCTGACGATTTCGGGCGAATGAGCTTCGTGCGTTGCCTGCCCAATGGCTGCGTCGCCGAAACGCTGATCGACGACAAGCTGCTTAACCGGATGAGCGCGGCCAAGACGCTGACGCTGGTCCTGTTTCAGACGCCCGAGGAAGGCATTGGCGTGCCGGCCCCGATGGCAGGGTTTAAGGAAGCCTTCGACAAATTGCCGTAGCCCGAACGGGCCGCCGCGGCGCAACGCGACACGTTGCGCCGAACCGGCGAAAAGCCGAGCTGGAGCGAAATGCAATGACCGCAATCGCCTGTCCCCGCCCCCTGCCCCGCGCGCTTTCGCTCGCCGTGACGTTTGCCGCGGCGAGCCTCTGCGTCGCCTGCGGGTCGCTAGACGGGATCTGGCCGGGCGCCAATTCGGCGCGCAATCCCGGCGTCGCCAAAGAAGGCCAGACGGACGCCGAGAAAATAGTCCGCAACCCGCTCACCGCTGGGGAGCTCGATTGCCCGGACGTGGAAATCGACGAAGGCGGCGCCTCGGCGCGCGTCGGCGGACCCGATAACGCTGCGGTGCGCTATCAATTCGACATCAACACGACGGCGCGCGAGTGCGATCCGCTGTCCGACACCGCCTTCAGCCTCAAAGTCGGCGTCTCCGGCCATCTGCTGATTGGGCCGGCCGGCAAGCCCGGCTCCTACAGCACAGGCCTGCGCGTCATCGTGCATGACGAGGTCGCGAAGAAGGACGCCTTCTCCAAGGTCTATAAGATCGAAGCCAACGCCGACAATGGCGCAGGCGCGCCCTTCACCTTCGTCACCGACCCGATCGAGCTGCCGATGACGCGCACCGAACTGGCCGACGACTACACGCTCACGGTCGGCTTCGACAACGGCAAGTCCGAGCCCGCCGCGCCCAAGCCGCATAAGCCGCGCGCGGCCAAAACGCCCGCTGCAAAAGCCCCCGCTCCAGATTGACAAAGCCTGGCGCTTCGGGCTTGCTCGCCTCGTCAGTCGAAGACACCCAGCGGAAGAGTCCGGAGCGTTTTGTCTCCGGCGCCGAAGGCGCAACCGCCCCGGAAACGCTCAGGCCGATGGACCGTTGGGTGGTGACGCTCTGGAAAGCGGCCGGCGCGGAATTTGCGTCGTCCCACCGACGGGGGTAACCGCCGATTCGCGGCGGGAAATCTCTCAGGTCACGAGACAGAGGGGGCGCCGACGGCGCTGTCGCGTTGAAACGCGAGCGCCTCGGCCGCGCGTCCGCCTGCGACCGGGGTGATTCGATGTCGGAATCCGCAACCGAGCGAACGCCGCTCTATGCGCTGCATGTCGAGCTCGGCGCGCGCATCGCGCCCTTCGCCGGCTACGACATGCCGATCCAATATTCCTCCGGCATTCTCGCCGAACATCTCCACACCCGCTCCCTGGCTGGACTGTTCGATGTTTCACATATGGGACAGGCGCGGCTCGAGGGCGGGAGCCACGCCGAGGTCGCCGAGGCCCTCGAGCGCTTCTGCCCGGCCGACATCAAGAGCCTCGCGCCCGGCCGCCAGCGCTACACGCAGTTTCTCAATGCCGAGGGCGGCGTGATCGACGATCTGATGGTTTCGCGTGGACCCGCGGCCGACGGCGAGCTCAATCTGGTTGTTAACGCCTCCCGAAAAGCCATTGATTTTACTCTGCTCGAATCGGACCTGCCAGCCTCGGTGCGGCTGATCCGACTTGAACACATGGCGCTTCTGGCGCTTCAGGGGCCGGCCGCCGTCGCCGTTCTTCACCGCCTCGCGCCTGAGGGCGGCCTGGCGGCAATGCCCTTCATGGCGGCGCGCCCGGTTCGTTTCGGCGAGATCGCCGCCTTCATCTCGCGCTCCGGCTATACCGGCGAGGACGGTTTCGAGATTTCGCTTCCCGCCGATCAGGCCGAGGGCTTCGCGCGTCGTCTGCTCGCCGAGCCGGAGGTTGCGCCGATCGGGCTCGGCGCCCGCGATTCGCTGCGCCTCGAAGCGGGCCTCTGCCTCTATGGCCATGAGCTCGACGAGAGCATCGACCCAATCGAAGCCGGTCTTTCCTGGTCGATCCAGAAGCGGCGGCGGTCGGAGGGCGGCTTCCCCGGCGCGGCGCGCATCCAGAAGGCGCTGGCCGAAGGGCCGGCGCGCCGCCGCGTCGGTCTGCGCCCCGACGGAAGGGCGCCGGCGCGCGAGGGCGCCGAAATCGTCGACGCCGCCGGTGCGCCGATCGGCCGCGTCACGTCGGGCGGCTTCGGCCCCAGCGTCGGCGCGCCGATCGCCATGGGCTATGTCGACCGCGCCAACGCCGCGCCCGGCGCGCGGCTCTCGCTTATCGTGCGCGCCAAACCGCTCGCCGCCCGCGTCGCGCCCCTGCCTTTTCATCCCCACGCCTATCGTCGCGACTGACCCTTTCTCCGTTCAACGACTGCTAGTGAGGAGCACCCCGCCGATGACCGAAACGCGCTTCACCAAGGATCACGAATATGTCCGCGTCGATGGCGCTGTCGGGATCGTCGGCATTAGCGATCACGCCCAGAAACAACTCGGCGACGTGGTGTTCGTCGAACTGCCGGCGGTCGGCGTCAAATTCGCCAAGGGCGATAGCGCGGCCGTCGTCGAAAGCGTCAAGGCGGCGAGCGACGTCTTCGCGCCGGTGTCGGGCGAAGTCGTTGAGGCGAATGGCGCGGTCGACGCCACACCGGGACTGATCAATGAGGACGCGATGGCGGGCGGCTGGCTCTTCAAGCTCAGGCTCGCCAACCCGGGCGAATTGGCCTCGCTGATGAGCCTCGCCGACTATGAAGCCTTCCTCAAGACGCTTGCGTGAGCCGCCATGCGCTATCTGCCGCTCGACACCGCTGACCGCGCCCAGATGCTGGCGCGGGTCGGCGTCCAGACAATCGACGCCCTCTTCGCCGACATTCCCGCCGCGCAGCGCCTGACGACACCGCTGCCGCTCGCCGACGGCGCGAGCGAGATTGAAGTCGAACGCAGCCTCGCGCGTCTGGCGGCGCGCAATGTCGCGGCCGGTTCGGTCCCCTTCTTCCTCGGCGCCGGCGCCTATCGCCATCATGTTCCGGCAACCGTCGATCACCTCATCCAGCGCTCGGAATTCCTGACGAGTTACACGCCCTACCAGCCGGAAATCGCCCAGGGCACGCTGCAGGTGCTGTTCGAATTTCAGTCGCAGGTCGCGGCGCTGACCGGCATGGAGGTCGCCAACGCCTCGATGTATGACGGCTCGACCGCCTGCGGCGAAGCGATGCTGATGGCCCATCGCGTCACCCGCCGCCGCAAGGCGGTGCTGTCGGGCGGCCTGCACCCGCAATATGCCGATGTCGCGGCGACGCTCGGCAGGATGTCGGACGACGAGATTATCCGCCGGCCGCTCGACCCGCTGGCGCGCGAGGATCTCGCCGCCGCAATCGACGACGAGACAAGCTGCGTCATCGTCCAAAACCCCGATTTCTTCGGCAATCTGCGCGATCTTGCCCCGATCGCCGCCGCCGCCCACGCCAAGGGCGCGCTGCTGATCGCTGTCTTCACCGAGGCGGTGTCGCTGGGCGCCATTCGTTCACCGGGCGAAATGGGCGCCGACATCGCGGTCGGCGAAGGCCAGTCGATCGGCAATGCGCTCAATTTCGGCGGTCCCTATGTCGGTCTCTTCGCGGCGCGCCAGAAGCATCTGCGCCAGATGCCGGGGCGGCTCGCCGGCGAGACGGTCGACGCCGATGGGCGGCGCAGTTTCGTGCTGACGCTGTCGACGCGCGAGCAACATATTCGCCGCGAGAAAGCGACGAGCAACATCTGCACCAACTCCGGCCTTTGCGCGCTCGCCTTCTCGATTCACATGACGTTGCTCGGCGAGACGGGGCTGAGACGGCTCGCCAATCTCAACCACGCCGCGGCGGTCGATCTCGCCACGCGACTCGGCGCCGTCAAAGGCGTGAGCGTACTCAACGAGGCTTTCTTCAATGAATTCACGATCCGTACGCCGCGCGACGGCGCGGCGCTGATCGAGGATCTGGCGAAACGCGGAATCATCGGCGGCCTGCCGGTCTCGCGGCTCGCGCCCGGCGCCGGCCTCGACGATCTGATCGTCGTCGCCGCCACCGAGATGACGACTGCGGCCGATCGCCAGGCCTATTGCGAAGCGCTGGCGCAATGTCTTTCAAGCGGAGCGACGCGATGAACAGCCACGGCCGCCCCACTCGCCCCGCCGACGCGGAGCCGACGCGCCACGCGACCTTCACCGGCAATCGCGGGCTCGACATGGAGGAGGCGCTGATTTTCGAGACCGGCCGGCTCGACGCAACCGGCGTCGATCTCGAAGCGCCGGCGCCCTTCTCTTCGCGACTTGGCGCGCATGCGCGCAGGGAGGCGATTGGCCTGCCGGGCCTGACCGAGCCGGAAGCGGTGCGCCATTACGCGCGCCTGTCGCGCAACAATTATTCGATCGACGTCGGCCTCTATCCGCTCGGCTCCTGCACGATGAAGCACAATCCGCGCCTCAACGAGAAAGTGGCGCGTCTGCCGGGCTTCGCCGATCTCCACCCGCTCCAGCCCGTCTCCACCGCGCAGGGCGCATTGGCGCTGATCGAGGCGTTGGCCGAGGCGCTGCTGGCGCTCACCGGCATGAGCGCGGTGGCGATGTCGCCCAAAGCCGGCGCGCATGGCGAATTATGCGGCATGATGGCGATCAAGGCCGCGCTCGCCGCGCGCGGCGAAGACAAAACGCGCAGCGTCGTGCTTGTGCCCGATTCCGCGCATGGCACCAATCCCGCCACGGCGGCGCTGATCGGCATGTCGGTGCGCGCCGTGCCGGCCGACGCCGACGGGGTCGTCAGCGCCGATTCGGTGCGCGCCGCGCTCGCACCCGACGTCGGCGCGATCATGCTGACCAACCCCAACACCTGCGGATTGTTCGAGCGCAACATCGTCGCCATCGCCGAGGCGGTCCACGTCGCCGGCGCCTATTTCTATTGCGACGGCGCCAATTTCAACGCGGTGATGGGCAAGACGCGGCCGGGCGACCTGGGCGTCGACGCCATGCATATTAATCTGCACAAGACCTTTTCGACGCCACACGGCGGCGGCGGTCCCGGCGCCGGGCCGGTCGTCTTTTCCGAGCGCCTCGCCCGCTACGCGCCGGCGCCGCGCATCGTCAGGAGCGGCGACGCGCTCGCGCTCGCCGAACATGCCGAGGACAGCGAGGCCTTTGGCCGCATGAGCGCCTTCCATGGCCAGATGGGCATGTTCGTGCGCGCCTACGCCTATATTCTTTCGCATGGCGGCGACGGGCTCAAACAGGCCTCCGAGGACGCGGTGCTCGCCGCCAATTATATCCGGGTCTCGCTCGCCGATCTGATGTCGGCGCCCTTCGGCGACCGCCCCTGCATGCACGAAGCCTTGTTCGATGACCGCTGGCTGAAGGACAGCGGGTTGACGACGCTCGACTTCGCCAAGGCGATGATCGACGAAGGTTACCATCCGATGACGGTTTATTTTCCGCTGGTGGTCCATGGCGCGATGCTGATCGAGCCGACCGAGTCGGAATCGAAGGCGAGCCTCGATCTCTTCATCATGGCGCTGCGCGATCTTGCGATGAAAGCGGTTTCAGGAGAGCGCGAGCGCTTTCTCGCCGCCCCGATCCATGCGCCGCGCCGGCGGCTCGACGAAACGCGCGCGGCGCGTCAGCCGGTGCTGCGCTGGACCAGTCCTGCGCCAGTTTAGGGGCCTAGAGGTTCGCCCGCTTGTCGCCGCCCGCGCTTGCTCGCATACTACGGCGCGGCAAGATCGAAGCGGCGAAAGGGAACAGGCCGATGGTCCGGAGCGTGACGCTAGCGCGGGCGGTGGCCGTCGCTGCCGCGCTGATCGCCTTTGCCGCCGCCGCCCCAGCGCAGCAGACCCCGGCGCCGGCCCCCAGCGCGGCCGCTTCACCCGCCGCCCCGACGCCCGCAGCCTCGCCAGTCGCGCCGAGCCCGGCCGCCGCGCCATCGGCCCAGCCGACGCCCGCGCCAGCCGCAACCCCCAATCCGGATGCGCCGACGCCAAGTTCGGGGCCGAATTCTGGTGACTCCGGATCGATGGGCGAGACGGTCGATCTCGTCTCCCGGCCGGCCGCCTATTTCGAGGGCAAGGCGGACCGCGACGAGGTCTATTCGTCGATCACTGGCGCGATCGCGGCGATCCGCGCCGAGATCGCCAAGGACGGGCTTAAGCCGGCCGCGCCGCCGATCGCCATATTCCTGGAGGCCGACGATTCCGGCTTTAAGTACCGCGCCGAGGTGCCGCTCGAATCCGCCCCGGCCGGCAAGACCCAGCTTTCCGACACGATCAAGCTTGGCCAGTCGCCGATCGGCAAGGCGATGCGCTTCGAGCATCGCGGCGCCTATGACGACATCGACGGCACCTATGAGGCGATCACCGCCTATCTCGACGAAAAGGGCGTCGACGCGCAGGACATGTTCATCGAGGAATATCTCAACGACGTGAAGTCGTCGGAAGACCCCAACCTGCAGGTCGACATTTACGTGATGCTAAAATGACGACCGGGTCGCGCGCGCTTCACTGATGCCCGACCACCGCCTTGGGATGATAGGGCTCCTCCAGTCTGGCTACGGTGCGGGCGTCGAGCTTGAGCGACAAAGCGGCGACGGCGTCCTCGAGATGATGCGGCTTTGACGCGCCGACGATTGGCGAGGTGACGAAGGGCTTCGTCAGCATCCAGGCGAGCGCCACGACGGCGGGCCTGACCCCAAGCTTCTCGGCCGCCTCGGCGACCCGCTTGCGGATCGCCTCGTCCTGGCGCGAGCCCAAGCCAAGCGCCAGCGTATAGGCGTCCGAGCGTCCGCGGACGGTTTCCGCGCCTTCGCCCGCCCCGACGCCGGCGCGGACGAGATAGCCGCGCGCCAGCGGCGACCAGGGGATGACGGCGATCCCCTGATCGGCGCAGAACTTCATCATCTCGCGCTCTTCCTCGCGATAGACGAGATTGTAGAAATTCTGCATCGAGGCGAATTCGGCGAAGCCACGCTCGCGCGCGAAGGAGATCATCCGCGCGAATTGCCAGGTCCACATCGACGAGGCGCCGACATAGAGCGCTTTGCCGGCGCGCACCAGGTCGCTCAGCGCCTCCACTGTCTCCTCGATCGGCGTCTCATAGTCGAAGCGATGGATCTGGTAGAGGTCGACATAATCCATGCCGAGCCGCTTCAGCGAGGCGTCGATCGCCTCGAAAATATGCTTGCGCGACAGGCCGCGCGCATTGGGGCCCGGCCCCATCGGGTTGAACACTTTGGTTGCGACGACCACCTCGTCGCGCCGCGCGAAATCCTTCAGCGCGCGGCCGACGATCTCCTCGCTGGCCCCGGTCGAATACATGTCGGCGGTGTCGAAGAAATTGATGCCGCGCTCCAGCGCGTCGCGGATGAAGGGGCGAGATGCCTCCTCCTCCAGCACCCAGTCGCGCCATTTCGACGAGCCATAAGTCATGCAGCCGAGACACAGGCGCGAGACCTTCATGCCGGTCTTGCCGAAACGGACATGGTCCATGGGTCTTCGCCTCATCGCTTTTGACGCGCCGAGCGCGTCCTTGAGGCTAAGGGCTGCGACTGCCGCCACGCAAGTCAATTGGTGGGGGTCGCGGACCCTCTAGCTGGCGGCGACCCGCCGCTCCGACGGCGCCACGACATTGGCGATGACTTCGCCAAAAGGTCCGGCGTTTTTCGCCGGGCCAAGGTCGTTCCCGGTCGTCGCCCTCAGCGGCAGTTTGGGGAACACCAGCTCGGCGAAGCGGTAGCATTCTTCGAGATGCGGATAGCCGGAAAGAATGAAGCGATCGACGCCGACCGCCATATATTCTTGCATTCTTGCAGCGACTTCGTCGGGGTCGCCGACCAGCGCGGTGCCCGCGCCGCCGCGCACCAGCCCGACGCCGGCCCAGAGATTGGGCGCGACCTCGAGCTTGTCGCGCCTGCCGCCATGCAAGGCCGCCATACGCTGCTGGCCGACCGAGTCGAAACGCGCGAAGGCCTTCTGCGCCGTGGCGATGGTCTCGTCATCGACCTTGGAAATCAGCTCGTCGGCGGCGCGCCAGGCCTCCGCCGAGGTTTCGCGCACGATAACGTGAAGGCGAATGCCGAAGGACAGTGTGCGCCGCTGCTTGGCCGCCAGCGCCCTCATGCCCGCGAGCTTGCGACCGACGGCTTCGGGCGGCTCGCCCCAGGTGAGGTAAACGTCGACATGCTTTGCCGCCACGTCGAGCCCGGCGTCCGACGAGCCGCCGAAATAGAGCGGCGGATAGGGCGTTTGACGCGGCGGATAGAGCAGCTTTCCCTTTTCGATCCGCAGATGCTTGTGCGACTCGGTCACCTCCTCGCCCTGCATGAGCTTGCGCCAGATCGAGAGAAATTCGTCGGTGACCTCGTATCGCGCCGCGTGGTCGAGGAAGACGCCGTCGCCTTTCAATTCCACTGGATCGCCGCCGGTGACGACATTGATGAGCAGGCGTCCGTCGGAAATACGATCGAGCGTCGCGGCGGCGCGCGCGGCGAAGGAGGGCTCGGTCAGGCCTGGCCGCACAGCGACGAGAAAGCGCAGCCGCTGCGTCAAAGGCGCCATGGCGGAGGCGACGACCCATGAATCCTCGCAGGAGCGTCCCGTCGGCAGCAGCACGCCGAAATAGCCGAGTTCGTCGGCGGCGCGGGCAATTTGCGACAAATAGCCAAGCGACACATGGCGGGCGCCGATCTCGCTGCCGAGATAGCGCCCGTCGCCATGGGTCGGGAG
>SSMV01000105.1 GCA_004799435.1 Bradyrhizobium sp.
GTGCTGATGAACAACGCGGGCGTCGGCCCCGGCAGTTCGATCTTCGATATCGAGGGCAATTGGGATCGCATCCTCGCCGTGAATATGAGCGGCGTCATTCATGGCTGTCAGATTTTTGGCCCGCGCATGATTGCGTCGGGCAAGCCGGGCCTGATCGTCAACACCGGCTCGAAACAGGGCATCACCACGCCTCCGGGCGACCCGGCCTATAATCTCTCCAAGGCGGCGGTCAGGGTCTTCACCGAGGCGCTGCAGCACGCGTTGCGCAACATGCCGGGCGTGCGCGTCGAAGCGAAGCTTTTCATTCCGGGCTTCGTCTATACGCCGATGACCGCGCATGGCCGCGCTGAAAAGCCGGCCGGCGCCTGGACGCCGGAGGAGACCGTCGATTTCCTCTTTCAATCGATCGCGCGCGGCGATTTCTACATTCTCTGTCCCGACAACGAGACGGAGCGGCGGACCGATGAAAAGCGCATCCTCTGGGCGGCGGGGGACATCGTCGAAAACCGGCCGCCGCTGTCGCGCTGGCATCCCGATTACGGCGAAGCCTTTCAGAAATGGCTGAAGGCCTGAGCGGCGAAGTCCTGTCGCGCGGAATGTCGGCTCACAGGATTTGCGTTCGGCTGCCGAGCGCTTCGATCTCGCCGCGCACCGCCGCATAGCTCGCGCGCAGGTTCCATGCCTGCAGCGCGATCGGCGGCAGCGCCATCACGATGACGAGTTGCAGACTGGCGCCGAAGCTTAAGACCGCCGCCGCCGCAAGGCAGGCGAGGATCGCGCCGCCGTCCCAGCCCGCCTCCAGCGCGAGATGATAGCGCAGCGGGCAGGGCGAGGCCTTGGCCTCGTTGTAGATCGCCGTCATTAGCGAGGGCGTATAGAGGCCGCCAAGCAGCGCCGCGCCGATGGCGACCGACAGCACCGCAATCGGCTGCTGACCGCACAGCGCGCGAGCGAGAATCGTCGTCGTCAGGACGAGCGCATTGATCCAGACCGCGCGCCTGGCGCCGCCGGCGTCGATCGAGCGGCCGAGAATCAATCCGCCGACCGCGCCCGCCAAGGCTGCGGCGGCCATCGCGCCGCCGAAAGCGTCGAAGCGGGCGCCGAGCGACTGAAACACGACCAGCCCCCAGGCCCAGGCGACGCAACTGGTGATCCAGCCGTCGGTGACGAAGAGCAGGGCGCCGCGGCGCGCGCCGCGATAGGCGCCGGGCGGCGCGGTTGGCGCAATCGGATGATCGGCGCAGCCGAGCAGCGGCGCGATGGCGATCAGCGCGACGGCCGCCGCCGCGCCGAAGGCGAGCTTCGGACCGCCGAAGGTCAGCGCCAACCCGCCGGCGGCGGGGCCGGCGATGCCCGCCGTCGCGATCAGCGCCTGACGCAAGCCGACCTGCGCGCCGCGCTTCTCGGCGTCGCCGACGGTGGCGAACATGGCGTGGTATGTCGGCCAGTAGAAGACCTCGGCCAGCGCCGCGACAGTGAGATAGGCGGCGAGCGCGCCGTCGATGCGGTGAACGAAGGCGAGTAGCATCGCCTGCAGCGCCGAGAGCGCCACGCCGAGAATCAGCGCCGCCTTCAGCCCGGTCCAGCGCACCACCGCCAGCACCGCCGGTCGCAGCAGAAAGCGCAGAGCGAAGACGACGGCCGCCGCCAGATAGATCGCGGCGGGCGTCAGGCCCTGGCGAAAGAGGAAGGCCGCCGAAAAGCCATCCGCTACGCTCCAGACAAGCTGCTGCAACGCGACATGAAGGGTCAGGCGATTGAGGTCGCGGTTGGCGGGCGGCGCCATCGAACGGATTGTCCTTCTGTCACGGCCCCCTTTGGACCGGCCGGCCGACGAGCGCAAATTCCGGCGAAGGCGCTTGGCCGCCGGCCCTGTGCGGGTTGAGTTTCCCCCTCACTTGCGGCAGTGATTGGCCGGTTGAACCGGCTGAGGGCGCCGGCGGCCGATTCGCCTCGGCGGTTGAGTTATCCGCCCGTCGCGGGTTCGGGGGGGTCGCATTGTGGCTTTTCATTAGACGCGCGCTGCAAGTCATTGGACTTTGCGGCGTTGTTGCGCTCGGCGGCCTGGTGTGGCGCCAGTCGATCGACAATTCATTCATCGAGGCCTGTGTTTTCGGCATGATGGCGCTGACCGCGATTGCGGTCGTCGCGGGATTTGGCGATGGCGGCTCGGGGGCGATCGCGCTGATGCCGGTCGAGCAGGGCGCCGACAGCGTCGTCAGGGTCGCCGAACAGCGCTTCGCCGCCGATATCGCGCTGGTCGTCAAGCTGCTGCAAAGCCACCTGACCGCCAACACCAATTATTCGGAGACGCTGACGCGCGCCAACGCCGATCTGCCGCAATTGCGCAGCACCGAAGAAATTCGCACCGTGGTGCTGACGCTGATCGACGAGAATCGCAAAGTCCAGGCGAAGATCGACGAATTGTCGAAGAGCCTCGACGAGTCGGTCAATAAATTCGAGAAGCTGCGCAGCAATCTCGCCGAAGCCAATGACAAGGCGATGCGCGACGCGCTGACGGGTCTGGGCAACCGGCGCTTTTTCGATCAGGAACTCAGCATGGCGCTCGAGGACGATCCGGTCGTCTGCCTGATGATGTGCGACCTCGATAATTTCAAGGCGATTAACGACAAGTTCGGCCACGCGGTCGGCGATATGGTGCTCAAGCAATTCGCCGACATCCTCAACGCCGCGGCGCGGCGCGACGATCTAGCGGCGCGTCTGGGCGGCGAGGAATTCGCGATGGTGATGCCCTCCGTTTCGCCGGTCGATGCGGGCCGCGTCGCCGATCACATCCGCCGCCAGCTCGAGGCCAAGAAATGGATGCTCGGCGGCAGCGTCGCATTGGGCAAGGTGACCGCCTCATTCGGCGTCGCGCGCCGGCGCTCCGGCGAGACCGCGGCCGATTTCTTCAAGCGCGCCGACGCGGCGCTCTATCGCGCGAAATCGGACGGCCGCAATCGCGTCGTGCTCGATCTCGACGCCTGATCTCAATCTGTGATCCCGCGCCTTTGTCGGGCGCGGCGATTGTGCTAGGCGAATGGGGCGCTCGTCGTTGCGACGACGAGCCCGCCGCCACATGTGACCAGCTCAGGCAAAGCAAAGCAGGAGCCCGACGCGATGAGCGCCGAGACCGAAGCCCGCGCCCGCGCCATCCTGGAGCGTCTGGTGGCTTTCGCGACCGTTAGCGATCGCTCGAATCTGGCGCTGATCGATTATGTCGCCGATTATTTCGCTTCGCTTGGCGTGCCGGCGTGGCGCGCGCCCAATCGCGGCGGCGACAAATCGGCGCTGATGGCGACGATCGGGCCGCCGGTCGCCGGCGGCGTCGCGCTGTCGGGCCATACCGACGTGGTGCCGACTGAAGGCCAGGCCTGGACCAGCGATCCTTTCGCGCTGCGCGAGGCCGATGGGCGCCTCTATGGTCGCGGCGCCAGCGACATGAAGGGCTTCGACGCCGTCGTTCTTGCGATGGTTCCCGAATTCCTCGCCGCCGATCTCAAGCGGCCGATCCATATTCTGCTGAGTTACGACGAAGAGACGACCTGTCTCGGCTCGCTCGATCTCATCGCCCGCTTCGGGAGCGAGGTTCCGCAGCCGGCGCTGGCGATCGTCGGCGAGCCGACGATGATGTCGGCGGCGGATTCGCATAAAGGCGTGGCGACCTTTCGCACCCGCGTCACCGGCCATGAAGCCCATTCGGCGCGCCCGACCTTGGGCGCCAATGCGGTGGCGATCGCCTGCGACATTGTTAGCGAGATCGGCCGACAGGCGCGTGCGCTCGAGGCGCCGGAGCTTGGCGATGCGCGCTTCGATCCGCCCTACTCGACGCTGTCGGTCGGCACGATCCGCGGCGGCACGGCGCGCAATATCCTCGCCCGCGACTGCGAATTCGGCTGGGAGTTTCGCGGCCTGCCCGGCGTTCCTGCGGCTGCGGCCGCAGCGCGGGTGCAGGCTTTCATCGACGCCACCGCGCTGCCGCGGCTCAGGCGTTTCGTCAGCGATCCGACGATCGAGACGATCATGGAGGTCGATGTGCCGCCGCTCGCGGCTCAGGCCGATAATGCCGCCGCCTCGTTGGCGCTGCGCCTGACGCGCGCCAACGCGACCGGCGCCGTTTCCTTCGCCACAGAAGCCGGTCACTTTCAGGCGGCCGGCCTGCCGACCGTCATCTGCGGCCCCGGCTCGATCGAGCAGGCGCATAAGCCCGACGAATATGTCGCGATTTCGCAGCTCGCCGCCTGCATTGGTTTCATGCGGGTGCTTGCCGAAGAGCTGGCGCGCTGAGCCTGCGTCACCGCCAGTAGCGCGGCCCCCGCGCGGCCACGGAGGGCCGCGCCACTGGTTGCGGCTCAAGGTCGCCAACCGACCTCGACGAGAATCTTTCCCGGCGCATAGCAGTAGAACAGCCAGCCGCCGCGATGGGCCGCAGGCGCCTGCCGCATTTCGCCGCCGGCCAATCTGACGCGCTCGAATTGGGCGTCAACAGCCTCTCGCGAAGAGAGAATGAAGCCGATGTGATAGGTGTTGCGGCCAACGGAAACCGTGTCGGCGCCGCCGAACTTTTCGGCTGGTCGACTGATAACCAACTCGAGTCCGGCGTTGTCCTGGAGAATCGCCAAGCCGTCGACGCCGCGCGTTTCCAACGCGGTGAGGCCAAAGGCGCTCACAAAAAAATCCCTTGTCGCGCCGACGTCGGGAACGTGCAGGTCAAGATGGTTCAATCGCATAGTCGCTCCACGCGTTTCGTCCGCGAAGCCAGCTTTGAGCGGAACGGCCCATAGCGACGCGAACCCTGGCCGAACGGCCAGTTCGACGTCGTGGGTTCTCACGCGGGGCGTGGAGCAGAGCTTCCTGTGGAAGGGGTCGGGCTTACCTTAACCGACCCTGCCTTTTCCGACGGGCCGTGTTTGCCACCCCAAGTTGCCGCGCACAAGCCTGTGGCGCGCTTAAGTCCTCTTCGCGTCCGCCATCAAGTCGACGAAGCGGCGGAAGAGATAGTGGCTGTCGCGGGGGCCCGGCGAGGCTTCGGGGTGATATTGCACCGAGAAGGCCGGCCGGTCGGTGAGCGCGATGCCGCAGTTCGAGCCGTCGAACAGCGACACATGGGTCTGGCGCGCATTGGCGGGCAGCGTCGCCGGGTCGATCGCGAAACCATGGTTCATCGAGACGATCTCGACCTTGTCGGTCGTGAAGTCCTTCACCGGATGATTGGCGCCGTGATGGCCCTGCGGCATTTTGAGCGTGCGCGCGCCGACCGCCAGACCGAGCATCTGGTGGCCGAGACAGATGCCGAAGACCGGGATGCGCGTCTCCAGCAGCGCCTTGATCGTCGGCGTCGCATATTTGCCGGTCTCGGCGGGATCGCCGGGCCCATTCGACAGGAAAACGCCATCGGGCTTGAGCGCCAGAATATCTTGCGCGCTCGCGGTCGCCGGCACGACAGTCACCGCGCAGCCGGCGTCGCTCAGCAGACGCAGGATGTTGCGCTTGACGCCGTAATCGACCGCCACGACGCGATAATCGGCGCGCTCGCGCCGGCCATAGCCGCGCTCCGGCGTCCAGCTCGTTTCGTCCCAGTCGTAGCGCTGCGCCGTGGTGACGTCGGGCACCAGATCCATGCCGCCGATGCCGTGCCAGGCTTTCGCCTCCGCGACCAGCGCCGCGCGATCGAACTCGCCGTCCGGATGATGCGCGATGACGGCGTTGGGCATGCCTGTCTCGCGGATCATCGCGGTCAGAGCGCGCGTGTCGACGCCCGACAGGCCGATGATGCCGCGCGAGCGCAGCCAGTCGTCGAGCCGGCGCGTGGCGCGATAGTTGGAGGCTTCGCCGACTTCGGCATGGAAGATCGCGCCGCGCGCGCCGGGCGTCGCGGCGAGATTGACGGTCTCGATGTCCTCGTCATTGGTTCCGACGACGCCGATATGAGGAAAGGTGAAGGTGATGATCTGACCGGCGTAGGAAGGATCGGTGAGGATTTCCTCGTAACCCGTCATGGCCGTGTTGAAGCAGACTTCGCCCACCGCCGAGCCAGTCGCGCCGACGCCAAAACCCTCGACGATCTGGCCATTGGCGAGCGCCAGCAGCGCGGTCGGACGACGCTTGCGCCAACCCGTCTCGCCTGCCTCGCCTTGAACCGGCCCCATGGTTTGACTAGAAGTCGTTGCGCCTGACATGGGCCTGTGCTTAAGCGCCGGCCCCGGGGTGCGTCAAGCCGCACGCTATCGCGACGTTTTCCTCAGGGTTCCATGATTTTTCAGAGGGTTCATGACTGAAACGACGGCGTTGCGCGACACAGTGACGGCGCAGATGAAAGACGCGATGC
>SSMV01000106.1 GCA_004799435.1 Bradyrhizobium sp.
CGAAGCGGATCAGTTTGCGCACATGCGCTTCGGCCGGCAGAACATGGCCGGGCAGCGCTTCGACAATGTCGCCAACGCCGATGAAAAGATGGCGATCTGCCGCGATGCGATCGGGCCGCACGACCAATGTGCCGGGATTGATCAGCGTCACCAGCGAGCGCGCCGGTCGCCTCGGCCGTCTCCGCGATCAGCGCCAGCGGGCAGACGTGAATGCGCGGCATCGGGTCGCTCTTCTTTATCTACGCAATCGTCTGGCCGTCGAGCGCGGCAAAACGGGCGAGAAAGGCGGCCTGGGCCGCCGCCGGCTGCATCGGTTTCAGATAGGCGGCGAAGGCTTTCAGCGTGAGGTTCGGCGCGCCAAAGAATTCGCGCGCCTCGGCGATGGTGAAGCCGGCGAGCGCCGTCGCCTCCAAATAGGCCGCCACGCGATCCGCCGCCTTGATCGCCTTGGCGAGATCGACCGAGAGCTGCGCCGGCAGGCCGAAGCGGATGAAGACAGCCGCCATCAGACGCTCCTCGACCCGCTTGTAATCGCCGCCGACCGCCGCCTTGAACGGCGAGATCATGTCGCCAATCACATATTCGGGCGCATCATGCAGCAATGCCGCGAGGCGCTCGCCATGCGAAGCGCCGGGAGAGGCCTCGGCAAACAGCGCCTCGACCAGCAGCGAATGTTGCGCGACGGAGAAAATCTCCGGGCCGCGGGTTTGCCCATTCCAGCGTGCGACGCGCGCCAGGCCATGGGCGATGTCGGCGATCTCGACATCGAGGGGCGAGGGATCGATCAGGTCGAGACGGCGGCCCGACAGCATGCGCTGCCAGGCCCGCGCCTTCGCGCTTCCCTTCGCGGGAGCGCTTGTCTTTGCGGCGCCTTTCACCACGGCGCGTCTTTCGCCAGCGCGGCGCAGGCGGCATGGCGATGGCAGTCGGCCAGATGGTCGTTGACCATGCCGGTCGCCTGCATGAAGGCGTAGACGATCGTCGGCCCGACAAATCGGGCGCCGCGCGCACGCAAGTCCTTCGACATCGCCAGCGACGCCGCGGTTTCGGGGGGAATGTCGCGCATCGAGCGCCGCCCACCGTCGATCGGCCGGCCATCGACGAAGCTCCAGAGATGGCGTGCGAAGCCGCCCTGCTGATTGAGATCGAGCGCGATGTGGGCGAGCTTGATCGTCGCCTCGATCTTGGCGCGATTGCGCACGATGCCGGCGTCGCCCATCAGCGCCGCGACCTTCGCCGAATCGTAACGGACGATTCTCTCCGGCTCGAAGCCGTCGAAAGCGGCGCGAAAAGCTTCGCGCTTGCGCAGAATGGTGATCCAGGAGAGGCCCGCCTGGAAACCGTCGAGCACGAGCTTTTCGAACAGCGCGCGGTCGTCCCATTCGGGCGCGCCCCATTCCTCGTCATGATAGGCGACATAGAGCGGATCGACGCCGGGCCAAGGACAGCGGTGACGGCCATCGTCATGGCGGTGAACGCCCGGCGGCGGCGCGGGTTTTTTGGCGGCGGGCATTGGGGTTTCTTAGCGCGGCGGTGGGCGCCGCGTCAGCCTTAATATCGCCGATCCATTTCCCGTCGGATGCCCCCGCCAGCAGGCGGACCCAAATTAACCCTTCTTAAAGACGCCGGTCGCGGGCCGGATCGCAACGTCATAAAATGCGGTTAAATGTTGCCGCCTCCTGACCAATCGCTTGAAGAACTGAGGGCCGCCGACGCGCGTCGGGCGGCGCTCACCTATGTCAGCGAGGCCTTCGCCGAGGCGGTGCTCGACGGCATCGATGTCGACGCCTTCGCCGAAGCCGCCCTCTGCGCCGTCTTCCGCGAGCTGGTCGCGACTTATGGCGAGGATCAGTCGGCGGCGCTCGCCGGCACGCTGCCCGAACGGATTCGCGGCGGCGAATTCTCGGCCCGCCTGCGCCAGTAGCCCTCTTAAGTCGCTTGGGTTAACCCTCGCGGAGAACCCGAGCCCGACTCATGTCCCCGCCCCTTTTCGATCCGCGCGTCACGCCGGCCCGCCCCGATCTCGCCGCCGAATTCCTGCGCGGTCGTGTCCAGGCCGAGCGCTTTGTGACAGGCGAAGCGTGGCAAGTGGTCGCGGCCAAGGCGCAGCTGCGGCGCGCGCCCGACGCCGAGGCGGCGCTCGAGACCGAGGCGCTGCGCGGCGAGGCGATCACCGTCTATGACAAAGCTGGCGACTGGCGCTGGGTCCAGTTGGCGCGCGATGGCTATGTCGGCTATCTGCCCGCCGATGCGCTGGGCTCACCGCGTGCGCCGACCCATCGCATCGCCGCGCTGCGCGCCCACGCCTATCCGGACAAGAACATCAAGCGGCCGCCCCGCCTGGCGCTGTCGCTCGGCGCTCTGGTCGATATCTTGCGTTTCGATGGCGATTTCGCCGTCACCGGCGACAATCTTTGGATTTACGCCCGCCATATCGCGCCGCTCGACACGTACGAACCGGATTTTGTCGCGGTCGCCGAGCGCTTCCTTGAGGTTCCCTATCTCTGGGGCGGGCGCACCAGCGAGGGCATCGACTGTTCCGGCCTCGTCCAGACGGCCCTGGCGGCGGCGGGGATCGCCGCGCCGCGCGACAGCGACATGATGGAGGCGGCGCTTGGCGCGCCCGTTCCGATCACAGCCGACGGGACCGGGCTGAAGCGCGGCGACCTGATCTTCTGGAAAGGCCATGTCGGTGTGATGCGCGACGCCAATGAGCTGCTGCACGCCAATGGCTGGGCGATGAAAGCAGCAAGCGAGCCGCTCGCCACAGCGCGTTCACGAATCGAGGAAAACAACGGCGGCGCGGTGACCGCGATCCGCCGGCTTTGAGCGGCTTACTTCTTGGCCGCGCCGATGCCCATCCCGGCGAAGCGGGTGTTGAAGCGCGACAGGCGCCCGCCGCGATCGAGCAGTTGCTGCGAGCCGCCGGTCCAGGCCGGATGGGTGTTGGGATCGATGTCGAGGTTGAGCGTCGCGCCGTCCTCGCCATAGGTCGAACGGGTGAAGAATTCCTCGCCGTTGGTCATCACGACCTTGATCATATGGTACTTGGGGTGGATATCGGCCTTCATCGTCCGTCCTCGATCAAACAAAACAGAGCCGTCCGGGGTCCGGCGGCTCCGCAATTGGGCGCTTCTATAATCCAGCCCCCGAACCGACACAAGCGCTGTGCGGGACCGGAAGACTTGGCCGGGCCAAAAGACTTGATTGTGACGCCCTGGCGATGGGTTAAGCGGTGAACGCCAAGCGGTCCGGAGGCTGCGGCCCCAGGGAATTACGATGAGTCTGCGATGAGTTTTCAGTCCACCGCCCCGCAGAGCGCCCCGGGCGTGTCGCTCGGCGCAATCAAGCCGTTGCTCCCCTATGCGGCGGCGCATCGCGGGCGGATCGCCGCCGCCATGGTCGCTCTGGTCGTGGCCTCCTGCGCGACGCTGGTCGTCCCCGTCGCGGTGCGGCGGATGATCGACCATGGCTTTTCGGACTCCCGCCCCGGCCTGATCCATCTCTATTTCCTCGCCCTGATCGGCGTCGCCGCTCTGCTCGGGGTCGCCTCGGCGGCGCGCTACTATCTGGTGATGACGCTCGGCGAGCGCATCGTCGCCGATCTGCGCGGCGATCTTTTCGCCCATTTGACCGGGCTCGATCCCGCCTATTTCGACGCGGAGAAAACCGGCGAGATCGTTTCGCGGCTTTCGGCCGACACCACACAGTTGAAGGCGACCTTCGGCTCTTCGGCCTCGATCGCGCTGCGCAATGTCTTCTTGTTCATCGGCGCTATCGCAATGATGGTCGTCACCAGCCCCAAACTCTCCGCCTATGTGATAGGCGCGATCCCGATCATCATCCTGCCGCTTTATGCGGCCGGACGCACGGTGCGCGGGCGCTCGCGCCGCGCCCAGGACGCGCTCGCCGAGGCCACCGCCTTCGCCAGCGAGAGCCTGTCGGCGGTGCGAGTCATGCAATCCTTCGTCGCCGAGCGTTTCGCCGCCGAGCGCTATCGCGCCGCCGCCAACGCCGCCTATGAGGCGGCGCGGGACATGATGCGCTCGCGCGCCGTCGTCACCGCGGCGGCGCTTTTCCTCATTTCCTCAAGCGTCGTCGTCGTCCTGTGGCTCGGCGCCGACGATGTCGTCGCCGGCCGCATGACCGGCGGAAGATTGATGCAATTCCTGCTGTCGGCGGTGTTCGGCGCCGGCGCGCTCGGGCAATTGTCGGAAGTGTGGAGCGAGGTCTCGCAGGCCGCGGGCGCGGCGGCGCGCATCGGCGAGATCCTCGCCGCCCGGCCGCGCATCGTCGCGCCTGAGAAGCCAACGCCCCTGCCCTCGCCGGCGCGCGGCGAAATCGCCTTCCATCATGTCGGTTTCGCCTATCCCGGCCGCCCCGACGACAAGACGCTTTTCGATCTGAGCTTTCGCGTTTCGCCCGGCGAAGCGGTGGCGATCGTCGGTCCGTCGGGCGCCGGGAAATCGACGCTGTTTCAGTTGATCGAGCGTTTCTACGATCCGCTCTCAGGCGCGGTGACGCTCGACGGCGTCGACATCGCAAAACTCGACCCCAAGGTTCTACGCCGCGAAATCGCGCTCGTGCCGCAAGATCCTTTCATCTTCGGGGCCAGCGTCGCCGACAACATCGCCTATGGCGCGCCGGGCGCGAGCCGCGCGGCCATCGTCGAAGCGGCGAAGCGCGCCGCCGCCGATGGCTTCGTCCGCGCCTTGCCGCAGGGCTATGACACGGAACTGGGCGAGCGCGGCGTCACGCTCTCGGGCGGCGAGCGCCAGCGCCTCGCCATCGCCCGCGCGATCCTGAAAGACGCGCCAGTGCTGCTGCTCGACGAGGCGACATCGGCGCTCGACGCCGAGAACGAGACGCTGGTGCAAGGCGCGCTGGAAGCCCTGATGAAGGGGCGCACCACTTTGGTCATCGCCCATCGCCTGGCGACGATCGTCAAGGCCGACCGTATTCTGGTCGTCGAAGCCGGGGCAATCATCGAGGAAGGCACGCATGCAAGCCTGCTCGCCGCCGGCGGCCTTTACGCCCGTCTGGCGCGGCTGCAATTCGAGACCGGCGCCGCGGCGCTCACCGCGGCGTCGAAAGCGGCCGAGTAAAGGCGCGCTTCACTCCAGCCATTTCGCCTTGATCGCGGCGAAGGCGCCGTTCTCCCGGCTGACATGCAGCCATTGGTCGACGAAGGCCTTCAGCGCTTCATCGCGCGGCAGGAGATAGGCTTTCTCGCTGAAGTCGAAGGGCGCATCGGGATGGATCGCGCAGAGCACGCCGGCGTGTCGCTTCTGCTGATAGAGCGTCTCGCTGGCGTCGGTGATCATCAGATCGGCGTCGCCTTTTTCGAGCTGATCGAAAATCGTCAGATTGTCACTCCACAGCTCGATCTGCGCGGCGCTGAGATGAGTGCGGTCGAATTTTTCATTCGTGCCGCCGGGATTGACGATCACCTTCACCTCTGGATGGTCGATCTCGGCGAGCGACGCGAATTTTTCCTTGTCGGCGCAGCGGGCGATCGGCGTCTTGCCGTCGCGCAGATAAGGCGTGGAGAAGAACGCCGTCTTCTGCCGCTCCAGCGTGATCGAGACGCCGCCCATGCCAATGTCGAAAGCGCCGGCTGCGAGATCGTGCGTCAGATCGCCCCAGCGCGTCGCCACGAATTCGACTTTGACGCCGAGCGCCGCCGCAAGCGACTGGGCCGCGTCAGCGTCGAGGCCGGAATAAGTCCCGTCCGCCGCGCGCGTCGTGAACGGCGGATAGTCGCCCGTCGTTCCGACCCGCAACAAACCGCGCCCTAAGATGTCGTCGAGACGCGATTGCGCGAGCGATGGCGAGGTCAGCGCGACAAGCGCGGCGAAGACGGCAAGGCGAAGGCGAGCGGACATCGCCAAAGTCTGAGGCCTCGGCGTCGCGGCGGCAAGAGCCGCCACGACGCGCCGTATGCCGGGACTGGTTCAGGCGCCGTTTTCGATGCGAACGCACATATAGCCAAGAAGCTTTGAATTGTTGGCGCTCCAGACCGGTTCGGCGCGATCCGCCGCGCATTCATTGGGGCCGACGAGACGGTCGCGCTGCGGCCGCGCGACAGGCTGGCGCTCGGCGATCGGATCGGCGCGCAACGACGGGGAATATTGCGCGTCGATGTCCGGGCTGATTGCGGCGAAAGCCGTCGACGGCGCGCATAGAGCGGCGATCATCGCCAGATGCAAGATTTTCATGAGCCAATCCTCTCGATGTCGGTGTGGACTATCGAGAACAAGACTCATGCAGAGGGGGATTTATTCCCCGGCGCGGCGCGGCGGACACCGCCTATGCTGCGAGCGGCCGGCAGACGCGAGCGAACTTCGCTAACATTGTGGGCTTTGGCCCCCGGGCGAATTCTGTCTTGCAATGATTGGTCGGCGGCGGCACGCTCTGCGCCTTCGTCAAGCAAAGGGGATATGTATGCCGAGCGAACCCGTCATTCGGGTCGAAAGTCGCGAGGACCTGATCTATCTCCTCGCGGAAGCGGCCGAGATCGAGCACAATTTGATGTGCTGTTACCTCTTCGCGGCTTTCAGCTTGAAGGACGAGTCGGATGGGCTCAGCGCCGTGCAGGCAGCGGAGCTTAAGACCTGGCGACGGGCGATTGTCGAGGTCGCGATCGAGGAGATGTCTCATCTGACAATGGTCGCCAATCTAACTTCAGCGATCGGCGGCGCGCCTCATTTCGGCCGCCCGAATTTTCCGGTCGCGAGCGGCTATCACCCCTCGGGCGTCATTGTTGAACTCCATCGTCTGGACCGCGCGACGCTCGACCATTTCATCTATCTCGAACGACCCGAGGGCGTGGAAGCGCCGGACGGCGTCGCCTTTGGGCATCGCGACTCGAACTATGTGCGCGGCACGGGCGCAGGACATCTTATGCCTAGCGCGCAGGATTATGCGACGGTCGGTCATCTCTACCGCGGAATCCGCAACGCCATTTCCGCCCTTTGCGACGCAAGGGGCGAGGCGGCGATCTTCGTCGGCGATCCCGCTCTGCAGGTTGGCTCCGATCTGGCGGGTCTACCGGGGCTGCTGAAGGTCCTCGACAAGGCGAGCGCGCTGAAAGCGATCGACGTCATCGTCGAACAGGGCGAGGGCTCGGCGAACGATTCGGAGCGCTCGCATTACCAGCGCTTTATCGCCATTCGCGAGAGCTATGAGCGCACACTTGCCCAAAACCCCGGCTTCGACCCGAGCCGCCCTGTGGCGCCGAACCCCGTCATGCGAAAGCCCCCGGCGCCTGAAGGCAAGACCTTCATCGACGAGCCGGCGGCGGCGCTTGCGCTCGATTTCGCCAACGCGCTTTACGGCGCGTTGCTGAGGGCGCTTGCGCAGGGTTTCGCGGAGGCCTCGCCGGCCCGCAAGCGGGCTTTTCTTGACGCCGCCATTGACGGGATGTTCGCGATTTCGCCTGTCGGGCAATATCTCACGAGCCTGCCAGCGTCGCCCGGCGCGCCAGGCCTAAACGCCGGAATGAGCTTCGCCATGCTGCGCGACGTCGCGCCGACATCCGAGGGCGGCGTAGCGGCGAAAGTGCTGAGCGAGCGCTTGCGCCAGCTGGCCGGTGGCGCGCAGCGCGCGCTAGCTGGCGCGCCAATCGCCGCCGATATCGCTGCGACACTGGGCAAGCTCGCCGACCGGCTCTCAACTTACGCAGAGGCGACGCCCGGCGCGCAGAACAAGCCGACCTCCGCGGCGCCCATCGCAGAGAGCAAGCCGTCCCCCGTCGCCGCCGGGCCGCAAGCCGAGGTTGAAACCACGGCGGTCGAGGTCGCGGAGGGCCGCGATCTGACGATTACCTTTGAAGCAAAGCGCTGCATCCACGCGCGCTTCTGCGTGCTTCAGCAGCCCGGCGTGTTCAAGGCGAATGTCGTGGGGCCATGGATCGCACCGGACGACGCTACGACGACGCAGGGCTTGGTCGCGACCGCGCAGAACTGCCCGTCGGGCGCAATCCGCTTTCGCCGCAAAGACGGGGGGCCCGAGGAAGCCGCGCCTCCGGTCAATTTGATCCAGGTACGCGAGAACGGTCCGCTCGCCTTCCGCGGCGCGTTGTCGATTGACGGGGAGGCGGCCGGTTACCGCGCGACGCTGTGCCGCTGCGGCCAGTCGCGCAACAAGCCGTTTTGCGACGGTTCCCACAAGGACGCCGGGTTCGTCGCGACGGGCGAGCCGGCCAACGGCGAGATGGCGCCGCTTGCGGCGCGCGACGGTCCGCTTGCTGTCCAGCTACAGCGCAAAGGGCCGCTCGCCGTCACCGGCAATCTCGAAGTTCTTAGCGGAACGGGGCGGACGGTTCGCAAGGCGACCGAGCTTCGGCTCTGCCGCTGCGGAGCCTCTAGCGCAAAGCCCTACTGCGACGGAAGCCACGTGCGGGTCGGGTTTCAAGGCTGACCAGCTTCGGACGGATGCGAAGGTCCGCACACCCAGATACGGCCGAGGGCCGGAAAGCTGGTCGCACTCGCATTAATGAGAATCGGCTAGTTTTTCCGCCAGTCAGCCCTCGCCGCTGGTTCAGGGCGACGGCTTGACGCTCAACCGCGGGCGCGATAGTAATGAGTAACCGATTGGATACCTATTATGCCGAGGCGCAAAGCCAGCGCAGATGTCTATCACGCCATCGCCGACCCAACCCGGCGCGCGATTCTTGACAAATTGCGGACGGGCTCAGCGCCGGTGAATGCAATTCTGGAGGGCTTTTCCCAAAGCCGACCGGCGATCTCCAAACATCTGCGCGTCCTTCGAGAGGCGCAGGTCGTCGTCGAAAAGCGCGTGGGAAGGGAGCGCGTCTACAGCATCCGACCGGCCAAGCTTCAACAGATTTCCAGCTGGCTCGAAAGCTATCGTCGCTTCTGGGAAACCAGTCTTAAGAATCTCAAAGGCTATTTGGAGAGTGAAGGATGAAAACTTCGAACGGCGCGCGCGCCCTGGCCGATCTCGACGAAGGCCTGATCCTCGCGGCGATCACGATCGCGGCGCCCCCCGAGCGCGTATTTCGCGCCATCGCATCGGACGAAATCACCAAATGGTGGGGTTCAGATCAAGTCTATCGCGTCACCAGATGGACGTCGGATTTGCGTGTAGGTGGATCGTGGCGATCGGAGGGAGTCGGCGCCGACGGAACGGCGTTCAGTGTGCAAGGCGAATATCTGGAAATCGATCCGCCGCGTAAACTTGTCCAGACTTGGTCTTATGATTGGGGCGACAAGTTGGTGACAAAGCTAACCTACCGAATCTCCGCCATCCCTGAAGGCGTCAAGCTCGTCGTTCGGCACGAGGGATTCAAAGGCCGTCGCGAGGATTGCGCTTCTCACGAGAAAGGCTGGGAAACCGTGCTGACCTGGCTTTCGAATTATCTAACGAGAACCGGAGCTTGATATGCTCCGATCGATGAAATCTCTGGATCGTTTGTTTGGCGCGCTGCTGCTTCTCGGTTCGCTCCTGCATGCCGGCGGATCAATCGCCCATTATGGATTTGGCACACAAGAACTCGTCTGGGCGCTTTCGGGAAGTCTGGCCGGGAGTTTGACCGCCATCATCAACCTTGTTCGTTGCGAGCGGTCTAGCGATTTCACAATCTCTGTCATCGCGCTCATCTCAAGCGTCGGCTGGCTGGCGGTCGCCCTCGGCTTTGGCGCGGCGATTGGCGCCCTCTTCGACCCTCGCGTGCTTTGGCACGCGATCTGCGCTTTGGTCTTGGCCGCATTCAGTCTGCGCGCCATGCGGCAGGACCCAGGACGAAAGGTCGCGGCAGGCTCACGCGCGGCGTGATCGGACCCGAATAAATTCATCGCCGCGCGAGCTTCGTCGCCCGCCCGTCCTCACCGCTCGGTTAATTTCAGCTCAATGCGGCGGTTGTGGGCCATGGCTTCGTCGTCGGTTCCGGTGTCGATCGGCTGAAATTCGCCGAAGCCGGCGGCGGCCAGGCGGGTCGGCTCGATGCCTTTGGAGATCAGATATTGCACGACCGAGATCGCGCGCGCCGCAGACAAATCCCAGTTCGACTTGAATGCGCTGCTGCTGATCGCGTGCGAATCGGTATGGCCGTCGACGCGGAGAATCCAGGGAATGTCGGGCGGGATTTCGCGTTCGAGATCGATCAGCGCGCTGGCGAGACTGTCGAGCGACTGTTTGCCGGCGGAGCTGATGTCGGCCTTGCCGGAGTCGAACAGCACCGAGGATTCGAAGACGAAACGGTCGCCGACCACGCGAATGTCGGGCCGCGCGCCGAGGATTTGGCGCAGCCGGCCGAAGAAATCCGAGCGGTAGCGGGCGAGTTCCTGCACCTTCTGCGCCAGCGCGACATTGAGGCGCTGCCCGAGGTCGGCGATCTTGGCCTGCGAATCGCGGTCGGAAGCTTCCGAAGCGTCGAGCGCCTGCTGGATCGCCGCGAGCTGCTTGCGCAGCGCGTTGATCTGCTGATTGAGAATGTCGACCTGGGCGAGCGCCTTGGCGGAAACCTGGCGCTCCGCGTCGATCGCGTTGGCCGCCGCGCCGAGCTTGTCGCGCTCGGCTTCCGCGCCGGCGCCGCCCTGCGCAGCGGCGTCGAGCAATTGCTTGCGCTCTGACTGCGACGCGTCAAGCGTCGCGGTCAGCGAGGCGATTTTCGCCTGATCCTCGGTCTTCTGCGTTCGCTCAAGCGCCAGCAGGCTGGTGAGCTCCTCGATCTGCTGGTTGAGCTTGGCGAGCGCGGTGTCCTTGCCCGCCACATCGCGCGACAGGAAGAACTGCGCCAGCATGAAGACGGAGAGCAGAAAGATGATGACCAGCAACATCGTCGACAGCGCGTCGACGAAGCCCGGCCAATAATTGACGCCCTCTATGCGGCGGCTGCGCGACAGCGCCATGCCTTCACTCCGAAGCTAGATTTCAGTGCGGCTCGCGTTCGGTGACCAAACGGCGCAGCAGCTTGCGGATGTCGTCCTGCTGCGCGGCCTGCGAATTGGCCCAGTCGCGAATTTGCTGCTGCTCGTGGCGCATATGGCTCACCAGCGACTGGATGCCCTCCGCCAGGCTCGCCATCGCCGCCGCGCTTCGGCGCTGGTCATAGACCTCGCCGGCCGGATGGTCTGGAGCAGCCTGATGCGGCGGCGGATTGGTTTCGACATGGGCGGCGAGGAAATCTTCGAGCTCGGTGTAGAAGCGATTCTGCGCCTGCCCGGCCTGCAGATCGAGGAAGCCGAGAATCAGCGAACCGGCGAGGCCGAAGAGCGACGAGGTGAAGGAGACGCTCATGCCGGCGATCGGCGCTGACAGGCCGCCTTTGAGATCGTCGAACATGGTCGCGTTGTCCGCGCCGGTCTTCATCGAATCGATGACGCCGCTGATCGAATGGACGGTCTCCAACAGGCCCCAGAAGGTGCCGAGCAGACCGAGAAACACCAAGAGGCCGATGAGATAGCGGTTGAGTTCCCGCCCCTCGTCGAGCCGGTTGCCGATCGAATCGAGAATGGCGCGCGAGGTGGTGGTCGAAAGTCCGCGCTCGCCGGCGCCGGCGTTGATCAGCGTCGCCATCGGTCCGAGCAGACGCGGCTCGACGATGCGCGTCGGCGGGTTTGAGGCGGCCAGCGAATTCACCCAGCGAATCTCGCGAAACAGCCGGAACACCTGGCGGAAGGCGAAGAGCGAACCGATCGCCAGAACGCCCAGAATCAGGCTGTTGAGGCCGGGATTGGCCGAGAAGGCAATGAGGATTTGCTTATAGAGAATGAGGACGGCGAAGCCGACCAGGATGAGAAACGTCGCCATGCCGACCAGAAAAATGCGCGGCGAGGTGAGAAAGCGGTTAGCCGGTGCTTGCGCCATTGATGGGACCGGGAGGGCTTGAGGCGAGCGTTCCCGATCATCCTAGCAGAAATGTGGCGGCCGACGCCAAGGCCGGCGACCGCCCTTCGCCCAGGCCGAATCAGGCGACCTTGCGCTTGGGCGCCAGCCAGCCGCGATTGGCCAGCACTTCGGCGATCTGGATCGCATTGAGCGCCGCGCCCTTGCGCAGATTGTCGGCCACGCACCAGAGCGACAGGCCATTTTCGATGGTCGGGTCCTCGCGGATGCGCGAAATATAGGTGGCGTCCTCGCCGGCCGCCTCATGCGGCGTGATGTAGCCGCCGGGCTCGCGGCGATCGATCACCAGGCAACCCGGCGCCTCGCGCAGGATGTCGCGCGCTTCGTCGGCGGTGATCGGCTGCTCGAATTCGATATTGACGGCTAAGGAATGGCTGATGAACACCGGCACGCGCACGCAGGTCGCGATCAGCTTGATCTTGGGATCGAGAATCTTCTTGGTCTCGACCACCATCTTCCATTCCTCCTTGGTCGAACCGTCGTCGAGGAAGACGTCGATCTGGGGAATGACGTTGAAAGCAATGCGCTTGGGGAACTTCTTGGGCTCGACCGGATCGGACACGAAGACCGCGCGGGTCTGCGAAAAGAGTTCGTCCATCGCGTCCTTGCCGGCGCCCGACACGGATTGATAGGTCGCGACCACCACCCTCTTGATGCGCGCCTTATCATGGAGCGGCTTCAGCGCGACGACCAGTTGGGCGGTCGAACAATTCGGGTTGGCGATAATCCGCTTCTTGTGAAAGCCCTTGGCCGCCTCGGCGTTGACCTCGGGAACGACCAGCGGCACGTCCGGGTCCATCCGCCAGGTCGAGGAATTGTCGATGACGACGCAGCCCTTCGCGGCGATGCGGGGCGACCACTCCTTCGACACCGCGCCGCCGGCCGACATCAGGCAGATGTCGACATCGGAAAAATCGAAGTTCTCCAGCGCCTTGCACTTGAGAATGCGATCGCCGAACGACACCTCCCTGCCGATCGAGCTGGGTGAAGCGAGCGCGATCACCTCGGAAACCGGAAAGCGCCGCTCGGCCAGGATGGCGAGCATCTCGCGACCGACATTGCCTGTGGCGCCCCCCACGGCGACCCTGAAGCCTGACATTGGAAAAGTCCCTTTGCTGCCGGTCCCCCCGAAACGCCCTTGCGGGCCATGCTCCTCGGCGCCCCGCCGGGGGAGGAGCCGGAGCGGCAGGCACAGCTAAACGAGGCCGCCGATCGTGCCGGCGGCGAGCGATTTGCGTTTCGTTTTCAACGCGGTGAACCGCATCGCCGAGACCCTGGTTGCGGCGCCCAAGACGCTCGCCAAGCTGTGGAAAACACGGCGCGGACGCGAAGTCAATGCGCGTCCGGCCTCTGGCGGCGCGCGCCGCCGCGCGATGGGCGGCCAAGTCAGGCTCGCGCCAGTCTGGAACGACATCAATGGCTTCCGGTTGGCGTCGTTGGCGCCGCGATTGGAGAAAACCATGTCGAGCAGAGTTTCGTCGGCGATGCAGGGGCGTTCCAAGTCTCCGAACCCGGCTGCGGCGCGGGTGTGGCTGGAGTCGGAAGCGCGTCGTGAAGATCCGTCCAGTCAATCCGCCCCCGCCGGCCAAGACTCTGGTCTGCCAGCCGTCGTCGCTTCGCTCGACGCCGCACAGATCGCCGACCGCATCTCCATCTGGCGCGCCACCAGCGGCCCGCTCAACGCCCTCTTCGTCCAGGGCGCCGAGCCGGCGAGCGCATTGCGCCGCTTTGGCCTCACCCAATGGTCGATGGGCAACTCCCTGACCGCCAGCGTCATTCTTGCGACCGCGGCGGCGCTCGCGCCCAATGACGCGCCGCTGTGGCTCGATCTCGCCTCGACCCTGCACGCGAGCGGCAAATCGGTCGAAGCGCGTCCGGTCTTCGAACGGGTGCTCGCGCTGGAACCCGGTTTCGCCCGGGCCTGGCTCGGATTGGCGCTGGTCGCCAATGCGCTTGCCGATCCCGCCGCGGCCGAGCGAGCCTTCTCGGGCGCGCTGCAACATGACCCGCAGCTTTCGGAGGCAGCCTTCGGCCTCGGCCTCCTCTGTTTTGAACAACGCCGCTACGCCGAAGCCGTGGTGCATTGGCGCCGCGCCGTCGTCACCGGTTGCCGCAACAATCTGATTCGCGCCGGGCTCGGCCAGGCGCTGTTCTTCACCGGCGATTTCGCCGGCGCGTCGCGCGAACTGGGAATCCAGATCGCCAGCGGGGTCGGCGCCGACGAGAAGCTGGTTCGCCGCTACGCCCTGGCGCGTTTTCTCGAAACAATCATCGCCAGCAACGAGACCACCGCCTTCGCCGCCTATGCGGCGGCGGCCGGCGCCCATGCCGAAGACGCCGAAACAGTGGTCGGCACCGCTTTTTCGCTGCTGACCGCCTATGGCCATATCGCAGCGGCGATTCGCCTCGGCCGTTCGCGAATGACCAAAGTGCGCAGCGATCCGATCCAGCGCTATTTGTTCGATGCCGTCGCCGGCGAGAAATTCGACCGCGCGCCAAGCGACTATCTGGTCGCCTATTTCGACCGTTTTGCCGACACTTTCGACAAGCAGCTCGTCGAGGTGCTCGGTTACGAAGTGCCGGAGAAACTGGTTCGCATCGTCGAGAGCCAGGGACGCGAATTGCCCCGCGTTGTCGATCTCGGCTGCGGCACTGGCCTTGCTGGGCCACGTCTGCGCCAGGGGGCGCAGCGCCTCGTCGGCGTCGATCTGTCGCCGCGCATGCTCGAAAAGGCGGAAGACCGCAAACTCTACGACCGGCTGGTCGAAGGCGACATGATCGGGTTTCTTGAGCAGACCGACGAGCGATTTGATCTGCTCTTCGCGGCGGACGCGCTTATTTATCTCGGCAATTTCGGCGCCTTCCTGCGCGCCGCGGCTCGGGTCACGGCGCCGGGCGCGCTCATCGCCTTCAACGTCGAGACGACCGAGGAAGCCGCCTACGCGCTGTTGCCGTCGGGTCGCTTCGCCCACAGCGTTCGCGGATTGCGCGCCAAGGCCGCGCCATGGTTCACGATGGTGGAGGAACAGCCGGCGGTGTTGCGCACCGAAGCCAATGCTCCGGTCATGGGATCGCTGATCCTGCTCGAGCGCCGCCAGCGCTGACGGACAAGGGCGGCGGCGCCTAACGGCGCCGCCCTAGCCATTGCGGTCGGGTCAGCGCCATCATCGTCAGATCCCGGCGCAGGCCGTCGATGTCGCGATAGGCTTCGCGCAGCACGCCGTCGCGCGAGAAGCCGCACTTCTCATAGACACGCTGCGCGCGCGCATTGCTGGCAAAGCAATCGAGCCAGAAACGATGGACGTGCTCGTGGGCAAACGTCCAATCGACGACCAGCGCCAGAAATGCGCTTCCCAAGCCTGCGTCGGTTGGCGCGACGGCGATCCGTTTGAGATAGAGATTGCCATGCGGATCCTCGAGGTCGCGCAGGATCGCGAAACCGGCGATATCGCCCGGCGCGCCGCCCGTTCCGGCCGCGCGACCGACCAGATAGGCGTAATTCTCCGCCGCCATCATCGCGCGATGTTCGTCTTCGCTTGAGCGCCCGACCCAGCGCTCGAAGCCGGGGCTGCGCTCGATCGCCATGATCGGGCCGAGGTCCTCGGCGCGCGCCGGCGCAAGCGTCAGTTCGGTAGGCGGCGAATGGGTCAACATGGCCATTGCGCGATCGGGCGGCCTCTCGCCAAAACGCCATTGCGCGAGGGGGCGCGATTGTTTATACCCCGCCCACTCGCGACGAGGCCTTGAACGAGGCCCGATGGAGTTGGGCGCTTAGCTCAGCGGTAGAGCACTTCCTTGACATGGAAGGGGTCAGAGGTTCAATCCCTCTAGCGCCCACCATCTCCATCGCCGCCGAACCGATTTCATGAAACGGGCGGCTCGCGCGGTGGCGCCAGCGCCTCGACATTTTCTCGTAAAAATTGGACCGCGTCTTCGTCGCTGGCGAATTTCGCCAATTCGCTGGGCGCGATGGAGCGGCCGATCGCGAGGCGAACGACAGCGTTCGCTTTCTTCGTGCATTCGCGCGCCAGAAGGAAATTCGCCAGGCCGGGAAGGATCGCCGTCAGAACATAAAATGTCCGGCTGTTGGCGCCCTCGACGAAGACCGGAACAACGGCGGCCGACGCCCTCCGAACGACGCTCGCCACATGCGCGCTCCAGGGCAGATCGGCGATCCGCATCCCTCCCCAGTCGAAACGCGCCGCCTGCCCCGCCGGAAAGACGAGGATCGCTTCGCCGCGATCGAGCCGCTGCAGCGTCATGTGCCAGCCGGCGACGCTTTGACGGCGGCGCTTCTTGGCGCCCTGAGCGCCGACGATAATCATAAACGGCCTCTGCAACCGCGGAATCTGCGCGAACCAATGGGCCGCGAGCAGCGACACATCCGGCCGCACAGAGCTTAGGAGCGCGTGGACGGCTACGGCGTCGAGGACGCCGAAGGGATGATTGCTGATGACGACCAGCGCGCCCTCTCGGGGTATCGTCTCCTTCGGCGCGCCCGATAATTCCACGCGCACGCCGAGCGCGTCGAGGATCGCCTGCCCCAGCTCGGAATCACGGCATTGCGCCGCACGATCGAAGGCGGCGTTGAACGCCGCAAATCCGAACAGCCGGTCGAGCAACCGGTTGGCGCGCTGCGTCCATCCTGTGGGCAGGCGCTTGCTTGAAATCCTGAAGCCGACGCCGTCGCTCCTGTCGCCCATGATCTTGCGGCCCTCGGCCTCGCGACGCAGCTTAGGCGAATTCAACGAGGCGACGAAGATCGCCGGAGATCTCGGCCGCGGCGAAGCGGCGATCCTGCGGCTCGACGACCATCGGGATCCCGAGCGTCGGCCGCAGGGTCAATTGAATCCCGGCGTCGATCCGCGCGCCGGCAACGACGGAGAGCCGGACGCGCTGCATGACGCGCGCCACCGTCAGCTTCAGCTCCAGCATCGCGAAGGTGACGCCAAGACAGAGGCGCGGCCCGGCGCTGAAGGCGACGTATTCGTATGGGTCCGGCTTGGCGGCGAACCAGCGCTTCGGCTCGAAACGATTGGGATTGGCGAAGACATCCGGGTCGCGATGGGTGAGATAATGAACCAGAAGAATCTTGTCCTTGATCCCGAGCGTCAGCCCATCGAGCTCCACCTCCTGCATCGGCGTGCGAAAGGTATAGGCGACGGGCGGCAGCAAGCGCATCGATTCCTTGATCACGGCGTCGAGCAGCGGGAGTTCGTCGAGCATTGCATAGTCGGGCGGCCAGTTCGTCACGCCGCGGTCGATTTCCGCCTGCAGCTCGGCGGCGATCGCCGGATGCTGCGCGATCAGGAACAGCGTCCAGGCGAGCGCATTGGCGGTGGTCTCGAAGCTCGCGGCATAGAGGATCACCGCATGGGCGATCAGGCGCCATTCCGGCAGCGCGTCGGGAGTCTTCTCGCGCACGTCGATCAGCAGCGACAACACATCGGGGGTCGCGGCGCGAGCAAGTCTTTTGCGCTGAATTTCCGCTTTCATCAGCATTTCGACTTCCTCCGCCTTGCGCATGAGGCGGCTGAAACTCGTTCCCGGCAGATCGATGATCGACAGCCGCTCGCGTGTTTCCGAGTCCAGAAGCAACCATTGTTCGATCGTCTCGCCCAGACGCCGCGCGGCGCCAAAATCGTCGGAGCCGAACAGCAATTGCGCGGCGACCCAATTGGAAAGCGTCCGCATCTCCGCATACATGTCGAGTTGCTGCGAGAGGCGCCAGCGATCGATGAAGGAATCGATGAGCTGCGACATTGCGCCGACATAGGTCGCGACAGAGGGCCGGGTTAGCGGCGGCTGCATCATCTTGCGATCCGCCGTCTGATGCGGCCCGTACATCGAGAAGATGCCCTGCCGAATGCGATGATGCGCCGAACCGCGCGGGCCGCGCAGAACCTGGCCGCCGGGCCGGAACAAATCGGTTCTTCCCAGAACAATGCGATTGAACGGAGCGCCGATCGTGAGAATGAACCGTCTTTTGCTCGGCGCCAGAGGAATTGGATTGCCGAGCACAGCGAGCTGGCCGAACCGATTCTGGACAGTGCTGAAAAAATCCAGCGGATCGCGAAGATAGTGGCGATACCATTTCCAGGACGCGACGCCGCTCAGCGCCGGCGGCGCGCCGCGCGATGCATCGGTAACGAAGCGCTCCATCGTCGTCCCTCAACCCGCGTCCTTTGTTGCGTCCCGGTCCCTCGGCGTCAACGGGCGCTAGCCTGCCGCGTCCTCGGCCGCTGGGCGCAGTCGGGAGACGGCGTAGGCCGAGAACACGCCGATCAACGCGGCGGCGAGGCCAAACCAGGTCAGCGCGTAAGAAAGATGGTTATTGGGAAATTCGAGGATCGTCTCGCCACCCTCCGGCAATGCGGCGGGATGGGGTCCGGAATCGGCGTCGACGATGAAAGGCGCAACCCGCGTGAGCCCTTCGGCGCCGACGATGCCGGCGACATCGCGGGTGAACCATTCCCCCTTGGGGGGATTATCGGCTGGCGTGAACCAATTGCGGCTTTCACTGGCGCGCATCAATCCAACGACGGTCGTCGGCCCGGCCTCGACGCGCGAGGCCGCGGCCTTATTGTCGTCCGGCACGAAGCCGCGATCGATAAGCACCACCGATCCGTCAGCCAGACGCAGCGGCGTGATCGTCAAATAGCCGGGGCCGCCGTAACGCCCGCGCGGCTCGGCCAGCGCGCGATAGACGAGAACCTGCTTGTCGCGATCGTAAACGCCTGCGAGCTGCACATGCCGATACTCATATTCAGAGGGGACGAGCGCCGGCCACTCGGCTTCGCTCGGCGCGGCGACCGGCGGCGCGTGGACGCGGCTTTCGACGGCGGCGATCAGCGCCTCTTTCCAAGCGAGGCGATGCAACTGCCAATCGCCGAGGCCGACGAGCAAGACGACGCCAAGCAAGGTGGCGATCGCTGGCGCAATCAGAGCCCGATGAGCGCCGGTCACGGCCCCTCCAGACGTCCGTCACCCGCGCGATTGACGAATTGCGACGCGATGAGAAGGCCCTTGAACGGTCTGAGCAACCCGAGGCAAACGACAATCGTCAGCGGGACGAAGACCAGCGGATAGACCCACAACGGCGGCTCATAGGCGATCTGCACCGCGAGCATCGCGCCCAGCACGAGGAAGCCGCCGATCAGCGCGACGAACACCGCTGGCCCGTCGCCGGCGTCGGCGAAACTGAAATCGAGCCCGCAGGCCGAGCAGGCCGGCCCCAGTTTGATGAAGCCGGAGAACAGAGGCCCCTTGCCGCAGCGCGGGCAACGCCCGCGAAGGCCGGCAAGGATCGGCGAAAGGCGCGCGCTCCACGCCGGGTCAACCATAGCGCAGGCGTCCGCGCCGTTTGGCGGGACACCGCGGCTTCGTCAACCCGCGGCCCCTTCGATCATCGCGCCCCACGAGCCCCAGACATAGATGCAGCAGAAGAGGAACAACCACACCACGTCGACGAAGTGCCAGTACCAGGCGGCGAATTCGAAGCCGAGATGTTGCTGGGGCGTGAACTGGCCGGCCTGAGCGCGCACGAGGCAGACGATCAGGAAGATCGTGCCGATGATCACATGGGCGCCATGGAAGCCGGTCG
>SSMV01000107.1 GCA_004799435.1 Bradyrhizobium sp.
GTCTTGTGGCGAAAGAGACGGGGGATCGATGGAGAGGCTGTTCGTTTTCGCAGAGCGTCCATCGGAAACGGCCATCGCGCAGAAGATCGGGCTTAACTGAGATCGTGAACGGATGATTTTCGGCCATGCCAACGATATGGGGCGATGGCGGAACGTTTTCCAGAACGCGATTTGGCTCTCAATTTCAAAGTGATCCATTCTGGATCTTCCCCTGGGTTGGCCTCAAAGTCTGGCCCGGGCGTCAACGAAGACTTCAGAGATCGCCAGACCAAACTCGGCGATGTGGGCGCCTTCGCGGCGGCTGAGTAGATTCCGACGCTGCCTCGTCGGGTAGGGATTCGGTATCGCGCAGTGACGGTGGATCAGTCTTCCGGCGAGGCGCTGGAAGCCTCTTAATGCCGACGTCAGCCAAGTCACAAACCCGCGTGGTGGCGGCGGCCCGAACGCATTGACGTCTCTGGCCTGGGCCTGACCGAGTTCCTGAAGCTTTGCATGCCGCGCGCCTTTGGCGCGGCGGAAAGGGCCGTATGAAAAACGCGTCGTCGAGCGCGAAGGCGGATCGGCTTGTGGTCACGCCAAACCCGGAGACGGCCAGCGATATCATGACGACGGATATCGTCTCCGTTTCGGTTGGCGCCTGTGTGCGCGACGTCGCGCTCCTGTTGCTCGAAAAGCGCATTAGCGCCGTTCCGGTGCTCGGCGCCGACGAGCAAGTCGTTGGAATGGTCAGCGAAGGTGATCTTCTTGGTCGCAACGACGCCGATCGGGTGGCCCGGCGCGACTGGTGGCTGACGCTGCTCGGGGGGCGTCAGCCCCCGGCTGAACCGCTTGAGGCGCTGATCGCGCGACCTGTAGAGCAGGTCATGAGCGCACCTGTCATGACGATCGAAGCGGGGGCGAGGTTGCATGAAATCGCGGAGGCGCTCCGCGTCTATGACATAAAGCGGTTGCCTGTCATGCGCGCGGGCCGCATCGCGGGGATCGTCAGCCGGTCGGATTTGGTGCGTGCCATGGCGATCATGGTTCCGCAGCCGACGAAGGGCGGAACCCTTGGCGGCTTTGCCGCCATGCTCGCCGGGATGATGAAAACGGGGGTGCGACTATCGGATGCGCCCGCGTCGGCGCCCTCGACCGAGGCGCCAGTCGTCGCCACGACCGCCATCACGGCCGAAGCGTTTCTCGGTCTCGTGGCAACCTCGAAGCAAGCCGCGAGGGACCAGGCCGTTGCCGCTAAGGAACAGATTAAGCTGGACCACGAACGTCGGGTCAAAGCCATGCTGGGGGAACATGTCGGCACGCCGGCATGGACCGCATTGCTCAAGCGCGCTCGCGCCGCGGCCTCGCTTGGCGAGAATAGTTTCGAACTTATCCGCTTTCCCTGCGATCTGTGCAGCGACGGCGGACGCAAGATTGACGTCGCCGAAATCGACTGGCCAACCACCCTGAGGGGCGAGGCGGCTGAGTTCTATACGCGATGGCGACGCGACTTGCGCGCGGCGGGGTTCGGGCTTTCGGCCCAAATTATCGAGTATATTGACGGCATCCCGGGCAATGTAGCGTTGAGCCTGACTTGGCGTGAGTGAGCTTAAGTCCGTATGGCTGATTGTCGGCGCGCGGCATTGCTAGGCACGCAACGTCGCCAAAAGGGCGCCAGGCTCGACGAGGGAGGATGCCGTCGCGACGATCGTCACGTAACCGCTCGCCGGCGCAGCGATGTCGTGCAAAGCATCTTCGATTCGTATTTCCGCAATCCTCTGACCCTTCATCACGATCGTCTGATCGGCGATCAGCCATCGCTCGACGATGCCTTCAGGAAACATGGTGGACGCCCAGAGCGCTTCGTTAGCTCGAATATCCTGCATTGCAGCTTCCCTTAAAAAACCAAAATCAAAATTCTTCGGCGCGCGCCGGCGTTGAGGCCAACACGAACAGCTGCGGCGACGCTCCGCTTGTCTCTCTCCAAGTCCGCGTGCGGAGCGGTTGCCGAATGACCCGGTCTGAAGTCTGGCAGGTCGGCCGCGCCAACCTCAGAGTCGGAATCTACCCACACGGCGTTTGTTGCGCCCTGCGTTCGCGGAACCCTCGTCACCAGAGGGCCACCGAGACAACGCCCGGCTCCGATAGGGGTGGGCTTTCGGTCGTGTCGCATTTTGAAATTTGTCGGCGTCTCCGGCGCTCGGACGCGGCCGATGGGCGGCTCGGCCCGGCGATGGCCGATCGCGCCGGCCCCGCTTTACCCGCCGCGACTTCAATCGCCGCGCTCCCGGCGTGATTCGCCGGTTAGAGGCGATCCGACCGTCGACAGCTCTCGCCTAAGCGCGAGACCCAGCCCACCCATAATGCTGGTGAAGCTGCTTCGCATAGACCTGCGTAAACGCCGCGAGCGGATCCCACGGCGGGCTCAACTTGACCATTTCGCGCTGCATTTCGAGCTCGACGCGACGGTCGGACCATTCGATCGATTTCACCGCCAGTGGCGAGATCAGCACACGTTTGCCAAACCACCCGTTACGCGTGTCGACGATGAAATAGTGGATACTCCAGTCGGCGTCGTCGATCATGAAATTCTCGATATGGCCGATTTCGCCGTCGACGGCGTGAAGATGGTATCCGATCATCTCGTTGACGCTGCGCATATGTGGGTCGGCGCCCCGCAAGCGCGCATTCCTGCCATGCGCCGCGCCATTGTCGAGGCCTAGGCCGAAATAGGGCGGGGCCATATACGGCCACGCGATCGCGCCGGGCGTCTCGCTGAGATAGGGTCCATCCCAATCGGGGTCCCAGCCATAATAGGTGTAGAGCTGGTTCTCCATCTGCTGCGACACAGGCTGGTCTTCAGCCAATTCCGGACTCTGTTCGACCTGACCCTTTGTGAGCGCCACGGAGAGTCGCTGCTGCTCCAAGTCGCCGAGCGAGACGGCCGAAGGATGGACCAACACCTTGCGGCCCGGCAGCCAAGTTCCGCAATCAACGACCAGCCAACGTACTCTCCACGAGGCGTCGTCGAACAGGAAATCGGCGACCGTTCCGATCGGACCGTCGCTGGCCTGGATCGCGAAGCCCTTCAGGGCTGAAATGACCTGCATCATGACTTGACGACTTTCCGGCAACGAGTCTGAGGACCCCTGACGCCAGTCTAGGGGACGTTCCGACGGGGAAGGCAGGTTCGGAAACTACCTAGACAAGCGGCGCCGGCGTCGACGAGTGAAGCCGCGGCGCGTGCCTCGCGACAACTTCAACGCTGGATTCGAGGTGAGTTGAATCCCAGGTGTCGCTATCGCGACATCCGCTATCGCTCAGGCTTCCTCGCACTATCGCTAATGTGGCCTGGACGGGCGCTAACGTGCAGGAGGATCCGATGATTTTTGGCGCGACGGATTGGCCGAAGCGGGGGTCGAGAGGCGTAGACATCGCTGATAGTGCAGATCGGGATAAATACCCCATTCAAAAGGCGCTTCGACGAGAAGCGGCTGTTGAACGTCGGAAGGACGATAACCGGTTCACAGCTACCTTTGCTGTTCAACGAAAATTGACCCTTTCTCGAAAGCCGGGATTGTTGCAATGATTTCTGCCGCCCTTCGCGGTTGGACACATTAGGTCGTGAGGGAGCTTCGGCAAGTGACACCTCTCGGCTCTTGCCAAAGCGAAGACATCTTCAACTCAAGACGCCAGTTTGAAACTGATCGGCGTTCGACCCCGCGCGCGAAACACGGACGACGCTCTTCGCATTTAGCCAACGTCAAGCAAATAGAGCGTCAGTCGCCAGGGCGATTCTCTGGCGCCGCATAAATGCGACGCTAGCGGCGGCGGCGCCGAATATCTGCGATTTAGGACCCACGTTCGTCGGCGGACGCCGGCGCCCTGCCTATCTTTTGACATTGGCGGAGCGCCCAGCGGCATCGATTCTGAGGGCGTTAGCGAGGAGATGTCGGCTGGGTGCGCGCCGTGTATTAGCGAAACTCGCCGACGCATAGATTCAAGCGTTTGTCGCATCGTCGTCGCACGGCCGCGGCGCAACCAACCTCCGGAGCGTCTTCGTTTTGCGAATTCGGACGCAACGTTGGCGAGTTGATAGGTAGCAATAGCGTGCCGGTAGACAGTTCATATGACTGAATGCGCAGAGGGCATTTTGCCGCCTCTGCTCGCTCGTTCGAACGTGAACGACATTGCTCTTTTGAGGCCTTCCCTGCGCCTGCTCGCTTGGATGCCCAGGTTGGACGGTTAATCATGGCGGGAAGGCTGGAGAACAGGAAGGCTCTCGTCACGGGGGGCAGTCGCGGCATCGGCGCCGCGATCGCGACAGCCTTTGCCGCCGAGGGCGCGGACGTCGCCTTCTGTCACGATGACGATCCGGAAGGCGCAGCAGCGGTCGCCGCCGCTATCCAGAGACATGACCGCCGGGCGCTCGCCGTTCAATGCGACGTGGCGGACGATGCCGCCGCAAGGCGCTTCTGGGACGACGCCGAATGCGCCCTTGGACCGATAGAGATTCTGGTCAACAACGCCGGGATTGGCGGCGAGCGCGCCTTCGAGGCGATCGACCTGGCGACGTTCGATCGCATGATCGCCGTCAATCTGCGGGCGCTCTTCCATTTCGCGAAACTCGCGGCGCCAGGCATGCGAGCTCGGCGATGGGGTCGGATCGTCAATATCGCCTCCCAGCTCGCATATAAGGGCGCCGCCGGCCTCACGCATTACTGCGCCGCCAAGGCGGGCGTCGTCGGCTTCACGCGGGCGCTCGCGCTCGAACTCGCCATAGATGGCGTCCTTGTCAACGCGATAGCGCCGGGCATGACCGAGACACGCCTGGGAGATGGTCTGACCGACGACTGGAAAGCTCGCAAGCTCAGTGAACTGCCGATACGGCGTTTCGGCGTTCCGAACGAGATCGCGCCGACAGCCGTCTTGCTGGCTTCCTCCGATGGCGATTTCTACGTCGGGCAAACCCTATCACCCAACGGCGGCGACGTGTTCCTGTGACAGACTTTATCCGCAACGCTGAGGCCTGGCGATGAAAGGTGGACGTGTGCTTGTCACCGGGGCTTACGGCCTGATCGGCCATCAGTCAGTGCTCGCGTTGAGGGAAGCGGGCTTCGAGGCGTTGCCCACCGACATTTCTACCGAGCGCCCGCTCGACGCGGACTTCGAAGCGTCGCCGCTCTCAATTTCTCGGGTCGAACCACTCAACCAATTTCTCAAGACGCACGGAATCGGCGCGATCGTGCATGCCGCCGGCGTCTCGGGTCCGATGCTCGGCAGGGATCAGCCGCACACAGTTCTTTCCACGAATGCTGGCGGGGTACTTGACCTCTATGAGGCGGCCCGGCTCGCGTCGGTTCGCCGGATTGTCCTCCTATCCAGCGCCGCCGCTTATGGCGAAACTGGAGAAGCGCCTGTCGATGAGCGAACGCCGCTCGGCGCCGTGGACGCATATGGCGTCTCGAAGATTTGCTCTGAGCAGATCGCTCGGGCTTATGCGAGCCATGGCGTCGACACCGTCGTACTGCGCCCCTGCTGGGTCTATGGTGTGCGCCGTCGTACGACCTGCGTGATTAAGACGATGGTCGCCGACGCGCTCCACGGTCAACGGACGCGCCTTCCCTATGGCGTAGGGTTTCCGCGTCAATTCGTGCACGTTGCCGATGTCGCCAGGGCCGTCGTCGCCGCCTTGACGACTTCCAAAGGGCTGCAGTCTGCTTTCAATCTCGCGGACGGAGGCCGCTATAATTTGGACGACGTGGCTAGGCTGGTGAGTGAGCGCCTTCCCGCAGCCCGTATTGATCTGGCGAGCGGACCCGATCCGGACGACGTCATCTGCGGCCCGCTTAATATTTCCGCGGCTGACGCCAAACTCGCGTGGAGCCCGAAACTAGACCTGCCGGCCGGGATCAACCAAATGATTGCCGAACTCTCGCATGAGCTTTGAGTGATTGGAACAGGCGCCTCCCGGCATCCCCCAATGATCGCTTTCGCGGCTCGGCCTGAGACGATTCTCCGATCCTGATTCTCTAATGCATGAATTCGCTCGGCTCCTGCTCGAACAATGTTTGGAGTTGGCCGCGGCGGATCGCGTTCACGACCAGGGGAATGCCGATTTGCCGCTTATGCAGGAGGTCGCGGGCGCCATAATAAGTGAGCAGCGAGCGCCGGTTCGACAGCGGGTTTTCGATAGAAAAATTCGGAATCGCGGCTTTGAAATGATTGACGTCGCTTAACGCGCGGGCGCCCGCCATCTGAAGCGTGGCCAAGATCAGCTCCAGCGTATGAACCTTGGTGCCGGCCTCGTCGTCCCAGCGGCCCGCACGCCGGATGTACCTCACTATGAAATCTCGCATCCGCGCGTTGTGAGCGCCGACCGGACTAGCGCCGCCGAGCATCACGAGCCCGTCGGCTTGAGCGCCGATCGAATTGATCAGAAGCTCGGTGTCTTGAGCGGCCTCGGTGGTGATCGGACCGTGGAAGCCCATCTCGCGAGCGCGCGCGACAAGTCTGACGGAATCGCTCGGCGCCAAGTTGGGCAGCGCCAGCAGATCAGGCATGGTCTGGAGGGCCGGGCCGAGCGAACTCTCGATGTTGTCGGCGCCCGAACGGTAGACACCCGACTCCGACAGAATTCGCAATCCAATCCGCCGCGCAATCAGTTTGATTTCGGCGCGCTGCCGGAGTCCTTCCGGCGTCGCTGGGGCAACAATGCTCAGGGTTTCGACGCCCTCGCTTTCCATCAGATGTCGATAGATCTGGGGCGCGGCTTGATAGGTGGCGATCTGACAGAGCACGGCGTTCTCGTGCGGCGGTCGATAGAGAGAGCGCGCGAAGGAATAGGGGAACAGCATGGCTCGGTTGCGTTCGACCACCGGCGTCGCTGCCGCAAACGTCTGTTCCACATTCGGTCCGATGATATATCGAACGCCCTGGGTTTCCGTCAGGAATCGCGCGCCCTCGGCCGAGCGAACCGGCTGCATCCCGTCATCGAAGGAGACGATCTCGATGCGATAGCGTTCGCCGCCGATTTCGACGCCACCCGCCTCGTTGTACATCTCCGCCGTCGCTTCCGCGCACTGTTTGCTGACCAGCCCCCAAATCGCCGCCGGACCGCTCATCGCGCCAAGCACGCCAATCCGCAACACCGGGTCGGCGGAGCGAGTCGGCGAGGCGCCGATCCGAGGGAGTGGGAAGCAAACTGGGTTGCCGCGTCGCGCGCGCGCCCGTTTCGGCAGCCGAGCCAAGTCGAGCAACTGGCCTTCTTCGTCGTTGCGCGGATCAACGAGGTCGCTAAGCGGCGCACCCAGACCCATGACATGAAGCGCTTTGGCGTAGAGTCCGATCGATACCGCGGCGTCGCCGGCCTCCAGGCGGCCGTAGGTGGAGCGATGCACGCCAAGACTTTCCGCCATGCGTTCCGCGGTGAGCCCTCGTTTCAGCCGGGCGACGCGGATGTCGCCGGCGAACTTCTCCAGTGAGACCGCCACGACAAAAGGCATCGACGTATCGAGCGGGCGCTTCATCACGGTCCCTTCCTAAGGCGCGGGCGTGGCTTCTTGAGCGGAGCAAGTTTTGCGCCAACTGCACGTCCGTCACAACGGCGATTTCCTGGCGCCGCATAAATGCGACATTAGCGGCTGCGGTGGCGAACATCTGCGATCTAGGCGCCACATTCGTCGGGGAGCGCCAGCGCCTTGCCGATTCTTTGCCGTTGTGACGGGGGTCGGCCGCCTCCATCCTCGCGACATAAGTGAAGAGCCGTCGGCTAACAGCAAGCCGCCTGCTTGCGAGATCCGCCAGCGCGAAAGCTAAGGCGTGTGTCGCCTCGTTGCGGAAAGCCACGTCGCGACAAAGGACCGGAGCGCCGTCGCAGTCGACGTGGAAATTTCAAAAATGCCTCAGTCGGAGGGGGATCGCCCGTTTCGAGACCGAGCGTCAGCAAACGCCAACTCGGAGCTTCTGGCGAAGGAGCACGCGAAAGGGTTCGGGAGGCGTTCCCGATGTTCCCGGCGGGACATAACGAACAATGAAAGGAAACGATATGAGACATATTCTGGACTCTGACTTCAAGAATGGCCTGAAACGAGTTGGCGCCGCCGCGTGCATCGCGATGCTTTGCGCCGCGACCTTGGGGTTGCCGCTGGGCTTAGCGACCTCACAGGCGGCGCGAGCGGCGCCGGAGGTCACCAAACTTGATTTCTGGGCGGTGAAGGATGCGCAGGAATCGGCGTCGATCGTTGTGGCCTCCGAAAAAGGGTTCTTCAAAGAAGAGGGCTTGGATCTCACGATCAAGTGGATCGTGAGCGGTACGGATACGCCTAGCCTGGCGGCGAGCGGCCAGATTTTGCTGACCGGCGAGTCGGCCTACATCGACGGCGTCTTGCGCGACAAAGGCGTGGACATGCGCTACCTGATGCCGATGTCCAATATCGGCGGTTCCCAGATGGTCGTTCTGGGTCCCAACACCGTCGTGAATTCTCCAAAAGATCTCGAGGGAAAGAAGATCGGCATGGCGGCAGGCGCCGGTGTCGCCATGGCGATAACCAGCATGTGCGAGGACAAGGGCGTCGACTGCTCAAAAATCAAGCTCATCAATTTGCAACCGCCTGACCAAATCCCCGCCCTGCTTCGCGGCGATATCGATGCGATGGCCATATGGAACCCCTACGCCCTCGCGGGCGTGAAGGCTGGCGGTCGCGTCTACTTCACCGGCAACAAGTCTTATATCGACGGACAGGAACAGTCGGTCCACTACATGTATCTCGACGGCGGCCTGATCGTTAACGGCCCCTTCCTGATGAAGAATCCGGAAACGGTCAAAGCCGTCATGCGCGCGATCATCAAGGCGACCAACTACATCAATTCTCACTCGCGCAAGGAAATTGCAGCTATTCTCTCAGGCCCACTCGAGATTCCCGCCGACGACCTCGAGCAAATTCTTAAGGCGAACATCTACTCCAACGCGGTGGACGACACGACCGTGGGCGAGTTGACGAAGCTCTTGGCCTATGGCGGGCGTCCGGACATCGGCTGGACCGGCAAGGTTTACGTGCCTTCCGAGGTTTACGATCTGCATCTGCTTAAGGAAGTGGCGCCTGACCTGGTCACCGCGAAGGGTTTCTAGGGCGAGACATCGTCCGTTCTAATAATGAGCCGAGCCGGGCGGCGGCCACCGCCCGGCAAGGCTTTTGCAAAACAGATTGCGACCGACGCGGAGTCCCCATCTTGGAAAAGGCGCCCAAGCTCCGTTTCGACAGGGTCAACATGGTTTTCGGGCGACCAAACCAGCCGCCCGTTCAAGTCTTGAAATCGATAAGCTTCGATGTCGGCGAAGGCGAATTTGTCTGCCTGCTGGGGCCATCCGGGTGCGGCAAATCCACCATCCTAAATATTGCCGCCGGATTGATCGAACCGAGCGCCGGCACGGTGACCGCGAGCTCGCGCATCGTCGCCGGACCAGGACGTGACCGTGGGGTCGTCTTTCAGGAATACGCTCTGTTCCCCTGGCTCACCGTGCGGGAGAACGTTGTCCTAGGCGCCAAATCGGGCACGGGAAAAGTCGATCGCGTCAAGGTCGATCACTTTCTCAAAGTGACGGGCATGTATGAGCACAGGGACAAATACCCCAAGGAACTTTCGGGCGGGATGAAACAGCGCGCGGCGATCGCGCGCACTCTGGCCAATGACCCGGAAATCATATTGATGGACGAGCCATTCGGCGCGCTCGACCCCTATACCCGCGAGGCGCTGCAAGATCAGCTCGTCGAAATCTGGAGCGCCTCCCGCAAGACCGTTCTGTTTGTGACGCACAGCGTCGAGGAGGCGGCCTATTTGGCCGGCGCGGTAATTCTGCTCAAGGCGCATCCAGGGGAATTGAAAGCGGTCATCAAGAACGACGTGGCGTGGCCGCGAGAACGAGCATCCGAAGAATTGATCGGCATTGAGAGGGCGATACGCCGTGCAGAGAGGACTTAGCGCCGAACTTGCGTTCCCGGAGCGGAAGCGCCTGATGGACTTGAGCCTGAAGAATCCCAACGCAATGAGGTTTTATAAAGTCTGTACCCTGATTTTATTCATTGCAGCTTGGCAAAGTATCGACCTTATTAATTCTGAACTGAAGTTCTACAATCCATTACTGATCCCATCGCCTTTCGATATCGTCAAGAAGGCGTCCGCGCTTTGGTCAACTGGCGCCTTGCAGAAACATATCCTTGCTTCGGTCACACGCGTGGCCCTTGGCGTGCTAATGGCGTTTCCGCCCGCCGTCGTTCTGGGCATCGGCATCGCGAGATCTCGGACGGTCGAGGTCATCTTTGAGCCATTGATCGAGCTGATCAGGCCGATTCCGCCGCTGGCTGTGTTGCCAATGTTTATTCTCTGGTTCGGCATCGGCGAGTTATCCAAGTTAGTGTTCATAGGTTTTGCGGCGTTTTACATAATCATGACGACAGTCATGCTGAGCGCGGCAAACATAGACGTGGTGCTCATACGCGCCGCCAGAACGCTCGGCATCAACGGTTGGCGATTTTACACCGAAATTGTATTTCCTGCGATATCTCCGGATTTGTTTGTTGGCGTACGATTAGGTTTATCGGCGGGTTTTGTAGTGATTGTTGCCTCAGAATTCATAGCGGCAGACGTCGGATTGGGATATATGATTAATTACGCAAGAGCGTATTTTCGAGTTTCGGACATGTTTGTTGGTGCTTTTACCATAGGTATTATCGGATATTCGGTGAATATGGTGCTGGTCGTGGTGGAGCGTCGGCTTTTCAACTGGAGAATTAATGACGAACGTTGATATTGCTCGAGCGACGGAACACTCCGCGGCGAGCGCGGTTGATATAGGAAGCCGCGAATTCGCCACGCGGGCGTATCTGGTGACCGCTGGCAGGAGACGCTCATGCCGGAAACTGAGGCCGCGTCGTCCTCTATGCCAGATCACATCGAGCAGACAATCGAATCGATCAAGCGGCTGGAGGCCGAGCACTACGTCAGCGCCTCTCCTCAGCAGCGCGCGGTCGGCCACATAACGGCGTTAATTGGTCGACCTCTATTCGTTGCTCTATTGGCGCTAGCGATCGTTGGCTGGATTGCAATAAATCTGGCTGACATCGCGCAAGGTCGCGTCCCGATAGATGCGCCGCCATTCCAATGGCTGCAAGGAGCGATGACGCTGATTTCGCTGTTCCTGGTTGTCTTCATTCTCGGCGCTCAAAGGCATGAAAATGAACTTGACGAGCATCAGAAGCTTTTGACTTTGGAGCTCGCGATTCTCAACGAGAAGAAGACAGCAAAAGTGATCCGTTTGCTGGAAGAATTCCGGCGCGACAATCCTCAAATCCGCAATCGCGTTGATAAAGAAGCTGAGGTGTTGGCGCAGCCGGCGGACCCTCGGTTGGTGCTTGAGGCGATCAAGGACAATCGCAGCAATTCCGAGACCACACGGCTGCATAACGATAAAACCTGAGGCGATTCGCCGACGCGTGGGTTGGGTTCCAAACACACGGCCGCGAAGGAAACTCAACGCCTATTCGCCACACTGCGATAGTGCAGATTGGGACTTTCCAACTATCAGGGACACCGCTCGAGTGGCAAGCGGGCGTTCGGAGCGCAGAAGACCACGACCGCTAAGCGCCCAACGAGGTCATTCAGCCTCGATCGACAAATTCTCGAAAGCCGACATTGAGCCGTTGAGCAACCCCAAAATGGGTGATGGAAGTTCGGAGCTATCAGAACGCAGCTCAGCCCCTATGTTCCGTTGACACCGCTCCAATTTCGTCGTCAGCCGACGTTAAGGCGTCGCCGGACGTTCAGCGCAAAGCCTCGCGCGAGGTTTCTCGCGGCAAGAACTGGCCATGCCCGATTTGCCCGACGAAGTCCCCGTCGTCGTTGACGAGGACGCCGCGGACGAGCGTTTTCACTGGCCATCCCGTGACCTCGATGCCTTCATAGGGCGTGTAATCGCTCCCGTGCTTCATGAGTTCCTGGGTGAGCGTAACCTTCCGATCCGGGTCCCATATCGCGATATCGGCGTCGGCGCCGATCATGATTGAGCCCTTGCGCGGATAAAGGCCGTACATCTTCGCGTGATTGGTCGCGCTGAGCGCTACGAATACCTGCAAGCTAATGCGTCCCTTCGAAACCCCTTCGGAGAAAAGGATCGGCAGTCGCGCCGCGATGCCGGGAATGCCATTCGGTACCCAGCGGAAGGAGGTGCGCGCCTTCGGGCCGGTCTTACCGGCCTCGTCATCGAAACGAAACGGGCAATGGTCCGACGAGAATGTCTGAAACACACCGGATTGAAGCCCGCGCCAGATTGCCTCTTGCGACGCGCGGTCGCGAGGCGGAGGCGAGCAGACGTATTTGGCGCCGCTCATGTCCATGTTGAGGCCCTTGAGGTCGTCGGCGGTCAGAACAAGATATTGCGGGCAGGTCTCGGCATGTACCTTTAGACCTCGTCCTCGCGCCCACTGAATCTGCTCCATCGCTTCGCGTCCCGAGACGTGGACGATCATGATGGGAATGCCGATGAGTTCGGCATGCGAGATCGCGCGATGCGTGGCTTCGCGCTCGACCAGTTCTGGCCGTGAGACGGAATGGAAATAGGGCTGGGTCTTGCCCTGGCGCTCCAGGCGGTCGGTCATGAATTTAATTTGGTCATAACCCTCGGCATGAACCATGACGAGCGCGCCCTGCTCGCGGGCGACGGCGAAGACTTCCAGTAACTGGCGATCCGTCAACACCATGTCGTCATAGGTCATGAAGACCTTGAACGAGGGGTAGCCCGCGCTCACCAGCGCCGGGAGTTCCTGCCCTAACACAGCGGGCGTCGGATCGGTGACGATGAGGTGGAATCCATAATCGACGAAGCTCTGGCCCTTGGCCTTGAGGTGATACGCCTCGACACTCTCGCGTAGCGAGGCCCCTCGCTCTTGCAGCGCGAACGAGAGCACCGTCGTGTTGCCGCCCACGGCCGCGCTGCGGGTGCCAGTCTCGAACCCGTCCGCCATCACAATTCCAGGACCACCGGGCTGAGCTAGATGCACGTGGCTGTCGATGCCGCCGGGCATGACGAGCCGCCCGGTCGCGTCGATCTCATGCGGCGCTGATGGCAAGGCTTCCGCCAAGGCGACGATCCGGCCGTCCTTGACGCCGACATCGCAGCGGCTGACGTCGGATGCGGTGACCACGATTCCGCCTCTTATCACCAAATCGAGCATCGTCATTGCGTCCTCTCGTCTCGTTGACCTGGATTGCGACTCGCCCAATCAAGCACATCGATCTCGACACATTTCATCTCTTCACGGCGCTCATGGCTGAAGCAGGAAGCAGGCCAATTTCCGAAAGACGCCTGATTCTTCGGCGCCTGATCAGCGGGATTTGTGGCGGGGTGATCTGATCTCAGGGGAAGATCGGCGCTGAGGTAAGCATCGCGGAAGCGGATCACGCGCGAGCGACAAATCACGCTCCGACGCGGCCCAGCGCCGCGCAGTCGTCGAGAGCAAAGACGCGGGAAAGTTACAGACTTACCGGCGCCTCGATTTTCCGAATTCAGTGGATGGGGTCGCCTTTTATAACGCACGTTAGCTGTGTTTCGGCGTGCAATTTTGACCCCCTAATCCGGGGGATCGGCGTCCAAAATTGACCCCCAGTTCCCACACTGTTCGGCTGCCTGCGTTTGTCTGACGCGGGCGGTGTCCGTCCGCTCCAGCCTACGAATCTCGGCAAGACAGGCGCTGCCGTCGGCATGCAAGCGGCTCAGTAGCCGAGCGCTACGCCATCCTTGCGATGATCGGAACAGCCGATCAGCACACCGCGTTGATGGTCGATCAGGATCGCCTGGCAACCGCCGATCGGCCGCGGCGCCCAGATCGTGCGATGACCTCTTTGCTCAAGATCGGCGCGCACCCTCTCGCCGAAGCCGGGTTCGAGCGTCAGCGTCCCGTCAAAAGCGAAGCTGCGCGGCGCCTCATTGGCCCGCTGCAGATCGTAGCCAAGGTCGAGCACGTGGGTAAGAAAATGTGCGTGCCCGACCGCCTGGAACTGCCCCCCCATCACGCCGAACGGCATCAACGGTACGTCGTCCTTGAGCAGCAAGGCGGGAATGATGGTGTGGAGCGGGCGCTTGCGCGGAGCGAATTCGTTGGGATGACCAGCGGTGAGGCTGAAGCCGCTGCCGCGGTTTTGCAACAACACGCCGCATTCGGGCGCATAGATGCCGCTACCAAAATGGGCGAAGAGCGAGTTGATCAGCGAGACGACGTTGCGATCACGGTCGATGACTGTGAGATAGACCGTATCTCGATGGATCGGACCATCCCAGATTGAGGCTTCGGCGGCCTGATCGAGCTGAATTGGCGCCCGCAGCCGGTTGATGAAGGGGTCGCTGAGAATCTCTTCGACGCTGACGCTCATACTCGCCGGATCGGCGATCAGCAAATCGCGCAGCCGATAGGCGGCCTTGCTCGCCTCTGCGAGCAAATGGATGCGATCGGCTTCGCTCGCCGCGTCCTCGCCAAGATCAAAGCCGTCGAGGATGCGCGCGATCACCAGCGCGGCGAGACCCTGCCCGTTGGGCGGACACTCGGCGAGGGTGTGGCCACGAAACTCTGCGCTGATCGGCGCAGCTTCGAAGCCGCGATACTCGGCGAAATCGGCCGCGTTATGGGCGCCGCCGAGCCCACGCAGCACCGCGACAAGCTCGTCGGCCACCGGCCCCGCGTAGAAGCCAGCGCGACCTTTGCCGGCGATCAGGCGCAACGTGCGCGCCAGCGCCGGATTGGCGAAGCGATCGCCGGTGCGAAGCGGCGCCCCAGCGGGGAGGAAATGCGCGGCGGCGGCGCCTGCGCCGATCCGGGCACAGTCGCGCGCCCAATCGAACGCCACCCGTCCGGTAACGCGAAAGCCGCCCTCGGCGAGCGCAATCGCCGGCGCCAGCAGCTCGGCGAGGTCGCGCCGGCCATAGGCTTCGGACAACTGAATCCAGGCGTCGACCGCGCCCGGAATGGTCACGGCATGGGGTGAGGTCTCGGGGATGCGATTGAGGCCACTCGCGCGCAGCGCCTCGGCCGAAATCCCCGCCGGCGCCCACCCCGATCCGTTGAAGGCGCGCGCGGGCCTGCCTGATGGCGCGACGAGGGCGAAGCAATCGCCGCCAACGCCAGTCATCGCCGGCTCGACCACGCATTGGATAGCGACGGCGGCGATCGCCGCGTCCATCGCGTTGCCGCCGGTTCTCAGCACGTCGATTGCCGCCAGCGTCGCCAGCGGATGCGACGTCGCCGCCATGCCATTCTCGCCGAGCGCCGCCGAGCGTCCGGGCGAGATGTAGTCGCGCTCCAGCATGCGTCCCCGTTTGCCTTTCTCGCCGTCTGCTCAGGGCCAGAACGGCTGAGCAAGCGCACGCGGCGCGGTCTGTCGGCCGACCAGGCCCGCGACCGCGAGGAAGGCCAGCAGATATGGCATCATAATCAGGAGCGCATTAGGGATCTGCACGCCTAGCGCCGGCAACTGGAATTGCAGCGCCGTCGCCGCGCCGAACAACAGACAGGCGAATACGGTGCGCCAGAGTCTCCAATTGCCGAAGATCACCGCGACGATGGCCAGATAGCCGGCGCCATTGGTCATGCCTTCGGTGAAAGTGTGGATGTCGCCGATCGACAGGAACGCGCCGCCGAGCGCCGCCATGACGCCAGTGAAGATGATCGCGCCGTGGCGCACCGCCGTGACATTGGCGCCGGACTTGGCGACCGCCTGCGGGTCTTCGCCGGCGGCGCGAATCGAGATGCCGAGCCCAGTGCACGCCAATACGTAAGCGACCGCGCAGATGATCGCCAGCCCGAGCCAGGCAAGCCAGATCTGCTGGAACAAGGGGCCGATCACCGGCAGGTTCGACAGCAGCGGCGTCGACCAGGCGTCGAAACCGGGGATAGTCGCGCGCGAGCGCTCGCCAAACATCTGGCGATAGCCGAGCGTCGTCAACCCCAGCACAAGAATGTTGATGCCGATGCCGGTAACGATCTGATTGGCGCGCAAGACGTTGGTCAGCCCGGCTTGCACGAAAGCAATCGGCAGCACGGCGAGGATCGCCGCGGCGAGCCCCAGCATCGGCGAACCGGTCAGCGCCGCGCCGACAGCGCCGGCGAAGGCGCCCATCAGCATCATGCCTTCGAGGCTCATGTTGACGACGCCGGCGCGCTCCGAGACCAACTCGCCGGTCGCCGCGAACAGCAGGGGGACGGCGAGGCGGATGGTCGAGCCTAGGAAGACGGCGATGAGTTCGGCAGTCATCAACGAGCCTCCCGGTCGACGTAGTACGCGGCGCCCGCGATCATCAGCACGATCAACCCCTGCAGGATGCCCACCAGCGCCGATGGCACCGAGGCGGCCATTTCCATCGATATGCCGCCCGAGCGCATGAAGCCAAACAGCAGGGCCCCTGCGATCACGCCGACGATCGAGCCGCGCGCCAGCAGGCCGACCACCAGACCGTCGAAGCCATAGCCGGACGAGAAGCCCGCCTTGAGCGAATACTGCTCGCCCTGCAACATCAGCGCGCCAGCCAGTCCGCCGAGCGCTCCGGCGATGAACAGCGCGACCACCATGGTGGAGCCGACCGCGATCCCCGCCCGGGCCGCTGCCACCGGATTGAGCCCGACCGCGCTCAACTGAAAGCCAAACAGCGAGCGCCGGAGTGCGAGCGCGGCGATGACGGCGACAACCGCCAGGATCGGCAAGCCGATCGTCACCGGCGACGCGTAGGAACCGGTCAGCAGCGGCGCCTTGGTTGGATCGGGGATCAGCAGCGATTCGGGCAGCGTCGCCGAATTGGTCATCGGCTGGCGCAGCAGCGATTCCGACTGGACGCTCCAGTAGAGCAGCCAGATCGCGATGAATGAAAGCAGGAGCGTCGTGATCACCTCGTTGGCCCCGGCCCGCGCCCTCAACAGGCCGGCCAACGCGCCCCACATGCCGCCGGCGAGTGCGCCGCCGATCATCGGGATGATGAAGGCGAGGCCGAGCGGCAGCGACGCCATGCCCGGCGTGAGACACAGTGCGGTCGAAGCGATGCCGCCGACCGCAATCTGCCCTTCTCCGCCGACGTTGGTCAGACCGGCGCGATTGGCGATGACGAAGCCGACCCCGACCAGCGCCAGCGCCACGGCGCGATTGAGCGAGGCGGAAATCGCGTAGGCGTTGCCGAAAGCGCCGCGCCAAAACGCGAACAGCGCCTTGTCGAGCGGCACACCCATGATCACAACCACCGCCATGCCGACGGCGAAGGCCGCGAGCACCGCGCCGAGGGGAAACAGCAGGCGCAGGATCGACGCCGGCAGCGGCGGGCGCGAAGGGGAAAGCGATGCGACGCTCATGCGGCCTGCCCCGACATCAAGGCGCCAATTGTCCGCCGGTTGGCCGGGTCGGCCCTGCGTTCGCCAACGATTCGACCGCGATAGAAGACGACGATTCGGTCGGCGACCGCGATCAGTTCGTCGAGCTCCGATGACACCAACAGCACGCCGACACCGCCGTCGGCGGCGTCGCGGATCAGCCGGTAGACGGCTTCAACCGCACCGATGTCGAGGCCGCGCGTTGGCTGGGCGGCGAGCAGGAATCTCAGATCGGGCGTCGTGAGCTCGCGCGCCAGCACCGCTTTCTGCTGGTTGCCGCCAGAGAGACTGCCGAACCTGATCAGCGGCCCCTCGGCGCGCACGTCGAAGCGCCGGATATATTCGGCGGCGAGCGCCCGCTGGCGCGGGCGGTCGATCAGACCAAGACGGGCGAATTGTCGCATACGGTTAAGGAAAAGGTTGTCGGCGAGCGAAAGCCCACTGACAACGGCGACGGCATGGCGATCCTCGGGGACGATGCCGACTCCGGCGGCTGTGATCGCGCGGGGGCTTGCCTCCGTCAGTTCGCGCCCGCCTGCGAACCAGCGGCCGGCGCTGGCGCGCATCAGGCCGGCGAGAATGGCGCCCAGTTCGCTTTGCCCGTTGCCTTCGACGCCGGCGACGCCGACGATCTCGCCGCGATCGACGCTGAGCGTGATATCGTCGAGTCGGCGCACGCCCAACCGATCGAGGAAGCTGACGCCGTCGAGCTGCATCGCCTCCTCGGCCTCGACCAGCGGGGTCGGCCGTTGTCGCTTGGGGAGCGCCAGCACGCCGCTCGCCGCCTCGCCATCGCGCGCAACCGGGCGCTGGATCATCGCCTGCACCAACGCGTCGATCTCATCCGCAGGGTGGTCGGAGCGCGCAGCGATGCGGCCACGATGGAGTACCGTGACCCGATCGGCGACGCGTTCGATCTCGGCAAGCTTGTGCGTCACCAGAACGACGGCGCAACCGGCGCCAGCCACCTGTCGGCAGACGGCAAGCAGCGACTGGATTTCGTCGGGCAGCAGCACGGCCGTCGGCTCGTCGAGGATCAGTACACGCGGGCGCTTCATCAAGCACTTGACGATTTCGACCCGTTGGCGCTGTCCGACCGAGAGATCGCCAACCAGCGCGGCGGGATCGAGCGTCAGACCGAACTCCTGAGCAAGCGACTCGAGCCGCCGCCCTTCGCCCTTGCGATCTAGCCGTCCAAGCCGGCCGCCGAGCAGGAGATTGTCGATCACCGGCAATTCGTTGATCAGGCTGAAATGCTGATGGACCATGGCGACGCCCCGCGACAGCGCATCGCGCGGGCCCGCGGGTCGATAGGGCGCGCCAGCGAGTGTCATTTCGCCGGCGGAGGGCGCATGAATGCCGAAGATCAGATTGCACAGCGTCGATTTGCCGGCGCCGTTTTCGCCGAGCAGACAATGGACTTCGCCGGGAAGAAAGGCGATGTCGACGTCGGCGAGCGCCTCGAAGGCGCCGAAGCGCTTGCCGACCCCGGTCATCGCAAGCAAAGGCGTGACGCCGCGCCCCTTGCCGGGCGCGGCGTCGGACGCGAGCATGCCCGCTTCAGCGATCAACCTTCGAGCACCTTGATCTTGCCCGACAGGATGTCCTTGATGATCTCATCAAGCTTGGCTTTCATTTCCGGCGTTTCGCCGCAAACCGCCATTTCCGAAGCATCCGGGCCGGCGGCGAGGCCGAACGGTTTGTAGCCCGGCGCCCATGTCCCGCCCATCGCCTGATCGATGGCGTATTGAACCTGGAAGCCGACGCCGGTGATCGAATAGGCGAGGTAGAGCGGGTCTGTCCCGCAATAGTCGGTGTAGGAGCCGATGATATGCGTGCCCTTCTCCTTGGCCGCCTGTTCCATACCGCGCAGGCCGAGGTTGAGGATGTGATAGTGGACGTCAGCGCCCTGGGCGATGGCGGCGAGCGTGGCTTCCTTGGATTTCGCCACATCGTCAAAGTCGCCGGTGTAGCTCTCGAAATATTTGATGTTTGGATTGATGTAGTGGGCGCCCAAGCCGAATTCCTTGCCGGCGTTGACGATCGAGGGAATCTCCATGCCGCCCACATAGGACACCGCGCCGGTCTTGGAGAGCATCGCGGCGGCGGCGCCGGCGACGAAGGCGATCTCCGCCTGCTTGACGTCATAGCCGGCGACATTGGGCAGTTGCACGCCGGCGTTGCCGCCGACGATCGAGAACTTCACATTGGGGAAATGCGGCGCAACTTTGAGCACGTCGGCCTGGGTCTGGCCGCCAACGCCAATCACCAGCGCATTGTTCGAAGCGAGCTGGGTCAGCGCCTGCCCCATGTCGCCATAATTGATGTTCTCGATCATCTGCACGACGATCTTGTCGCCATATTTCTTCTCGGCGGCGACAAGGCCATTGTATCCCGATTCCATCCAACCCTTGTCGGACTTCGACCCGGGAATGAGGATGCCCACGGTGAGCGGGCTCTCTGCAAAGGCGGCGCCGATGCTGACGCCGAGCATCGCTAGACTGGCGACGCCCAAAACAAGATGACGGCGGTTGATCATAAACGTCCCCTGATTTTCCGCGGTTGAAACGGCGAGTGCGAGGCCTCGTCGCCTAGCTCTCGCAAGGCCCATGCCAGCCCAATTCCATTGATTCTCAAGGGGAACCCTCGCCGGCCGGCGCCCGCTAAGTAAGTAAATGCTTATTTAATGCACACCCGCGCCGCCCCCTGCACGTCTTTCGGGCGCGGCGCGCTTGCGGGCGCGAGAAAGGCGCAGCAGTTTCAACCCGCGGCGGTTGGCGCCAGGTTTGCAGCATCGCCGTCGGACCCACAGCGACGGGAGGAGCCAGAGATGAACGCGCGCGAGGGAACCGCCAAGACCGGAGGGCCGCTCGGCGTCGGCCGCAACACCCGCTGGTGGGCGCGCCCCGACAATGTCGATATGACGCTGCCGCTTACGCCGCCGCGCGTCATCACTTTGGCGACCGCGCCGCAGACGGTGACGATTGATCTCGCCCGCACCGCGATCATCGTCATCGACATGCAGAACGATTTTTGCGCGCCGGGCGGCTGGGTCGATCATGTCGGCGGCAATTTCGCCGCCGACCGCGTCGCCATCGGACCCTTGCAGAAACTGCTGCCCCAGCTCAGAATCCATGAGGTGCCGGTGATCTGGGTCAACTGGGGCAACCGCCCCGACCTGATGAACATGCCGCCCAACCAGATCCACCTCTACAAGACGAGCGGCGTCGGCGTCGGCCTCGGTGACCCCCTGCCCGCCAACGGCGCCCGTGTGTTGGAAAAGGACTCCTGGGCGGCCGCCGTTGTCGATGAACTCGCGCCCTTGCCGAGCGACATCAAAGTCGACAAGCACCGCATCAGCGGCTTTTGGGATACGCCGCTCGATTCGATTCTGCGCAATCTCGGCGTACGCACCATTTTGTTTGCCGGCTGCAACACAGACCAATGCGTGCTGCACTCGCTGACCGACGCCAATTTCCTCGGCTACGGCTGTGTGTTGGTCGAGGATTGCTGCGCAACCAGTTCGCCGGCCTTCTGCACCGAAGCGACAATCTGGAACGTCAAGAAGTGCTTCGGTTTTGTCTGCGATTCCGAAGCGGTGCTGGCGGCGCTGCCTGCATGATCGACAACGCGCCGCCATGCGCGGGCGGCTTCCTGCCCGGCGAGAGACTTGTCGTTCCTCCGACCGGACGCGGTCGCCTCGACGGCTTTCGCTTCGCGGTCAAGGATCTGATCGATCTCGCCGGGCGGCGCACCGGCGGCGGCAATCCCGACTGGTTGGCGGCCGAGGCCCCAGCGCCGCGCCACGCTCCAGTGGTCACAGCGCTGCTCGCCGCCGGCGCGACTTGTGTAGGCAAGACGATCACAGATGAACTCGCCTTCAGCCTCGAAGGCGCCAACTCCCATTACGGAACGCCCCCCAATCCGCTTGGCCGCGACTGGCTTCCCGGCGGATCGTCGAGTGGATCGGCGGTCGCGGTCGCGTCAGGCGCCGTCGAATTCGCGCTCGGCACCGACACCGGCGGCTCGGTTCGCGTTCCTGCCGCCTTGTGCGGGATTTTCGGCTTCCGGCCGAGCCACGGCGCGGTAAGCGCGGAGGGCGTCCTGCCCTTCGCGCCCGGATATGATACGGTCGGCTGGCTGGCGCGCGACGCCGCGACGCTCGCGCAGGTTGGCGACGTGCTCCTCGCGCCCGCGCTACGGGAGCCTATCGCGTCGATCCGCATTGTCGAAGACGCTGTGTCGTTGCTCGAGCCAAGCGTCGGCGCGAGCTTCCGTGAGGCGGCCGAGCGCATTACGACGGCCGCGTCGCTACGGATCTTTGACCGCTGGCCGCTCAAGGACTTAAAGGACGCATACACGACCATACAGGGTTACGAGATTCGCATGGCGCTGGGGGCGCTGCTTGACCTGCGCCAGCCACGCTTTGGTCCCACCATCGCGCCGCGCTTCGCCGCGAGCGCCAAAATCACGCGGGAAGAGTACCAAGCCTCCTGCGCTTGGCGCGAGGACTTCACCCAGTGGCTCGACGCCATGTGCCCGCAAGATTGCGCCCTGGCGCTTCCCGCCGCTTCCGTCGCCTTTCTGCGCCGCGACGCAACCGGTGGAGAGATCGATCATTTTTATGCGACGACGCTTGGCCTCGCGGCGGTTGCCAGTCACAGCCGGAGGCCGCAGGTTCAATTTGGCCGAGCGCGCGCACAAGGCCTCGCCGTCTCTATCATCGGCGCGCGCGGCGCTGATCGCGCGTTGCTCGATCTTGCGCAGAGCCTGAACGAACGAGGGTTGGAAACGTGAACATCGAAGCGAAGATGATCGCCAGGGCAAAAGTCGCCAAGCCCAAGCGTTCGCGCAACGCCGAGGACACCCGCGACAAGATTCTGCGGGCGGCCCGCAGCGAGTTCGCCTCCCACGGCTTCGCCGGCGCCCGGATCGAGCGTATCGTCCTGGCCGCCGAGACCAATCCTCGCATGCTCTATCATTATTTCGGCGACAAATCCGGGCTCTATGTCGCCGTGCTCGAAGACGCGATCGGCAACCTCCGGCGCGAGGAGATGAAGATCGACGTCGAGCACCTCGCGCCGATCGCTGGCCTGATGCAGCTCTTCGAGTTCATGAACACGCATTTCGAATCCGACCTGCCGCTGGTGCGCTTGTTGCGCAACGAGAACCTTCAGCAGGCGCGCTATCTCAAGACCTCGCGCCGCATCCGCGAGATGTCTTCGCCCGTTCTAGCGCTGATCGACGGGCTGCTGGCGCGGGGAGCGGCGGAAGGATCGGTGCGCGCCGGCGTCGACGCCCTGCAACTTTATGTGATGATGGTGGCGCTCAATCAGTTCCCGCTCTCCAACGTCCACACGCTGTCAGTGATCTTCGACCAGAACCTCTCAAAGCTCGCATGGCGTGCCGCACGCCATGCCGCAGCGCGCGAAATGATCCGCGCCTATCTACGGCCTGATCTCGGCTAGCGGCCGCCCAAACTCCTAATGAATTCGCCACGTTCGTGGAATAAGACAGTCTTCCCGTGGCCTCGGTCGAGAGATGCCACGAAGTTGTCTTGGAGCGAATGTCCGCTTCGGCCTTTCGATCGCCGAAAGCCGCCCGTCCGCTCCCGGCCAAGTTTGGCCATTCTCGATTCGCCGGCGGATGTCTGACAGCGGTCGATCCCTGTTGATCGGACGAAGACACGGCTTCATTCTTGTCGTCGCGTTTTGTAATCAACGCCGCTGATAGTGCAGACGGGGACTTGCCAACTATTGCAGACGCGCCGACCTGGACGACATCATTCCGATGCGAGACGCGGCTTCGCCGGAATCCGCGACATGATAGAGCGAATGCCGATGGCGTCGGCGATGCGTCAAAATAGTTCGGCTGTTTCGCAAAGAGTCCATGGCCGCGCGCCTAGCTCGAAAGCGCGGCTATGGCTAGGTCCGCACCGGTATCGAAGAGTTTGCCGACGTGCCCAATCAAGCAAGTCCGAAAATCCGAATGCCTCGGCAAGTCATCGCCGAAAATTTCCTGCACGCGGAGCAATCCGGCAACGAGCAGGGAAGGATTGCGATCGGCTTGGTCGGCAATCTTTCGAAAACGGGATGCGAGCGGGTCTCTAACGTCGATGGGACGGCCTCTTTCGTCGATGCCCGTGACATAGCGCATCCATCCGGCCACGCCGAGCGCCAGCCGATCGACGCTTTGATTGTTGTCCAAGCGCTCCCGAATGGTCGCCAGCAGACGCTGCGGAAGTTTCTGACTCCCGTCCATCGCGATCTGCCAGGTTCGGTGCTTCAGGGCCGGATTGGCAAACCGAGTGAGAATGTTGTCGCGATAGTGACCGAGTTCCTCGCCCGGCAAGTCGAGCGTCGGCATGATTTCCTCGCTTATCAGCGCACGAATGAAAGCTGCGAAGGCTGGGGAGCGCATGACGTCAGCGACATAATCGTGGCCGGCCAAGTAGCCAAGGTAAGCGAGGGCGGAATGGGCTCCGTTCAGGATACGAAGCTTCATTCGCTCGAAAGGCTCCACCCGATCAACCAGTTGAACTCCTACCCGCTCGAAGGCGGCCCGTCCGCTTGGAAATGTATCCTCGAGAACCCACTGGCTAAACGGCTCGGTCATCACCGGCCAAGCGTCGTCCACGTTAGTGAGATCGCGGATGATCTTGCGGTCGGCGGCCGTAGTCGGCGGTACGATTCGATCGACCATTGAACTCGGGAAAGCGACATTGCGTGAAATATGCGAGGCGAGTTCGGATGAGCAGAGCGCGGCAAACCGCGAGACAATGCGCGCCGTCGTCTTACCGTTGGCCGGAAGGTTGTCGCAACTCAGCACCGTGAACGGTGCAATTCCAGCGCGCCATCGCGCAAGGAGACCGTGCACGAGGAAGCCCGGAGCGCTCACCGGTTCGTCGGGACGAGCCAGGTCGTGAACAACGTCGGGGTGGTTTTCGTCGAGGTCGCCGCTTGAAGGATCGTAGCAGTATCCCTTCTCGGTGACGGTGAGCGAAACGATGCGAATGCGCGGGTCAGCCAACTTGGCCAGGAGCTCGGCCCGCTGAGTGTGCGCATCGAGGATGTCGAGCACAGAGCCGATCAAGCGCGTTCGAGTGCTCGTCTCATCCCTTGTGGCCAGCGTGTAACAAAAATGCTGTGGCGCCAGGGCAAGCTTCGTATCCGGCCTGCGAAGCGACGCCCCGATAATTCCCCAGTCATTTTGGATTGCCAGAATTGTGTCGACGTATGCCGCCATGTGGGCTCGATGAAACGCCCCGACGCCAAGGTGGAGGATGCCGGGTGAAATCAGGGTGCGATCGTAGGAGAAGGTCTGGTCGAAATGCGCCGGTGAGTATTTAAACAACGTGCTCCTCCGCCACCAGCGAGCGCCTCAGCTACTGAAAGGTCCGGCGGGCGAGATCGTAGCAAGACTCCATCAGCCTCAGTGTTTTCAGGTTGTCGAGGCGGTCCGTCGCAAACGAAGTTCCGGTGCGCAATCCGGTCACGAAGTCACCTACGCTGGCAGTGAAGCACTCTTGGCCTTCCCCGTTCGGATCGGAGGGGAACCGCAGCCCTTCACCCTCCGCACCGACTAACGCAAGGCGCTCGCCGTCATAAATCAGCGTCGCCTTGTCGCCGACAATCTCCAGCCGATCCGACAGATTGGAGGAGTATCCCGGCGCACTGAAAGTACCATCCAGGACTGCAACGAGTTCGTCTTCGCCGCGAAGCGTTACAACAGCGGTATCCTCGCCCGCGAGGTCGGAATTGTTCCTCGACAGAAGGCAATTCTCGACTTTCAGCTCTCCAAGGAGCGATCGGAGCGTGTCGAGATGATGAATTAAAGTCTCGAAGACAAGCAGTCGCGGCATTTCAGCGAGATAGGGCTGTCGGACGATAAGCCATGGCTTGGTCCCCCCGACCGCACACATACCCGAACAGCGCATAACGAGGCGCGCTTGTAGTGGCCGACCAATGCGTCCATCCGCGATCCACTTACGCGCAACGGAGTAGTGCGGTCGGAAGCGGTAGTTCTCATGCACCATGAACCGTACCCGTTCGCCTACGTATTCTATAAGCGCCTCGGCTCCGGCAACGGTGGGGGTAAGCGGCTTTTGACACATTACGTGCACGCCAAAATCGGCAGCGCTGCGGACCAGGCCTGCATGCGTCCCAACCGGTGTTGCAATGTCGACGGCGTCGATCTGCTCGTGGGCAAGCATCGTCTCAAGATCTGGGTAGGTCTTGGGTATTTTGAACTCGGCTGATCGCGCTCGCGCGGCCTTCTCGTCGGGATCACATATCGCCACCACGTTTGCGTCAGCGACTTCCGCCCAAGCGCGCAGATGGTAGAGACTGATCATCCCGGCGCCAACGAAGCCGATCCTGAGCGGTCTTGAGTGAAGCCTGGGCGATGTCGTCATGATGAAGCCAGAAGAGCGCGCATGTATCCAACTGCATACGCCATGCCGGCGTGCCAGGGCGCGCTGCAGGCCATCTCCGGCGTATGGTCGGGTATGAGCAGACCCCGGTAACCGCTGGCCCTCAGAATCCGAACGATCTTGACCATGTCGAGATCGCCTTCGTCGAGAAACACTTCGGCGTAGTTTGGCACCTTGCCGCGAACATTGCGAAAATGGATGTAGCCAATTCGATCTGCCCGCGAGTATCGATCGACCGTGGCATAGACGTCGCCGATCGCCATCTCCTGGAGGCTTCCAAGGCACAGTTCGATCTTGTTTGCCGGGCGAGGATCGATGGCGATCAGTCGGTCATATTTTTCGGGCTTGTTCACCAGCCGGGCCGTGCCGCGGAGCGCATCCACGGGAGGATCGTCGGGATGGGCGGCGAGAACGACGCCGGCTTCCTCGGCAATCGGTAGGAGTTCCGTCAGGAAACCGCTCAGCCGGTTCCAGAGCTCCTGATCGGATACGGGCGGAACCGTTCCGCCGCGATTCTCGCGGTAGCGCATGTTCCACACCATTCCGTCCGGAATCGGCTCATCTGCGTCGATCTTCGAACCATCGAAGCCCACGCTCATGGCGCCGCCGCGAGCGAATGGTCCGCGCACCCACCCCCACACACCTGCGATGGAAAAGTTATAGCCAAAGCAAGGGACGCCCGCCCTGCCTGCGTCTCGGATCATCTGTTTCATGGCGGCCATCTGCTGGTCGCGCTCCGGCCCGCCAAGGAGGATGTCGCTCCACTGTTTCACCGCGAAATTCTCAATCGCGGCAAGCCTAAGGCCGTCGCTCGCGAGCAAGGCAATCAAATCGGCGAACGCCTCATAGGTCCAATAACCATCCTGTCCGACACCCCACCCGTCCTCGCCGCCTTTGGACAATTCGACTTTCGACCCGGCTCCGTTTGAAAAGTAAGTCTCGAGATGGACTACGACGTCCTCCACTCCAAGCTGGCGCGCAAACTGGAGGTTCTCTGGGGTAAGCATGTGCCGATAAAATCCCAGACCGATTTTCACTGGCCACCCTTATTGATGCTATAGTCCTACCAAACGTCTACAATGCTCCCTTCCGCGGGGCAAGCGGTTTGGCGAAGCGGGAGATCGCTTTTGGGAACTAGTCGCGGTCTGCGCCGAGGAACCTGCGGCCCGCCTCGAGATGCTCTCGCATAGTGGCTGCGTAGACTGAAGCGTCCCGATGCTTCAGCGCGGTGACAAGCCGACGATGAATGTCCTGCGCGAAGGTGGCGCCGTTCCTACCCTTGCCGAGTTCCATCAGTCGCTTTATTGGCTCGGAAAGCACTTCGAAAACGCGGATGATAATGCTGTTTCCTGATACAGCGACCAGGGTTGCGTGAAAGTCGTAGTCGCAGAGCGCCTGTTCCCGCATATCGTCAGTCGCGCCCATGCGTTCGATGAGACCGGTGAGCTTGGCGATCGTCGGCGGATCGATTCGCTCTACGACAGAGACTGCAATGCCCGTCTCCAGCACCAGACGGAACGACTGAATCTCATCAAATACTTTGGGAGTCGCTGGCAGGCCCGCAAACGCGAATTTGATGACATTGTCCATGTTTGACCGACGGATGATGGTGCCAACCTTGGTTTTTCGCTCGACGAGTCCATAAATCTCGAGAACCTTGATCGCCTCGCGAAGCGCATTTCGGCCGACTTTGAATTGCTTAGCGAGGTCCCGCTCGGGCGGCAGGATATCGCCCTCCTTCAGCACCCCGCGCTCAATTAGCGACATGAGGCGGGCGATCATCTTGTCCGGACGACCTTGTGATTTTATTGGCTCAACGTGAATGCTGACATTGTTGGCCACTAAGAACGCCCTCTGCAAATTGTCGGGAGACTTTTTAGTTCTGGGCAGGCCGGGCCTAAACACCCGCTGCGGTGAAGATCAACCGTCAGACCGCAAGTCGCAGAGCTGAACGGCGCTTCGCCGCTCGCAATCCTGCGTCCCACACGACTGCCCCAATCAGAACCAAGCCTAACACGACCCTTTGCCACTGAGCGGGAAGTTCGTAGAGATTAAACGAATTGCGAGTCAGCGCAATCAGGAGGGTGCCAACGACCGCGCCCCAAACGGTTCCGCGCCCACCCGACGTGCTGGCGCCGCCGATCAGGCACGCAATGATGATCTCGAGCTCGACGCCCGCGCCGAGATAGCGGTTTGCGCCCTCGATCCTGGCAGTCATCAACACGCCCGCTAAGGCCGCCAGCGTTCCACTCAAACAATAGGCCGCGTAAACCACCCGCTTGGTCGAAAAGCCATAGCTGCGAGCGGCCTCCGGATTGCTCCCATAAAAGAATATTTGCCTTCCCCACGAGAAACGCGTGATGCCAAGGTGCACGCCGATCGCCAACAAAATGAATACCCATAGCATCAAATATATACCGCCAAGCTTGATGCTTCCGAGTGCAATAAAGTTCTCCGGGAAACCCGTAAAGCCAGTGAGGCTTTGATGCGCCACCAAGGTCTCAACGCTCCCGCGCCCGACGAACATTGTGCCAAGCGTTGCTATCAGTGGATTCACCTCGAGCGTGGCCACAAGGAATCCATTTATTGCGCCGAAGGCGCAGCCGAAAATAAGGGCGGCTAATATCGCCAGCGGCGCCGGTACTCCGACGCTGAGCAGGATCGCGCAAACGATCCCCGAGAGACCCATTGAACTCCCTACTGAAAGATCGAACAATCCGCAGATCAGGAGCACCATCATGCCGAGGGCAATGATACCATTTGGTGCGATAACGATCTGAACAGAGTCGAGATTGCCACTGGTTAAGAAATACGGGCTGGTCAGCGCCAATATGGCCGCTAGCAGGGCTAACAAGAGGGTTGAGACATCGCGCGATGATTGAAAAAGCCTGGTCACGTATCAGCGTTCCTCGTGATTGATCCGGGTGTCGACTACAACGATGCTGACGAGCACGGCGCCGACGATCACCTGTTGGAGCGCCGGCTCGACGCCGAACATTATCAGGCCGTTGAGAATGACGGCGAGCACGAAAAGCGCGATGGTCGAATTGAGAACCCGCCCGCGGCCACCGAACAGGCTGGCTCCGCCAAGAACGGCGGCGGTCAAGATATTAAACTCAAGCTGCCTGCCCATATTGACATCGGGGATAGTGACGCGCCCGGCGACAAGAAAACCGGCGAACGCAGCAAGAATTCCGCTGAGCACGAAACCGCCGATCCGATAGCGATCGACAGACATCCCATGAATGAAGGCGCTCTTCGGATTTTGTCCGATGTAGTAAATCGCGCGAACGGTGGCGCCGCGTGAGAGCACGAACTCGAGAATGCCAACCGTCAGAAACATGACGATGATGGTCCAGCTGACGCCGAATATGCGCCAATGCGGCACCGCGCGAAAATTCTCAGAATATCGGTGGCCAGCCATGATCGCGGCGACAACATCGGCGAGCCCTCGCACTGCGAGCAGCGTTCCTATCGTCAGGATGATCGAGTTGATGCGCAACTTCACCACTAGAACGCCGTTGATGGCGCCCACGGCCGCGCCGATCGCGAGGCCGACGACAAGGCAGAGCCATAGCGGCACGCCCTGGGTGGCGAGGTAGCCGGCCGTCATGCCCGACAAGGCGTAAACCGAGCCAACCGACAGGTCGACCTCACCCATGATGAGTAGGAAGGTGAAGCCCACTACGACATAGAAATCCAGTGAGACGCCGTAGAGCAGTGAGGAGATGTTTTGGTAGGAAAGGAAATTAGCGCGAAAAAGGCTGAGAAAGATCAAGGCGAGCATCGCGACGACGGCTATGCCATATTCTCGCAGGAACACGAGGGTCGCGCGCCCGCTTGACCTCTTCGGCGGCGCTTCGACCACGTTTATTTCGAATTCAGCCATCGGCCCGGGCTCCCGCCGCGTAGGCCATCACCCGCTCTTCAGTTATCTCTTCGCCCTCCAGCCGGCTCAGGAGTTTCCCGTCCCGCATCACGAAAATGATGCTGGCCAGCGAGATCATCTCGGGAAGTTCAGAGGAGAAGAGCAAGACGCTCCCGCCGTCGGCGGCCAGATCACGAAGAAGGTGGTGAATCTCGGCTTTGGACCCTACGTCGACACCGCGGGTCGGTTCGTTCACGACAAAGCAGACCGGCGCCTTTTTCAGCGCCAGGGACAGCATTAGCTTTTGCTGATTGCCGCCGCTGAGGTGACGGACTCTTTGATCACGGGGGCGCGCCTTAATGCCAAATTTCATGATGCTTCCAGCGACGATCTCTGCGAGCGCGCCACGATCGAGAAGACCCCATCGGGATAATTCCGAAAGGCGTGGCGCGGCCGCGTTCTCGCTGACGTCCAAATTCAGGTAGAGTCCAGCCTCCTTGCGGTTGGCGTGTAGGAATGTCACGCCCAGTTCGTTTAATCCGCGAGGCGTCCAGCTCGATAACACGCGGCCCTCGATCTCAATGGTTCCGCTTCGCCGCGGAAGAAGGCCCACGAGCATCTGAGAGAGTTCGAAGGTGCCGGAACCTTCGAGCCCGAATACGCCGACGATCTGACCACGAGAGACCGCCAGGCTAACGGCATGATGCTGACCGGGACCACGCAGTCCCTTCGCCTCGAACGCCGGCGATTTGACCCCTTGAAAGCCTATACCCGATTTTCCGCGCAGGCCGGTCAGATCACGGCCCACCATCAGCGAGATCAACATATCTTCACTGAGGCGCCGATTCACCAGCGTTTCGCGCTTGCGACCATCACGAAGGATCGTGATGCGGTCGCTGAGCGCCAAAACCTCCGGAATCCGGTGCGAGATGTAGAGGATCGAGACCGCATTGGCTCGCAGCGTCTTGAGCAGCGCGACAAGCGCCCCTCCTTCCCGGCTGTTTAGGCCGGACGTTGGTTCGTCAAGGATGAGGACTCGGGGGTTGGCGTTCACGCAACGGAGAATCTCGATGAGCTGTTTTTGTCCGGGCGTAAGCGCGCTTACAGGAAGCCCTACATCGATTTCGAGATTCAGCTGAGCGCAGGCTTCGGCCGCGGCGCTGTGGAGCCGGCGCTCGCTAAACCAGCCTCCTCTTCGCGCGAAGCGGTGATCAGGAAAAAGATTTTCGGCGACGGTCAGGTGATCAAAAACCGACAGTTCCTGCTGAACCATCGCAATGCCGAGCTGGCGGGCGTGATGGGGAGAGAAGGTCTCGACCATCTTTCCGTCAAAAAACAGCTGACCTTTGCTGGGCGCATACTGGCCGCAGATGATCTTCACGAGAGTGCTCTTGCCGGCCCCGTTCTCCCCGAGGATCGCGTGGACCTCGCCTGGCGCCGCCTCAAAGGCAATGTCCTCAATAGCCGGCACCGACCCGAACCGCTTCGTTATGCCGCGCATCTCAAGAATGGGTGCGGCCATTGGAGGATCCATTGTGTGCGTCAGGAGACCGAAAAATAGAAAGGGGGCCGACTCCGACCCCCTTCTACGCGGCGCTACTTCTTCGGGAGGAAATACTTGACGTTGTCCTTGTCGACCACTTGTGCGCCCATGAACACATTCTCCGGCATCGAGATGACGCCGGCGGCCTTGTTGTCATCGGAGATCGGCACACCGGCGAGGCCGACATTGTTATCGTTGTAGGCTTCGAGCAACTCGATCGCCATGTATGCCTCAAGCGCCGTCTTGTTCATGATCGTGGCTTTGATGACCCCCTTGTTGATAAAATCCAGGACCGCGTCTTGACGGTCGTTGACGACGATTGTCATCTTTGAAACGTCCATGCCCAGCTCTGCGGCGGCGGTGCCAACACCGGCGCCGGAGTCGGAGTCAAGGCCCACGATGCCGGTCATGTCCTTATAGGTGTTTAGGGCGGACTTGGCGGCCTCGATCGCGGCGTTCGCCTCTCCTTTATCGTCGACCTTGCCAAGGATTTCCCATTTGGAATTGGCCTTCAAATAGTCTGAGAAACCTTGGAACTTGGCGTCAGTGTTCGAGGCGCCCCAGTTGCCAAGAGCGACGACCTTGCCCGTATTTCCGCCGACCTTGATGAACTCTTTCGCGGTCGTCACCCCAGACTGGTAATTGTCGAGACCGATGAACGCCATTGCGCCGCTGTCGGGTAAGTTCGCTTCGATGACGACGACCGGAATCCCAGCGGCCATGGCCTTCTTTATCGGGGGAATGGACGACGCGTCCCAGAGAACGGCAATGATGCCGTCGGGATGCTTGGCGATAGATTCCTCGACACCCGCGGCCTGGGCGGGCGGGTTCCAATCCTGAGGTCCGACGCGCTTGATTTCGACGCCGAACTTCTTCGCTGCGTAGTCGAAACCTTGATAGGCCGCGGTCCAATATGGGTGTCCGAGCACTCCGGCGGCAAAGATGTATGTGCGCGCGTTTGCGTCGGCGGCAAACGCGAATGCGGCGAGCGCGATGGTCGTAGCGAACAGACTCTTCTTCACTGCTTCCTCCCATGGATCGTTGGACAGCAAAAGGGACCAATGACGCTATTGGCTCTTTGGTCCTACTAATAAATCGACGGAAGCGCAAGTGTGAGCTGGAATCGAACCAAAAGGGGTGCGGTTCTGCGCTGGGGGGCTGACGCGCCGCTCAAACAGGACTTCGAGCGATCACCGCCACCACCCCGCCCCCTGGCGGGCCTTGATGTTCGGCCCCGCCCGACACATACACGGCGCCGGCGCCAGATATGCCGCCGATCAGGCCGCCAACCGCAGCGCGCGCGTGCCGTGTCGAGCCGACGTCGGAATCGTCAAGCATGGTGTGGCGGAACCCGCGCACCGCGCCATCCGGCGACGCTTCCGCTTTGGCAAAGATATTGACCAGCCGCCCGCTCTTATGCGCGTCCGCAAGACCGAGCCCGACGCTTTCGAGCGCTTCAACGACGGCGGAAAGATCGATCGAGTCGCGCATGACTCCATGCGCGATAACATATGGGCTTACCGACTGCGCGGAATTACCCATCACGATCACCACGTTGTGCAACAACTCAATCCCCGATGACGACGACGCGACCGATGAGAACAAGCTCCAGTCTTTGAGCACCTGGTCTTCATTGACGGTCTCCAATTCGCCCAGCGCCAGCGCCACGCCCAGCGCGGAGGCGCCGCGGGAAAAGCCCATCGACGCGTGACCGCTGGTGGTCACGGTCTTTTGCCCGCGCCGCGCCGCCGCCTCGATCCGCTCGCTGGTCAGGAGCGGGCACTTTATCTGGACA
>SSMV01000108.1 GCA_004799435.1 Bradyrhizobium sp.
GCCGAATCGCGAAGCCGCGCAACATTGGCGATCTTCGCGCGACAAAGCTTGAATTCAGCGACCGGGCGGTTCATTGTGCAGCGCACAATAGCCTTCTTTTCACGCCGCCAAAGAGGCTTCCGCGACAATGCGCGCTTTTCTTGACGCCCTCGCCTTTTTCGGCCGGCGCGGCGCGGCGCCGGTCTGGCCGCCGCGCCGTCTGTCGCTGGCGTTGCAGGGCGGCGGCTCGTTCGGCGCCTTCACCTGGGGCGCGCTGGAGCGGCTGCTGGAGCTCGACGTCGATTTCGACGCCATTAGCGGCGTCAGCGCCGGCGCGGTCAACGCCGTTCTACTGGCCGCCGGCCTGATGGATGGCGGGCGCGAGGGCGCCAAGGCGCGGCTCGAGCGGTTCTGGCGGCGGATGAGCCGCGTCGCCGCGCTCACGCCCAGCGCTTCGCTCGGTCGGCTGCCCTTCGGGCTGATGACCGGCGCGCTGTCGCCCTATCTCTTCAATCCGTTCAACCTCAATCCGCTGCGCGAAGCGTTGATCGAGGAGGTCGATTTCGCGCGGTTGCGGACGCACTCGCCGATTCGGCTCTTGATCGGCGCGACGCGGGTCAGCGACGGGAGCTTGCGCGTCTTTTCGGCGGATGAAGTGAGCGCTGACGTCGTGCTGGCTTCCGCCTGCCTGCCGTTGATCCATCATACGATCGAGATCGAAGGCGAACCTTATTGGGATGGCGGCTACTCCGCCAATCCACCGCTCCTCGCCTTGGCCGCTGCGACGCGCGCCGATCACATCCTGGTGGTGCAGGCGACGCCCTCGACTGTCGATCGTCTGCCGACCACGCCGCATGACATCGCGCGGCGGCTCGAGCGCATCCAGTTCAACGCGACGCTCAACGCCGAGCTGGCGGCGCTGCGCTACGGCAAGCTGGTTGGCGCGACGCCAAAGCTGAGACGGCTGCGGGTCGGGCGCATCTCGGCGCAGGATGAATTCGCCGGACTGGCGGATGAAAGCGCCGGCAACCTCGGCTGGGACTTCCTCGAGCGTCTGCGTCAGGGCGGACGCGCCGCCGTCGAGAACTGGTTCGTCGATGCCGAGCCGCCGGCGCCACGGCGAACGCTCGCCGCAACGCTGGCGCGTCTGCGCGGCGCAGCGGCCTAAAGTCCTTTACGCGGACTGGCTCAGCCGCTCGCTTGCCGCTGGCGCGATCGCCGCCAGGGTCTCCCCCTCGCGTGATGCGTTGCGCGTCGTCGGAACATAATTCAGGATCGGTCCCAGCCAGCGCTCGACTTCGGCGACTGTCATGTCCTTGCGCGCGGCGTAGTCCTCGACCTGATCGCGCTCGACCTTGGCGACGCCGAAATAATGCGCTTCGGGCTGCGCGAAATAGAGGCCGCTCACCGAAGCGGCGGGCCACATGGCGAAGCTCTCCGTCAAGCGGATGCCGGCTTTCGCCTCCACGTCGAGCAGGCGGAAGATCGTCGCCTTCTCGGTATGGTCGGGCTGGGCCGGATAGCCCGGCGCCGGGCGGATGCCGCGATAGCTCTCCTCGATCAGCGCCTCGGGCGCGAGCGCCTCGTCGCGCGCATAACCCCAATATTCGCGCCGCACGCGTTCATGCAGCGCTTCGGCCATGGCTTCGGCGAAACGATCGGCGAGCGCCTTGGAGAGGATCGAGGAATAATCGTCGTTGGCGCGCTCGAAGCGCTTGGCGATCTCTTCTTCTTCCAGCCCCGCGGTGACGGCGAAGGCGCCGACGTAATCCGGCTTGCCGCTCTCGAGGGGCGCGACAAAATCGGCGAGCGCCAGGTTGGGTCGTCCGTCGCGCCGCAACAGCTGCTGGCGCAGGGTGAAGAGCGTCGCCTGCGTCTTGCGGCGGGTATCGTCGGCATAGAGCCTGATGTCGTCCCCGACGCGCGCCGCCGGCCAGAAGCCGACCACCGCGCGCGGCGCAAACCAGCGCTCTTCGATGATGCGCGCCAGCATCGCCTGCGCGTCGTCGAACAATTGCCGCGCCGCCGCGCCCTGTTTCTCGTCGTCGAGAATGGCGGGGTAGCGGCCCTTGAGCTCCCAGGTCTGGAAAAACGGCGTCCAGTCGATGTAGCGGGCGAGATCGGCGAGATTCCAATCGTCGATAACGCGCACGCCGAGGAATGTCGGCTTCGGCGGCGTATAGGCGGCCCAGTCGAACTTCGGCGCATTGGCGCGCGCCTTTGCGAGCGGCAGCCGCGTCTTCTCGGCCTCGGCGCGGGCGTGGGCGTCGGCGACGCGGCGATATTCCTCGCGCACCGCCGCGATCGCGCCATCGCGCGAATTCTCCGACAACAGCCCGCCGACGACGCCAACGGCGCGGCTGGCGTCGTTCACATGGATCGCCTGTCCGCGCGCGTAATGGGGATGGATCTTCACCGCGGTATGGACGCGGCTGGTCGTCGCGCCACCGATCAGCAACGGCAGGTTGAAACCTTCGCGCTCCATCTCGGCCGCGACATAGGCCATTTCGTCGAGCGAGGGCGTGATGAGGCCGGACAGGCCGATCACATCGACCTGTTTCTCGCGCGCCACGGCGAGAATCTTCGACGCCGGCACCATCACGCCGAGGTCGATGATCTCGTAATTGTTGCAGGCGAGCACGATGCCGACGATGTTCTTGCCGATGTCATGCACGTCGCCCTTGACGGTGGCGAGCAGGATCTTGCCGGCGCTTTGACGGCCCTGGCCGCCATTGGCCAGCTTCTCGGCTTCCAGATAGGGCAGCAGCAGGGCCACGGCCTGTTTCATCACCCGCGCCGATTTGACGACCTGCGGCAGGAACATTTTGCCGGCGCCGAAGAGGTCGCCGACCACGTTCATGCCGTCCATCAGCGGCCCTTCGATCACGTCGAGCGGCCGCTTGGCGGCAAGGCGCGCCTCCTCGGTGTCGGCGTCGATGAAATCGGTGACGCCATTGACCAGCGCATGGGCGATGCGCTTGCCGACGGAGAGTTCACGCCAGGCGAGATCGGGCGCCTTGGCTTCGCGCGCTGCGCCGCCACGATAGCGCTCGGCGACCGCCAGCAGGCGCTCGCTGGCGTCGGGCCGGCGATTGAGCACCGCGTCCTCGCAGACTTCGCGCAGCTCGGCATCGATCGTCTCATAGACCGCAAGCTGGCCGGCGTTGACGATGCCCATGTCCATGCCCGCCTGAATGGCGTGGTAGAGGAACACCGCGTGCATCGCCTCGCGCACTGGCTCGTTGCCGCGAAACGAGAAGGAGAGGTTCGACACGCCGCCCGAGATATGAACATGCGGCAGGTTGGAGCGGATCTGTCGCGTCGCCTCGATGAAATCGACGCCGTAATTATTGTGTTCCTCGATGCCGGTCGCGATGGCGAAGACATTGGGGTCGAAAATAATATCCTCGGGCGGGAAGCCGGCCTGCTCGGTCAGCAGCTTGTAGGCGCGGGCGCAGATCGAGGTCTTGCGCTGCAGCGTGTCGGCCTGGCCCGTCTCGTCGAAGGCCATGACGACGACCGCGGCGCCATAGGCGCGCACCAGCCGCGCCTGGCGCAGGAAGGCTTCCTCGCCTTCCTTGAGCGAGATCGAATTGACGACGCTCTTGCCCTGCACGCATTTCAACCCGGCTTCGATCACCGAGAATTTCGACGAATCGATCATCACCGGCACCCGGGCGATGTCGGGCTCGGCGGCGACCAGATTGAGAAACTCGCTCATCGCCTTGGCCGAGTCGATCAGACCCTCGTCCATATTGACGTCGATGATCTGCGCGCCGCCCGCCACCTGATCGCGCGCCACCGCAAGCGCGCCCGTGTAGTCTCCGGCGGTGACGAGTTTACGGAACTTGGCCGAGCCGGTGACATTGGTGCGCTCGCCGATGTTGACGAAGGGAATGTCGGGCGTCAGCGTGAAGGGTTCGAGGCCGGAGAGGCGCAACAGCGGCGCGCGCTGCGGCGGTACGCGCGGGGTTACGCCGGCGACCGCCTCGGCGATCGCCTTGATATGATCCGGGGTCGAGCCGCAGCAGCCGCCGACAATATTGACCAGGCCGCCGCGCGCGAAACGGCCGATCTCAGCGGCCATCGCCTCCGGCGTCTCGTCATAGAGGCCGAATTCATTGGGCAGGCCGGCGTTGGGATAGACGCAGACGAGCGCATCCGCGACCTCGGCGATCTCCTTGACGTGTTCGCGCATCGCCGCGGCGCCGAGCGCGCAATTGAGGCCGATCGTGAAGGGGCGGGCGTGACGCAGCGAATTCCAGAAAGCGGTCGGCGTCTGGCCCGAGAGCGTGCGCCCGGAGAGATCGGTGATCGTGCCCGAGATCATCAGCGGCAGCCGAACGCCCTTGGCGGCGAAGACTTCCTCGCAGGCGAACACCGCCGCCTTGGCGTTGAGCGTGTCGAAGATCGTCTCGATCAAGATCAGATCGGCGCCGCCGTCGATCAGGCCGACGATCTGCTCAGTATAGGCCTCGCGCAGCATGTCGAAGGTGACGGCGCGATAGCCGGGATTGGCGACGTCGGGCGAGATCGACGCCGTGCGGTTGGTCGGCCCCAGCGCGCCGGCGACGAAGCGCCGCTTGCCGTCGATGCGTTCTGCCTTCAGCGCGGCGCGTCGCGCCAGCCGCGCGCCATCGCGATTGAGCTCATAGACGGCCGCCTGCATGCCGTAATCGGCCTGGGCGATCGAGGTCGAGGAGAAGGTGTTGGTCTCGAGGATGTCGGCCCCGGCCATCGCATAGGCGAAGTGAATGTCCTCGATCGCCTGCGGCTGGGTGAGCGTCAGCAGATCATTATTGCCCTTGAGCGCGCATTCGCAGCCTTCAAAACGTTCGCCGCGAAACTGGCGCTCGTCGAAGCGCAGGTCCTGAATTTGCGTCCCCATCGCGCCGTCGAGAATGAGCACGCGCTCGCGCGCCGCGGCGGTCAGAACCGCGGCGACACCGCCCGCCGGAGCTGGCGGAGCGGCGAAGATCTCATTTAAGTCAACGCTCATACGGTCGCTGCTTTCCTCGACATAACCACATAAGCATATCTTTATATAGTTGCAAGGACCGGCGGCCCGCGACGGCTCAGCCCGGTCCAACGGGCGAGCTATCTATCCCCATTTAGGGTTTAGAAGCGGATAAAGGCGCGGGGCGAGCGGGTCGAGGCGATCCGCTCAGACTTTCATCTGTGCGCCGAGTTCGACCACGCGGTCGGAAGGCAGATTGAAGAAGTCGGGCGCGCTGGTCGCCTGTTTCGCCAAGGCGATGAACAGCAGATCCTGCCAATGCGGCATGCCGGAATTGGGCGAGGGCTTGAGCGAGCGTCGCCCGAGGAAGAACGACGTTGTCATAATGTCGAACTTCAGCCCCGCCTTGCGCAGCGCCGCCAGGGCGACCGGAATGCGCGGGGATTCCATATAACCAAACCGCAAAGTGAGGGCGACGAAGTCGGGCGACAGCTTCCGCACTTCGAATCGTTGCGCGGCGGGCACGCGCGGCGTCGTCTCGGTGTTGACGCACATCATCACCACCCGCTCATGCATGACCTTGTTGTGCTTGAGATTATGCATGAGGGAGGAAGGCGCGACGCTGGGGTCGCTGGTGAGAAAGATCGCCGTGCCGGGCACGCGGACCGGTTTGGACTTTTCCAGCATCTTGATGAGATCGGTGATCGGGATCGAGTCGCGATGGGTCTTGGCTGACAGGATGTGGCTGCCGCGCGTCCAGGTCCACATGACGACCGCCATCGCTGCGCCAAGCGTCAGGGGCACCCAGCCGCCGTCGAACACCTTGTAGAGATTGGCGATGAAGAAGCCGAGGTCGATCGACAGAAAGGCGCAGACTAGCGCCAGCGCGCCCCAGAGCGGCCAGCGCCAGAGGCGCCAGACGACGAAGAAGGCGAGCGCCGTCGTCGCCACCATCGTCCCCGAGACGGCGATGCCATAGGCGTTGGCCAGCGCGCTCGACGAACGAAACAGCAGCACCAGCGCCAGCACGCCCAACAGCAGGACGCGGTTGACGCGCGGAATGAAAATCTGGCCTTCCTGAGTGTCGGAGGTGTGGATGATCTCGAGGCGCGGCAATAGGCCAAGCTGAATCGCCTGCCGCGCCAGCGAAAAGGCGCCGGTGATCACCGCTTGGCTGGCGATGACGGTGGCGATCGTCGCCAGGAGCACCATCGGCAGCAGCGCCCATGTCGGCGCCAGGAGATAATAGGGGTTCTGGACTGCGCTCGGATTGGCGATGATCAGCGCGCCCTGACCGAGGTAATTGACCATCAGCGCCGGCAGAACCAGGAACAGCCAGGCCGCCTGGATCGGCCGGCGGCCGAAATGGCCCATGTCGGCATAGAGCGCTTCGGCGCCCGTCACCGCCAGGAAGACGCTGCCCAGCACGACAAAGCCGAAAGCGCCATGGCCAAAGAGAAATTCGAGGCCGGGCAGCGGGCTGAGCGCCCGCATGATGACCCAGGCGTCGGGGATATGCATGATCCCGAGCGCGGCGTTGACGAGAAAAAACGCCATCATGATCGGGCCGAAGAAGGCCGCCACACCTGCGGTGCCGCGACTCTGGACGAGAAACAACAGAATCAGGATCACGACCGTGGCCGGCAGGACGAAAGGCGCCAGATCAGGGTCGACCTGATTGAGGCCTTCGAGCGCCGAAAGCACCGAAATCGCCGGGGTTATGATCGCATCGCCCGAGAAGAGCGCCGAACCGGCGACGCCGAGCAGAAAGGCGACCGTCGCCCGGCGGCCGAGCGCGGTCTGTGCGAGCGCCATCAGCGAGAGGATGCCGCCTTCGCCCTTATTGTCGGCCTGCATCAGAAACAGGACATATTTGGCGGTGACGACGATCAGCAGCGCCCAGATGATCAGCGAAACGACGCCGACCACCTGTGTCGGACCGAGATTCTCCACCTTAAAATGGCCAAGCGCGGTCTGCAGCGCATAAAGCGGACTGGTGCCGATGTCGCCGAAAACGACGCCTACGGAGCCCAGCGCCAGAATCCAGAAATTGCCGCCTCCTTGCCCAACCCCTGTCGCATCATGGCCATTGACGGCAGGCGCGACAGACGCCGGCAGATAATCCTGAGACATGCAAAGTCCGGTTTGAGCCGCGTGCTACGCCGCGGCCGGTCGACGCGGGGCGGTGTCTATACCGTTTCGAGGGCAGGGGGCAAACCGCGTTGAATTGATCGTGAATCGCGCTTAAGGCCCCGCGTCCCTCGCCAGCGTCTCGATCAGGCCGCGCAGCGCCTCGGGCTGCTCAATATTGGGCAAATGCCCCGCTCCGGCGATCATTTCGAAGCGCACTTGGCCGATTTGACCCGCCAATTCGCGAACCACCGGCGGCGTCGTCGAACCGTCTTCCTCGCCGACGACGCATAGAGTCGGGACCTTGATCGCTGCGCAATAGGGTCTGAGATCGGCCGCGCCAAGCGCTTTGATGAAGACAATCGCCCATGCGTCGCCGCGCCCTTCATCGGCGTAATGCGCGACCGCGCCACTGACATTCGCGAAGGCCATGGCGAGGCGCCTCCGCGCTGTGCGAAGCCCCGCCCCGCGCTGTCAAGGGTGGCGGCCTCAGTCGGCCTGCGCGCGGCGCAGCAGGTCGGGAACCAGCCGGTCGGCGCCCGCGGCTGAAAGATGATGGAAGTCGCTGTAGAGGGCCACGCCGTCGCGCACGGCGTAGCAGAGCGTTTCGTCGCACAGCCTCGGAAGCGGGTCAAAGAGGCGCAATTGTGGGACCGCCTCGCGCGCCGCAGCGATTGCCGCGTTGGCCTCGCTGCGGCGTTCAACGACTGCCGCGCGTGGCACGACGCAACGCTCGGCCGCCGCCGCCGGATCGAGCAGGCGGACGCAGCGCCCTGCGTCGAAGCCCATTTCCGGCGTCGGTTCGATGAGGACAACGGTCTTGCCCGCCGCCAGCAGCGTTTGCGCGACGGCGATCAGGCGATCGCGCAGCAGCAGCCGCGAGGTCGCGATCGACGGGAACCGATGATCGTCGTCGACCAGATAGTAGCGCCCGCCAGTTTCGCGACCGAACCGCCGCGCGTCGGCGTAGGCGGCCCAGCGCGCAGCGAGGAACACAGTCTTGATTGACGGCGACGTCACCAGGAAAGCGAGCGTCTGCGCGTTGTGCTTTTCGCAATCGCGATGGGCGTTGAAGAGGTTGGTCGACACGCGGAGGCCGGGCAGCGGCGGGCACGACGGACGGAAGAAGCCGGCGACCGTTTCGTCCTTCGCGGCGAACGCGTGATCGAAGCCCTCGTCGAACTGACCCGCGTGCGAGTCGCCCCACAGCGCAGCCACCGGCAACGCCTCGCCACCGCCGAGCAGGCAGGCGTCGCCAAGCTTGCCATGCCAATCCAGCGGGGGACGGCACGCTACCGCGGAGTTTTTGGTCTCCCCGGCGACGGTCGGCGTTGCCGTGGCCGCGGGGACCGCGAGCCACGAGGCGGCGCCGAGCGTGATCGCCGCGGCGGCGCCGACCGCAGCCCAACGTCGCAAGGTTAGCGAGCGATAGCCGAAGCGCAGGGGGTTCTCGACCACCGCGTTGAGCGCCCACCCCGCAGCGATCGAGGCCGCCAACAGCGCGAGGCGCAACGCCGGCGCCGCTGCAGGAAAAACTGAATAGGTCGCGAGCGTCACCAGCGGCCAATGGACGAGATAGAGCGAATACGAAATCCGCCCGAACCAGGTCAGCGGCGCCAGCGACAGCAGCCGATATGCGACGCCGCCTGGACTGCGGGCAAAGACGATCAGCGCCGCTGTCGGCGCGACGACGATCGCCGCCAGCGGGGCGGGCCACACCGAGTCGCCGTCAAACAGGAACGGCGCGACGAGCAAGACAACGAGCGCCGCCGCTGCGAGGTGGCTAGCGCGGCGCCATTGGGCGACGCGGGCGGCGAATTGCGGCGCGAGCGCGAGCGCTCCGCCTGCTCCGAATTCCCATAGCCGCGATGGCAGCGAAAAGAACGCGGTCTTGGCGTCGGTGAACGACAGCACTGTGGAAAGCGCAAACGAAACCGCGCCGATCGCCCCGATGATCGCCAGACGCTTCGCCGTCGTGCGCGACAGCACGAGTCGGATCACCAGTGGCCAGATCAGGTAGAACTGCGCTTCAACGCCGAGCGACCATAGATGCAGCAGCGGCGAATAGATTGCGGACGGCGCGAAATAGCCGAGGTCGTTGTTGAAAAAGAGATTGGCGGCGAACAGCGCCGACGCCGCCGCCGAAGTCTCGAGCCGTCGCGCGTCGTCGGCGAGCACTATGTGGACGCCGATGAAGGCTGTCGCCGCGACGACGGCGAGATAGGCGGGCGCGATGCGCCAAAAGCGGCGCACATAGAATCCTCCGATGCGACGCCACGGCAGAGCGTCGCCCGCGTCGGCGCATTGGACAGTGATCAAGAAACCGGAAAGAACGAAGAAGATGTCGACACCGGCGAAGCCGCCGCCGAATGGCGCGAGATCGAAGTGGCCGAGTAGCACCAGGGCGATGGCGATCGCCCTCAGGCCGTCGAGTTCGGGGCGGCGCTCTGAAGGGGCGGCGGCTCTGATGTCGTCGGTCGCCAACGCCTCTCCGCAGGATTCGAGCGCGCATCGCGTAGGCGGCTGTTCCGGTAGCAGCCGGTCGGCGAGCTGGCAGCGCGATATCCTACCTACAACAATGAGTAAAGCGCGCGCGCTTCGCTCGCCGGGCCGCGCCGCTCGCCGAGCCGCTCGACGCGCGCGGCGACCCATTTCTCGCCGAGCGGGAAAGCGACGATGTCGCCGGCGCGCAATTGCCGACTGGGCTTGTCGAGCGGCGCTTTCAGCGCGCCGCGCGTGACCCGCGCCCCGCCCGCCTCGATGACACGCGCCGCAAGCCCGCGCGTTTTGAAGAAACGCGCCCGCCACAGCCAGAGATCGGCGCGGCAGGATTGATCCTCGCGAAGCGCGACGCTTTCCCTCATGCCTTCGCGGCTCCACTGGCGGCGCGACGCCGGACACGCTTGCGAACCCTGCGTCGGCCCGGCGCCGCCGGCTTGGCGAAAGGGGCCAGCGCAGCGAATGGCGAGGGCGTTGCGCGCGCCGACACCGGTTGGCGCTGCGGACGGCGTCGCCACAGTTCGCCTTCTTCTCGCGCCGCGGCGTCTTTGCGGACGCGCGCGTAGCCCAGCGCCGTGAGAATTTGTTCGGCCTGCTCAAGCGTCCAGCCGAGCGCGGCGACGAGTTGCGGCGTCGGACGGATCGCGCCATTGGCGCCGGGCGCCGCTTCGCGCGACAAAGCGTCGAGCCGTTCCAACGCGGCGACCGGCGCGACAAGGTTGCCGACGATGCGCAACCCGCGCAGCGCCAGCGTTTCGGCTGGCGGGCGCGGATGGGGCAGGGGCGTCAAACTCTCCGGGTCGGGCCGCCAGCCCGGACGCGCCAGCGCGGCGAAGACTTCGCCGAGGCGACGCGCTTCGACGGTCGCCTGCGCCGGAAGATAGAGGCTGAAGGCGCCGAAGCGCACGCCGAGCGTCTTTAAGGTTCGCCGCTCGCCCTGGCTGAGCGCGCGGATCTGCGATTCGGCCACCGCGCGATCGAGCACGCCGAATTGCTCGACGAGTTGATAGGCGACGCCGCGCGCCAGGCCTTTGAAACGACCGTCGGCGACCGCCGCCTTGAGACCGGCCAGCGCGGCGAAGCGGCGCCCGGCCTCCGCTGCGACAAAGGCCTCGAGCCGCCGCGCGGCGCGTTCGCGCGCCGGCTCCGCGCCGAATTCGCCATAGAGGCGGGCGCGCGGCGCGAACAGGCCGCCGCCAAAAATCTCGCCCGCCGTTTGCCCACGCCATGCAAGTCTTCCGCCCGGCAGCAGCGCGAAGGCTTCGTCCTCGTCGGCGGCGAGCGCGCCGAGGCGGCTCGCGATCTCGGGCGCCACCGCACGCTCGACCGCGCCGCGCAGCGCCCGGTTCTCCAGCGGCGTGCCGCCGCGCTCCAGCTCGAAATGCGTTCCCTTCAGCGTGCCGACGCGATGACCCTCGACCGTCACGACGCCATCCGCCGCCACCGCGCTCAGCGGCGGCCCCGAACGCTGATTGAGGCTCCTGAGCAGGCTCGATGTCCGCCGATCGATGAAACGCTGCATCAATTGCTGGTGCAGCATGTCGGAGAGACGATCCTCAAGACCGCGCGCGCGGCCCTGCCAATCGGCGGGATCGGCGAGCCAATCGGTGCGATTGGCGACATAGGCGAGCGTGCGCACCCTGGCGAGCCGCGCCGACAGCGCGTCGATGTCGCCGTCGGTACGGTCGAGCGCGGAGAAATGACCCTGCATCCAGTCGGCGGGCAGGCGCCGTTCGCGCTGGGTGAGATGCTCGAACATGCCGCCGATCAGGCCCGCATGTTCCTCCTGCGACGTCTTGCGGAAGTCGGGCGTCTGGCAGACTTCCCACAGCCGGACGAGATTGGCGCGGTCGCGGCAACGGCGCAGAACCAGTTCTTCGGCGGCGAGCCGGCGCAGCGTCGTCTCGTCCTGGCTTTCGTCGGAGAGCTTCAGCCCCGGCGTCGATGGCGGCGCGGCGAGCGAGCGCATCAATCCGGCCAGCGAAGAAAAATCGAGCCGCGCGTTGCGCCATTCGGCCGCCTGCAGCGGCGCGAAGACATGCCCCTCGACCGCTGCGACGACTTCGTCATCCATCTCCGGCGCGTCGCCGGTGACGCCGAACGTGCCGTCGCGGCGATAGCGGCCGGCGCGGCCGGCGATCTGGCCGATCTCCTGATGGTGAAGCCAGCGCGGCCGTCTGCCGTCGAATTTGCGCAGCGCGGCGAAGGCGACATGGTCGACGTCCATGTTCAGGCCCATGCCGATCGCATCTGTGGCGACGAGAAAATCGACTTCGCCCGACTGGAAGAGCGCCACCTGGGCGTTGCGGGTGCGCGGCGAAAGCGAGCCCATCACCACCGCCGCGCCGCCGCGATGGCGGCGGATCAGTTCGGCGATGGCGTAGACCGCCTCGGCGGAGAAAGCGACGATCGCCGAGCGCGGCGGCAGACGGGTGAGCTTCTTCGAGCCGGCGTAACTCAGTTGCGAGAAACGGTCGCGCGACTGGATCTCGAATTCGGGGCAAAGGCGGCGGATCAATCCCGCCGCGCTGGCCGCGCCCATGAACATCGTCTCGGCGGCGCCCCGCGCATTGAGCAGGCGGTGCGTGAAGACATGGCCGCGTTCGGGATCGGCGCAGAGCTGGATCTCATCGACCGCCAGAAATTCGACCTTGCGATCGAGCGGCATCGCCTCGACCGTGCAGACCCAATAGTGCGGCGACAGCGGGACGATTTTCTCTTCGCCGGTGACGAGGGCGACCGCATTGGCCCCACGCGTCTTGACGATCCGGTCGTAGATTTCCCGCGCCAGCAGCCGCAGCGGCAGGCCGATCATGCCGGAGGAAAAGCCGAGCATGCGCTCGACCGCGAGATGGGTCTTGCCGGTGTTGGTGGGGCCGAGGACGGCGACGCTGCGGGAGGGGAGAGAAGCGATTCTCGAACCGGCCATGACCATAAAATGGGGCGCCACCCGAGGCTGCGCAAGCGGTGGACGGCTCAGCCGGCCAGGCGCCCAGAGAGCCCTGCCGGGGGTCTGGCGAGCCCGCGACGCTAGGGTTTCGGCGTCGCCCCTTTCGCCAGCACATAGCGCAGCTTGCTGGCCGCCAGGCGCTCGATCGCGGCGCGCGTGGCCGTGGTTGGGGCCTGGAAAACCACTTCGGTCGCCGTCGCCACGTCCACGGCGGCGACGCGTAAAATATTGCCGATGCGCTGCGTCTCGATGATGATTTCGTCCGACGGCATGCGCGATTCTAGGCGGCGCGCCGGGACGGCGGCAAGGCGCGCGATTGTCTGGCGGTGTCTTTCCTCCGAAGAATTCCACGCGGACTTGACGGCGTAGGACCGACGCCGGATTGTCGAGGTCCGCGAGCCGAACCTGACAGAAATTCAACGATACGCGGAAGGCGCCCCGTTACGGCTGGCGTCTCTTCGACCGGCGGAACCGGGGGCGTGGTCATGAGAGCGCTGAGGGCGGCAATCGGATTGGCTTTGACCGCCACGCTGGCTGTCGGCGCAGGCGGTCCGGCGAGCGCGCAGTTCAACTTCACCTTTGGCGGGGGCGATTCAGGCAGCGGCCTGTCGGTTGGTGGCGGCGCGGGTCAGGGCCCGCTGAAGCATGGCCAGCCAAAAACCCCCGACACTGTCGGCAAGCCGGCAATCACGCCCAAATCCACGCCGCTCGCCCCGCATAATCTGGCGACCGATCAAAAGCTCCCGCTTCACCCGCTGACTGGAAACGGCGGTCCGCCGACCGTCGCCCCGATCAAAAAGCTCGGGACCGATGTGAACAAGGACCACCCGATCACCGGCGTCGCGCCCAAGGACGAGTTCAAGCCGAAGCTCGGCGCGCCGACGCCAACGCCCAGCGAGCCAAAGACGATCGAAACGAAGAAGGCGCTCACGCCGACCCCTGCGCCAACTTCGACGCCAACCGAACTTGACGACAAGCCCAAGGATGATCTCGCCAAGCCGACGGACAAGCCGACCGACGTCCCCAATGTCGATGAAGCGGGGCCGCCAGTCATTGTGGTTCCTGCGCCGGTCCCGGTCCCGGTTGACGTCACCCCATCGCCGACGCCGGTCGTCGCGCCGTCGCCCACGCCCGTAGCGGCGACGCCCGTCGCGCCGCCGCCTGTCGTCAGCGAAACGCCGCCGCCAAAAATCCCCGATGAGCAAAGAGCCGTCTACGCGCCGCCGCCATTCCCGGAGCTCGAAGACTGCGACCAGTGCCGGGAGTTGTGGGAAAGCATCCTGCATTACGAGCAGATCATCGCGGAAGACAGTCAGCGCCTGGCGGACCAGGAGAAGCAGATCCTCGATCTCGTCGCCGAACGCGACAAGATCGCCGCCGATCTGGTCAAGGCGTCGACCGCCGCCGATAAGACCTACGACCAGCAGATGATTAACATCGACAATGACTCGATCGCGACACGCACCGAGCAGAACGCCAATTTGCAAAAGCTGATCGACGAAGAGACGCGCATCCTCGATGACCGCATCGCGCAATACGAGGCTTGCGCCGACCGCTATTGCGCTAAGCCGGTCGTCGACGAGAACCCGCCGACCACGGTGACCAAGGAGCCGCCACCGCCGCCGCTTTCGACGCCAACGCCGACCAATGTCGCCCATTCGCCGCCGCCCCAGGAGCCGGAAGCGATTTGCGGACCCGACATCACCGAATTCGTGCTGGGCGTGCTGCGCGATATGCGCAACGACTACCAGAACAATCCCGACAAGCAGAGCGCGGCGTGCCACGCTTTGCTCGATCCCGCCTCGGCTGCGTCCGCCTGGGACATCATCGGACTCGACCCGTCGTCCGCGCCCAACGAGGGGACGAAATACAGCCCGGAAAATGACGACTGGCGCCCGCCCGAAGCGCCGACGCCGCCCCAACTCTCGACCGACGATACGCCAGAACAGGCGCAGGACAAGCAGGACGCGTATCAGAAGGAACTTGAGGACTATAAGGGAAAAATCAAAAAGCCGTGGTTCACCGGTTACAGCAAGCTCTGCGCGACGCCGCGCGAGACCTGCGGCGCGACTGTCGAATTTCTCGGCACGTGCCAGCACGCCCAGGTCGTCAACTATGTTCAGTGGGGCATGATGATGTCGCTCTGCGGGCCCGGCTATCCGACGATTGGCAAGCTGGCGCATGCGATCTGGAATCATGTCCAGTACCATGACGGAGCCCCGACAGAGCAGCAGAACAACATGGCGGATGTCGGCGGCGAGCTCAACGACATGATCTATCACGATCCGCAGAACATGCAGGGCGTTTACAATCCGCGCCTCGACGACATTCGCAAGAAGCTGCAGGACGCCGACGTGAAGCTTTCGCATCCCGAGCAGGCTTGTGCGCTGAAATGCAAGCTGACCCCTGACCAGCAGGATCAACTTGGAATGAAGCCTTCCAATTTTCATTGGGCCGGGCTGCAACATTACGCGCCGAGTTCGACCGCTCGCGAGCTCATCGACAAGGCCAAAAAGCTCCTGCCCTGACAGAAGGGCGGCGCTCTCGATACTATTGCGCGCGAGGGCTCGGCGGATGGCGTCCTCAGCGGGCGCTTGCCTCACGGCCCGCGCCCTGCAATCAAGCCCGCGATGCGCGCCTTTAGCGAACCGCTGCCAATCGACGAAGCCCTGCCGGCGCTTTGCGCCGCGCTGAACAAAGGCTCGCGCGCGGTGCTGGTCGCGCCGCCCGGCGCCGGCAAGACGACGCGAGTCCCGCTGGCGCTCCTCGACGAGCCCTTCGCCGCCAAAGGCAAGATCATCGTGCTTGAGCCGCGCCGGCTCGCCGCGCGCGCGGCGGCGCAGCGTATGGCTTCGACGCTCGGCGAAGCGGTCGGCGAGACGATCGGCCTGCGCATTCGGCTGCAAAGCCTCGTCTCGCCGCGAACCCGGATCGAGATTGTCACCGAGGGCGTGTTCGCGCGGATGATCCTCGACGATCCGACGCTTGAGGGCGTCGCGGCGGTGCTGTTCGACGAATTCCACGAACGTTCGCTGGACGCCGATCTCGGCCTCGCGCTGGCGCTCGATGCGCAGGAAGCCCTGTGCGAAGACCTGCGCATCCTTGTGATGTCGGCGACGCTCGACGGCGCGCGCGTCGCTTCGCTGATGCCAGGCGCAAACCTCATCGAAAGCGAGGGCCGCGCCTTCCCGGTCGTCACGCGCTATCTTGGGCGCGATCCGGCAAAGCGCATTGAAGAGGAGATCGCGCGCGCCACGCTCGCCGCGCTGGCGCAAGAGAGCGGCTCGATCCTCGTCTTCCTGCCCGGTCAGGGCGAAATCGCCCGCGTCACCGCGCTGTTGGGCGAGCGCCTGCGCGATCCTGATGTCGAGATCGCGCCGCTCTATGGCGCGATGGATTCGCGCGCCCAGGACCGCGCCGTTGCGCCGACGTCGAGCGGCAGGCGCAAGATCGTGCTGGCGACCTCGATCGCCGAAACCTCGCTGACCATTGAGGGCGTACGCGTCGTCATCGACAGCGGGTTGATGCGCACGCCGCATTACGAGCCCGACATTGGCCTGACCCGGCTCGACACGGTTCGCGTCTCGCGCGCCAACGCCGATCAGCGGCGCGGTCGCGCCGGCCGTGTCGAGCCCGGCGTCTGCTACCGGCTGTGGGAGGAAGCAGGCAATGGTGGTCTCGCCGCTTTTGCGCCGCCGGAGATTCTCGCCGCTGATCTCTCGGGCTTCGCGCTCGATCTCGCGCTGTGGGGCGTCGCCGATGCGGCAAAGCTCCGCTTCCTCGACGCCCCGCCGCGCGGCGCATTTAACGAGGCGCGCGCGCTGCTTATGACGCTCGGCGCGCTCGACGCCGCCGGCCGGATCACCGACGAGGGAAAGGCGATCGCCGCGCTGGCGCTGCCGCCGCGGCTGGCGCGCACGGTTGTCGATGCGGCGCGGGCCGGCGAAGCAGAACTCGCCGCCGAAATTGTCGTTCTGCTCACCGAACGCGGGCTTGGCGGCGATGCGGTCGATCTTACGCGCCGGCTCGATAACTTTCGCCGCGATCGCGCGCCGCGCGCCGAGGATGCGCGACGATTGGCGCGCAATCTTGCCAAGCGGGCGCAGTCGCTCGCCGGCGAGCCCACCTCTGAAGGTGAACGAGGCGACGCCGATGTCGGGGAATGGCTCGCCGCCGCCTTCCCCGACCGCATCGCGATGCAACGCGGCAGGCGCGGAGAATTTCTGATGGCCAATGGCCGCGCCGCCGCGCTCGAGCCGCAGGACGCGCTTGCCGGCGAAGCCTTTTTGGCGATCGGCGAAATCATCGGCCGCGCCGCCGCCGCACGCATCGTCACCGCCGCGCCCCTATCGCTCGATCAGATCGAACGGGTCGCCGGCGCGCAAATCGAAGCGCGCGAGGAGACGCTGTTCGACCGCGCCTCCGCCTCGCTGCGCGCGCGCCGGCGCCGCCGGCTCGGCGCGCTAATCCTCGCGGAAGGCAATCTCGCCCCGACGCCTGATTCTCAGAGCGCTGACGCCTTGGCGCGTGGGCTTCTCGATCTCGGCGTCGCGCGACTGCCATGGACGAAAACCCTGCTGCAATGGCGCGGACGGGTTGGCTTTCTGCGCCGCGCCGAGGGCGAGCCCTGGCCCGACCTATCGGACGACGCGCTCGCCGCTTCGCCCGATTGGCTGGCGGCGTTTCTAGTCGGCAAGACGCGGCTCGACGAGCTGACGGGCGATGAACTCGCTCAGGCGCTCCACGCGCTGCTGCCTTACGACCTTTCGCGTCGGCTGGAAGTTGAGGCCCCGAGCCATTTTGTCGCGCCGACCGGCGCCTCGGTTGCGGTCGACTATGAGGCCGAGGGCGGACCAAGCGTCGCGTTGCGGGTGCAGGAACTCTATGGCTTGACCATCCATCCGGCGCTTGCCGGCGGGCGCGTGCCTTTGACGCTGCATCTGCTGTCGCCGGCCCATCGGCCGATCCAGATCACCCGCGATCTGCCGGGCTTCTGGAAAGGCTCATGGGCGGCGACCCGGGCCGATCTGCGCGGGCGCTATCCGCGCCATTCCTGGCCGGAAGATCCTGCCAACGCCCTGCCAACCAGCCGCGCCAAGCCGCGCGGGACGTGAACGCGGCGCTATTTCTGGCCGACATAGCGGCGCCAGTCATGCGCCTCCTTGAAGCCCAGCACTTCGCGCGCCTTGCGGTTCGACAGCGGCCCCTCGAATTTGCCGAGCGGTCGCGTGATCGGCGTATCGGGGCAATATTTGGCGAGAAATTCGCGCGTCGGCGTTTCGACGGTGATGCCGTCATTGACCGCGTTGAACACCTGAAAGCCGAGCCCGTCCTTTTCGAGGCAGAGATGAACGATCTCGCCGAGGTCGCGCGCGTCGACATAGCTCCAGGCGTTGCGCTTGCGCATCATCGGCTTGCGCTGAAACTCGGCGAACATCCCATATTCATGCGGCTCGATGACATTGCCGATGCGCAGCGCATAGATGTCGGCGCCGTAGCGCATCGCGAAGGCGCGCGCTGTCTTTTCGTTGCAGAGCTTCGACAGTCCGTAGGAGTCCATCGGATCGATGTCGTAATCCTCCTCCAGCGGAAAGGAATGAAAGTCCTTGTCGCCCTCGGCGAAGCAGACGCCATAGGTTGTCTCGCTCGAGGCGACGATGACCTTGCGCACGCCGAGCTTCATCGCCGCTTCGATGACATTATAGGTGCTCGCCACATTGGCGGCGAAAGTGGCGTCGTCGGGCTCGATCAGCACGCGGGGAATGGCGGCGAAATGCACCACCGCGTCGGGGGCGACAGGCGTGTGGCCCAGCTCATAGCCGTCAAAGCCAAAATGCGAGGTCAGCGCATTGAAGGCCTGGCCGGATTTGGTCAGATCGGCGAAGAGCGTGTTGACGCCCGGCAGATCGAGCGGCTTGAGGTCGACATTGAGGATCTTGTGGCCCTTGGCCTGCAGATGGGCGACGGCGTGTCGGCCCGCTTTGCCCGAGCCGCCGGTGAAGACGATGCGTTTGCCGGCCATGGGTACCTCCTGAAGCGATCTCGAGCGGAGGAAACCTAGCGCCTCGGACGGCCGGGGCAAGCAGGAAGTCTAGGCGCGGGGATGGGCGGCGCGATAGGCGGCGATGAGCCGCGCGCCGTCGACGGCGGTGTAGACCTGGGTGGTCGAGAGCGAGGCGTGACCCAGAAGCTCCTGAATCGTGCGCAGATCGCCGCCGCGCGCCAGGAGATGGGTAGCGAAAGAATGGCGCAACGCATGCGGCGTGGCGCTGTCGGGCAGGCCGAGCGCGCCGCGCAGTCGCGCCATCGCAAATTGCACGATGCGCGGCGACAGCGGGCCGCCTTTGGCCCCGACAAACAGCGGGCCCTGCGGCTTCAATATATAGGGGCAGAGGGCGAGGTAATCCTCGATCGCTTGTTTGACCGGCCCGATCACCGGGGCCGAACGGGTCTTCTGGCCCTTGCCGACGACGGTGACCGCGTCGCGCTCGCCGATCGGCGCATCGATGCGCAGGATCGACAGCGCCTCGCCGATGCGCAGGCCCGCGCCATAGCAGAGCGACAGTACGGCGGCGTCGCGGGCGAGAATCCAAGGATCGCGCGCCTCGCCTTCGCGCGAGGCGGCGGAAGCGACCGCGCGGGCATCGGACGCGCTCAGCGCGCGCGGTAGCCGCCGCGCCGCCTTGGGCGCGCGCACTGCGCCAAGCGCCGAAGCCGGTTGGCCGCCCTGGCGGGCGATATAGCGCGAAAGCGAGCGCAAGGCGGAAAGCGCGCGCTGCAGCGAGCGCGGATTGATGTTGTCGCTTCGCCGCTTGGCGAGAAAAGCGCGCAAATCCGAAGGCGCGAGCGCGGCGAATTGATCGAGCCCGGCCGGCGCGCCGAAGCGCTCCGCCAGGAAGGCAAGAAACTGGCGCGCGTCGCGCGCATAAGCCTCGATCGTGTTGGGCGACAGCCGTCTCTCGCCGGCGAGCCCGCTTAGCCAGCCGCAGACGTTCGCCGCCAGATCGGGCGCGGCGGGCAGGGCGGCGAGTTGGAGGGTGTCGTCGTCGGACAGAGCGGCCATCGTTTGAAATTGCGCCAGCTTGGTTAAGCGAGGCTTGCGAAGCCGCCGCGAACCGCGCGGGCGCGCCTTTCACCCCAGCAACTGGATCAAATGCGGAATCAGCGGCGCGTCGGCCGGGGGCATCGGATAGCTGCGCAGCTCCTTCGCCAGCGCCCATTTCAGCGCCTGGCCCTCGAGCGGCTGCACGAAGCCCTCCCAGCGCCGGCAGACATAGAGCGGCATCAGCAAATGGAATGTCTCATAGGCGTGGCTGGCGAAGGTCAGCGGCGCGAGGCAGGCGGGTTTGACGGTGACGCCGAGTTCCTCGCGCAATTCGCGGATCAGCGCCTCTTCGGGTCGCTCGCCGGCCTCGATTTTGCCGCCCGGGAATTCCCAGAGATCGGCGAGCGCCTTGCCCTTGGGGCGTCTGGCGATCAGCACCCGGTTGTCGGCGTCGACGAGCGCCGCGGCGGCGACCAAGAGCAACGTCAAGAGCGATAGTCGCCGTTGATCGCGACATATTCTTTGGTGAGGTCGCAGGTCCAGACTTTCGCCGTCGCCGTGCCGACGCCAAGATGGGCGGCGATGACGATCCTCGGCTTTTTCATATAGGCCGAGGCGGCGGCCTCGTCGTAGCCGGGGTCGCGCGCGCCGGCGTGGGCGACGCGGATGTCGCCGAAGAAAATGTCGAGCTTGTCGCGCTCGGCTTTTTCGCCGGCTTTGCCGACCGCCATGACGACGCGGCCCCAATTGGCGTCCTCGCCGGCGACGGCGGTTTTGACGAGCGGCGAGTTGGCGATCGACAGCGCGACGCGCTTGGCGGCGCGGCGCGTCGCGGCGCCGGCGACCCTGATCTCGATCAATTTGCGCGCGCCCTCGCCGTCGCTGACGACCTGAAGCGCCAAATCGAGCAGCAGCTTGTCGAGCGCCCGACGGAAGGCGGCGAGGCGCGGATCGGCCGCATCGGCGATTTGCGGGGCGCCGCGCGAGGCCGCCGCGCCGGTGGCGAACATGAGCAGCGTGTCGGAGGTCGAGGTGTCGCTATCGACGGTGATGGCGTTGAACGAGCGCTCGACGCCCTTGCTCAGCAGCGCTTGCAAAGCGGGCGCGGCGATCGGCGCGTCGGTGAAGACAAAGGCCAGCATGGTCGCCATGTCGGGGGCGATCATGCCGGCGCCTTTGCAGATGCCGTTGATCGTCACCTCGGCGTCGCCGAGCTTGACGCGCTGGGTGGCGACTTTGGCGAATGTGTCGGTCGTCATGATCGCGCGCGCCGCGTCTGCTATTCCTTCTGGCCGCGCCGCGGATTTCAGGTTTCCCAGCACCGCGACGACCCGCTCGGCCGCCAGCGGCTCACCGATCACGCCGGTCGAGGCGAGAAAGACTTCATCAGGCGCCGCGCCGATCGCCTTGGCCGTCGCCTCGGCGACTGCGGCCGTAGCCCTCGCGCCCACCGCCCCGGTGAAGGCGTTGGCGTTACCGGAATTGACCACCAGCGCCCGCGCTACGCCCTTCGACAGCGCGGCGCGACACCAGTCGACCGGCGCCGAGGGGCATTTGGAGCGAGTGAAGACGCCGGCGACCGTGGCCGGCCGGTCGAACAGCGCCAGCATCACGTCGGTTCGCCCCTGATAGCGCACGCCCGCCGCGGCGGTGGCGAAGCGCAGACCCTCGATCGCCGGCATCGCGGGCGTCTTTTTTGGCGCAAGCGGAGAAATCGAGGCGGGAGCGGCCATGAGGGAGCGAGTCCGGTCTTTGAGAAAACGCGCGGGCGGGCGATCGCCGCCCGCGCGATTGGGTCAGGGCGCCTTGGGCTTGGCGTCGTCGGGCGCGGGGGCCGCCGGCGCATCGGCCGGCGGGCTCGGCGGCGCATCGGGGACCGCGTTGCCGGCCTCGTCGAAGCGCTCGATCTTGGCGGTGGTGTGAAGGGAGGTGATGAGATCGCTCTGCGCCTTCTGCGCGACGTAGCGCGAAGCCTGGTCCTTCAATTCCTCGAAGGGCGGGAAGGTGCGCATGCGGCGCTCCTCGACCTTGATGATGTGCCAGCCGAACTGGCTCTTCACCGGATCGGAGATCTGGCCCGGCTGCAGCTTGAAGGCGGCGTCGGCGAATTCGGGCACCATGCGGTCTTTGGTGAACCAACCGAGATCGCCACCGTCGCCGGCCGGATCCTTGGACAATTCGGTCGCCACTTTGGCGAAGTCCTCGCCGGCCTTGACGCGCGCCAGCGCCGCCTTGGCCTCTTCCTCGGTCGGCAGCAGGATGTGGCGGGCGTGAATTTCCTCGACCGGCGGCTGCGCCTTCGCCGCATCGTCATAGGCCTTGCGCGCCGCGTCGTCGGTCGCGGCGCTCTTGCCGACCTGCGAGAGCAGCGATTCCATCGCCAGCTTGTTGTGATAGTAGTCGAGCCGGCGCGTGAAATCGGCGCCCTGGTCGAGCTTGTCGGCCTTGGCCTTTTCCGCCACCAGGCGCAGATCAATCAGATAATCGAGCACATATTTCGCGCGCGCCGGGCCGTCGAGTTTTTGCGGCAGGCCAGGGCCGATGTCCTGCATCGCGTCGGCCACATCCTCTTCGGTAATCGGCAAACCATTGACCTTGGCGAGTATGCGCGGGTCGGCGTGGGCGGGCGCGAGCCAGGCGGCGCTGAGGCTCAGCGCGAGGAGGAGGGCCAGCCGTTTGGCCGGCGCAAGCGTTTTGAAGGTCATGGGCGCTCCTGACGGGAGGCGCGCTGGCCTCCTCGAGTGACGGTCTCGGGAGGCGCGTATAATGCCAAATGGCCGAATTTGCGAGTGGGCGCCCGCCACCCCATGGGCGGGGCGACTGGCGCCCTCGCCGTTCGCGCCCACTCACGACAGCGTGAAAGAGCGCATCGACAGCGACGCCATGTCGAAGGAGGCGTTGAAAAAGCCCACCTGATCCTTGGGATCGGCGACCGCCAGCGGATAGAGGGCGGGGAGGAAATGTTCCGGCGTCGGATGGGCGAAGCGCGCCGAGGGCAGGCGGGGCGCTGTTTCCGCGACCGCCTTGAAATCGCGGGTCTCGATCATCTGGGTCAGACGCGTGTCAAAATCGAGCGCCCAGTCGTAAGGCGGCGCGCCCGGCGCCACCGCCATGAGATTATGGACGACATTGCCCGATCCGATGATCAGGACGCCGCGTTCGCGTAATGGCTTCAGCTCCTGAGCGAGCGCGAAATGCTCGGCCGGCGACCGACTGAGATCGAGCGAGAGCTGGAACACCGGCACGTCCGCCTTGGGGAACATATGCAGCAGCACCGACCAGGCGCCGTGATCGAGCCCCCAACGTTCGTCGGGCTCGAGATGACTGAGGCGGACAAGTTCGATCGTCGCCTTGGCGATGTCGGGCGCGCCCGGCGCCGGATATTGCTGGCGAAAGAGCTCGCGCGGAAAGCCGCCGAAATCGTGGATCGTCTTCGGCTTGGCGCCGATATGAACCATCGTCGCGCCCTGGGTCATCCAATGCGCGGAGACGACGAGAATGGCGCGCGGCGCCGGCAGCGACTCACCGAGCGCGCGCCAGGCGCGCCCATATTGAGTGTCCTGGATCGCATACATCGGATTGCCGTGGCCGATGAACACCGCCGGCATGCGCGGGGTCGCCGGCAGATCGGCGAGGGCGGCGGGAAGAGCGGACATGGGCCGGCCTTTCTTGTGTTCGATCCGGCGCCAAGACGCGGAGCTGGCATATTGTCAGAGACGAGCGGCGCTACAAGCCGCGAAGACGCTGTGCCGACATCGTTTTGGTCGGCGCGAACTTGACATTATGAGTTAATCTACGGAATATATATTCATATCCATCCGCTTCAAGCCTCTGGAGACGTCCAAAATTGCGCATCGCGATCGTGGGCGGCGGGGCGACCGGCGTTATCGCGGCGGCCCATCTCGCCGCGAGACCCCATTCGCGCGGCGACGACATCCTGGTCATCGATCCCGGCGCTGAGCTCGGCCGCGGGCTTGCCTATTCGACGACCGATCCGCTGCATCTTCTCAATGTGCGCGCCGCCAATATGAGCGCTTTGGCGGATGAGCCGCATCATTTCTGCGCCTGGCTCGAAGCGCGCTTCGGCGCAACTCAGGCAAGCCCGTTCTCTTTCGTTTCGCGCTGGACCTATGGCGACTATCTCGTCGACATCGCGCGCGGGCTCGAGGCGGCGGGTCGCATCGCGCATTTGCGCGAGCGCTGCGTCGATCTGATCGAGACGGACAAGGGCGTCGCGTTGTGCTTCGCCTCGGGCGCCGCGATCGTCGCCGATGTCGCCGTGCTGGCGACCGGCCATGACGGCAAGCCGGCGCTCGACGGCGTTCCCGCCGAACAGCCCTGGACCGATGAAGCCATGGCGGGTTTCGATCCAATGGCGCCGATTCTGATCGTCGGCTCGGGCCTGACGATGGTCGACATGGCGTTGTCGCTCGATCGCCACGGCCATCGCGGGCCGATTCACGTCCTGTCCCGGCGCGGATTACTGCCGGCGGCTCATCGTCCGACGATTGCGCGGACGCTTGAGCCCGAGGAGGTTCCCCTTGGCGTCGAACTGTCCGGGATGGTGCTGCGGCTGCGCGCGCTCGCCGCGGCGGAGACGAGAGCGGGCGGCGACTGGCGCGTCACGATCGACGCGCTCAGGCCCTATACGCAGCAGCTCTGGCGCGCCATGACGCATGAGCAGCGGCGGCGTTTCCTTCGCCATGCGCGCCCCTATTGGGATGTGCATCGTCACCGCATGGCGCCGGAAGTCGAACGCAGGCTCGCAGAACTTATCCAGTCGCGGCGGCTGAATGTCATCGCCGGCAGTCTCACGCATGCCGCCACGGAGGGAAACGGCGTCGCCGTCGAACTGCGTCTGCGCTCGGCGAAAGGCGCCCGAACGCTTCATGTCGCGCGGGTCATCGATTGTACCGGTCTCATGGACAATCCGGCAAAATTCGCCAATCGGCTGATCGGCGGGTTGCTGGCGCGCGGTCTCGCCTGTGTCGATGCGCTCTCAATCGGATTGGAGGTGAGCGAGGATCTCGCGCTTGTCGATGCGTGTGGGCGCGCGTCCAAACGCGTCCGCGCCCTCGGGCCGCTGGCGCGAGCGGCCTTCTGGGAGTCGACCGCGATCCCCGATATCCGCCTTCAGTGCCGTGAATTGGCGGATTCGCTGCCGCGCGCCGACGCCGCAACGGAGGAATCGAACGCGACGACATTCGAGTCCGGCGGCCAACGGCGCAGGATGATGTCCTCGCGCCAGTGATTGTCGGTCACGGTCTGCGCCTTCCTGTGCCAGGCGAGATGGTCGGGATGAATGAAGGAATCGGCATTTTCGGTCGTAAAAATCTTGTTCCAATAGGCATAGGTTCTCAGCATCGAGAAAATCAGCACATCTGAGAGCATCCACTTCTGATTCAGGAATTTCGCGCCATCAGGCCGCTTGACGAGAAATTTTCCGTCGCGCTTGTCGAACAGCCTCGACATCTTCTCGGCCGCCGCGCGGCGAATGACATAGGCCGCGGAACCGGCGATGTGAAAGCCGTCCTCCATCGCGAGATTCCAATCGGTGAATTCGCGGTCGAGTTCGCTACGAAAGAGCGACGATAGCTGAATCGCCTCCCAGTCCCGCGGCGCTCTTTCCGCGATTCGGTCGGGCCGGTCCTCGGGTCCGAGAAACGGGAGGAAGCGAAGCCGCGCGTCGTCTTCGAGGATGAGGAAATATTCGCCCTCCATCTTGAGCGCGGCCTCAAGCGCCTTCAAATGGGAGAGACAGCAGGCGATTTCGTAAGCCGTTGCGGTGGCGCCGGGCGTCGAGCCTTCGAGCAAGGGCAACGGATCGTTGCCGTCCAAAGCTTCTATGCGCAGGCTCCGAATGAAGGGAAAGTTTTCGAGCACGGCTTCCATGCCTTTGCGCCTTTCCGTCGCGCGATCGAGGCTGATCCAGAGGATTGCATCGACGCCCGTCAGCTTGGCTTCGCAGTCGCGATTGAAGACGGAGGTTGGAAGGCCAAACACTTGTTTGTCGCGCCAGAGCACAGAGTAATGGCGCTCCTTGATATAATTGTCCTCGTCGTAATAGCCCGGATAGGCGCAGCGGATGACTTCAAGACCGGCTTCGTCGGAAATGATGTTGTTTTTCCAATCGCCTCCCTCCGGGTGAACGAAGAGGCGCGTTCCCAAGTCTCGGCCGCCCGCCCTCGCGGCGCCAAAAACGCCAGGACCGGTCACCGAGAGCGCGTCGGCGCAATAATCATTGGCGGCGATCCGATCGAGACAAAGAAGGATCGCGTTTCTGAATAGCGCGGCGCCAGCCCGCCAACTGACGAAGAAGGCGTTGTAAACATAACCGTCCGGCACGTCGGCGACGAGAATTTGATCGTCATAGGTGAGGCGATAGAGGCTGGCGAGTGGAACGTTGAGGATCATTTTGACGTCGAGATAGACGCAGGCGTTCAGGTAGGCGAACAGATAGCGAAACAGGTCGGCTCTATAGGCGCCGGGAACCAACGCCCGATAGGCGTTGCGCACCAGTTCGGCGAAATGCTCGTCGATATAGCGTCGGCGATGATCCTCATCGAAAAAGAGATATTCATGCGACGGCGCGTGATTGAGGATCGTGCAGATCGAATGGAACTTTCTCCGCGACACGTTTGCCGCGCTGTTGGTTTGGACGATTGGGATCTCCGCGCGATCGTCGAGCGGCAGGAATAACGGCCGATAGCCGCGCAGCACGAAGGAAAACTTGGCGCTCTCGAGACGAACGGGGGTCCGGAAACGATCGTCGGCGACCGTGATCTCGA
>SSMV01000109.1 GCA_004799435.1 Bradyrhizobium sp.
CGTGCGGGTTTACCGGCCCGCGACAATCCATCAGCCGGCCCGATTTTGCGCGGTCATCCTTGTTAGTCGCCGCGAGAGCGACGGAGCCGGCCAAAGCCCACTGAATTGCGGCGCAATCCGACGGAAATGGAGTTTGGCGTTGGGCGGCTCATCGTCCGCGCCAATGTAGGGAGGACGGCAATGAAGAAAACACTATCGCTGTTGATCGGCGCTTCGCTTATTTTGTCAGCGAGCGCCGCATTCGCGCAAAAGAAGAATCTCGTCATCGTCGTGAAAGGTCTCGACAACCCGTTCTTCGAGGCAATTCATCAAGGTTGCGAGAAATGGAACAAGGAAAATGCTTCCTCTCCCTACGCGTGCGTGTACACCGGCCCGGCGTCGACCTCCGACGAAGCGGGCGAAGCGCAGATCGTGGGCGATGTTCTTGGCAAGCCGGACACCGTGGCGATCGCCATATCGCCGTCCAATGCGCCGCTGATCGCGAACGCGGTCAAGGGCGCTAAAATCCCGGTGATGACGCTCGACGCCGATCTCAAAAAAGAAGATTCTGCGCTGCGCAAAACCTATCTCGGCACCGACAATTACCTGATGGGCTTCCGGCTCGGCGAATATCTGAAGAAGGCCAAGCCGAAAGGCGGCACGGTCTGCTTCATCGAAGGCAACGCCGCCGCCGACAACATCTTGCGCCGGGCGTCAGGAACGCGCGACTCGCTCTCGGGCGCCAAGGGCGTGGAGATGCTCAAAGGCGAGGGCGGATGGACGGAAGTCGCCGGTTGCCCGGTGTTCACCAACGACGACGGCCCGAAGGGCGTCCAGGCGATGTCCGATATGCTGACGGCCAATCCCAAGCTCGACGCTTTCGTCATCGAAGGCGGATGGCCGCTTTTCGGCGCGCCGCAGCCCTACCGTCAGCTGACCGACCAATATAAGAAGCAGATCGCGGACAAGTCGCTCGTGATCGTCGCCGCCGACACGATCGGCGACGAAGTCGCGCTGGCCAAGGAAGGCCGCGTCGAGGCGCTCGTCGGACAGCGTCCCTTTGAGATGGGCTACAAGGCTCCTACGGCCATGATCAGCCTGATCGAGGGTAAAAAGGTCGATGACCCGATTTTTACGGGTCTCGACGAATGCACGAGGGACACGGTCGACACGTGCATACAGAAGTAACGCAATTCCGGAAAACGGGGCCGGCTCCTTCGGGAGCCGGCCCTCGCAATTACCGTTGCGCTCACCCTTCGTGATAGAGCGTCAAGTTATGGGAACTTCCTCCCCGCAAGCGACAGAGCCGATGGCGCTCCTGGAGCTCGACAATATTTCCAAACACTTCGGCGCCATTCACGCCCTCGACGAGGTTTCCTTGTCGTTGCATCCCGGCGAGGTGGTCGGCCTGATGGGAGATAACGGCGCCGGGAAATCCACCCTGGTGAAGATCATCGCCGGCAATTTTCGCCCGACGCATGGGGCCATGCGGATGGACGGCGCCGATCTCGCCATGAACCACCCTGTCGAGGCGCGCCGGCATGGCATTGAAATCGTCCATCAGGATCTGGCGCTTTGCGACAACCTGACGGCTGCGGCCAACGTATTCCTCGGTCGCGAATTGCAGAAGGGCGTCGGGCCTCTTCGCGTCCTCGACCACACCAAGATGTATCTGCGCGCCGGTCAGATCTTCGCCCAACTGAAGTCGGAAACACGGCCGCGCGATTTGGTGCGGCAGATGTCCGGCGGTCAGAGGCAGGCGGTTGCGATCGCCCGCACCCGCCTTTCGAAAGCGAAAATCGTCCTAATGGACGAGCCGACCGCCGCGATCTCGGTGCGCCAGGTCGCCGAGGTCTTGAACCTCATCCGGTTGATGCGCGAACAGGGCCTCGCCGTCGTGCTCATCAGCCACAGAATGCCGGATGTCTTCACCGTGGCCGACCGCGTCGTCGTGCTGCGCCGCGGACGCAAGGTCGCGGACAAGGCGATCAGTGCAAGTTCGCCCGAAGAAGTCACCGGTCTGATCACAGGCGCCATCGACAATGTCCTTTGAAATCCTGGCGCCAACTGCCGACATTTTCAGGAATTGCGCCCAATGACGCTTTGGACCGACGAAGCGCCGCCGAAGCGTTCGCAACTGTTTGCGCGCTTGACGTCCAGCCAGACGTTCTGGGTGTTCGTCGCCTTGGTCGCGGCGTGCGTTTTCCTGTCGTTCGCCACCAATTCTTTCGCCACGACGAATAATCTCTTCAACATCACACGCAACCTGACTTTCTTCGCGATCATCGCCCTGGGCATGACGATCGTCATCATTACGGGCGGCATCGATCTATCGGTTGGCTCGGTCCTCTGTCTCTCCAGCATGACGCTCGCGGTAGTCATGCATGCAGGATATTCGATCGAAGTCGGAATCGGCGCCTCGCTGGGCGCTGCGCTGGCCGTTGGGGCCTTCAATGGCGTCTTGATCGCATATTTCGGTTTCCCGCCATTCGTGGTGACGCTGGGAATGCTGTCGATCGCGCGAAGCCTCGCGACGATCGTGTCCAACAACACCGTCGTCTTTCAGTTCGGTCCCGACCAGGCAAAGTTGCTCGCGCTCGGCGGCGGCGCATGGGTCTTCGGCATTCCGAACCCGGTGCTTTATATGCTGTTGCTCGCTCTGATGACTGGCTTCGCTTTGCGGTGGACGAAGTTCGGCCGCTATGTCTTTGCGATCGGCGGCAATGAGAAGGCCGCGATTCTGACGGGCGTTCCAGTGCAGCGCGTCAAGCTCGCCGTCTACATGATTTCGGCGCTCGCCGCCGGCGTCGCCGGCGTGATCGAAACAGGCTGGCTGGGCGCAGTGACGACAAATCTTGGCACGGGCTATGAATTGCAGGTCATCGCTTCGACTGTCATTGGCGGCGCCAATCTGGCGGGCGGAGCGGGCACGGCCGTCGGCGCGTTGATCGGTTCGGCGTTGATCGAGGTCATCCGCAACAGCCTCACGCTGCTTGGAATCAACCCCTTCTGGCAGGGCCTGTTCATCGGTAGCTTGATAATCATCGCGGTCGCTTTCGACCGCATCCGCAATTTCCGACGGGAGGAATAGCGGGCCAAACGCCGACGTTCTCTCCGTTTCAGCGGATATGCCGTTCGACGCCGGAGCCGTCCGCAGGAACGCAAATCGCGTTCTCTAAACGCAGCGCGGGAAGCGGAGAGCCAACGATGCCCAGGTTCCTCACCATCGGCTATGGCGACCAAGCCGGCTATGATCGCACGCCGCAGGCAATCAGAGACGCCGCGCATCGAGAAGACGCCAGGCTCCGCGCGGCGGGCGCCCTGATGGGTGTTGCCGGCAGACCGGTGCAAGTGCGCAACCGAGACGCCGCCCGTCTTGAAACTCTCGATGGCCCCTTCATGTCGTCCGCTTTGCCAATCGCCGGATTCGCCGTGATCGAAGCCGCCGATCTGGCCGAAGCCATCGAGAAAGTCTCGCGCGTTCCGTGCGCCGTAGCGCATGGCGTAGTCGAAATATGGCCACTGAAGCAGAGCGAGTGACGGTCGCTTTTGGGTTGCGCTTCAATCATCTCGAGGTCGCGGAGGGGGCTCGTCATGACCGGGCTTGTCCCGGTCATCCACGCGGCGCCGTTGCGAGAGTCTTGAGGGCGTAGATGCCCCGCTCAAGGCCGGGCATGACGGGCGGGAGGGAGTGCGCGGTGGGGCGCCCCGACCGTCAGCGCCCACACGAGTTGGTGACGACACGGAGGCGCCTTGAAGCAAGGATTGGGCTGGCCCTAATGCAGTTTCAGCTCGGCGGTCGTGTAGTTGGTCCCGCTGTGCAGCGTTGCGCGCGCGGTCTTCCCGCCTGTCCTGGTGAGGATAACGCTGACGCCCTGTTTTTCGTAGGTAATCCTTGTCGCGGTCACGCGCACGCTGCCGGCCGGCACCGGATAGGATATGCCCTGATAGGTGTAGCTGACCACCCGGTTGCCGGCGACGGTGATCGAGGTGGGCTGCTCCGCGTCGCCGCCCCAGGCGCCGCGCCATGTCCCATCCCATCCCGCCGCTAGAGCGGATGAAGGCAAGGCGGCGATCATTGCGGCTGAGAACGCCCAATGGAAAAGGCGCGTCATCGGGCGGACTCCATGTATCTTTTATGAACGCGGGAAGCGGCTGGAAAGTTCCCCATTCGATCTCGATGACGACTTGATTGCATGAGCCGGCTAAGAAGACGTGGATGGCCGGGTCAAGCCTGGCCGTGACGCGGGAGAGTGGTTCCGCGCCGGAACGCGCCTCGCCCTTCCCACTTCACGTTGTCATGGCCGGGCTTGACCCGGCCATCCACGACGAAGGATTCGCACAGCGGGCGCGTCGATAGGAAAGAGAGTCCCATGACGAAGGTGCGCGTCGCCGGCTTTTCCGTCTCGCTCGATGGCTTCGGCGCCGGGCCGGAGCAGAGCCTCGAAAATCCGCTCGGGCGACGCGGGCAGGAGCTGTTCACATGGTTCTTCGGCACGCGCTTCTTCCAGACGATGTTCGGCAAGAGCGGCGGCGCGGAGGGCGTCGATGACGACTATGGGCGCCGGTCGATGGAGGGCTTCGGCGCCTTCATCCTCGGCCGCAACATGTTCGGCCCGGTGCGCGGCCCATGGCCGGACGAGAACTGGAAGGGCTGGTGGGGCGACAATCCGCCCTATCACGCGCCGACCTTCGTGCTGACGCACCATCCGCGCGATCCGATCGAGATGGAAGGCGGCACGACCTTCATCTTCGTGACCGAGGGGATCGAAGCGGCGCTGGAGCAGGCTAAGCGCGCCGCCAAGGGTCGCGACGTGAAGATCGGCGGCGGCGTCGCAACGGTCCGCCAATATCTGCGCGCTGGCCTGATCGACGAGTTGCATTTCGCCTTCTCGCCGGTCCTGCTCGGCCAGGGCGAAGCGATGTTCGCCGGGATCGATCTGCCGGCGCTTGGCTATCGCGTCACTGAGCATCGCGCGACCGAACTCGCCACGCATGTGGTGCTCGGCCGATAGGAAGCGCCGTTTCGTTCCGCTGGGCGCCGCAAGGGCGGCGATCAATGGTCCGTTCGTCGGCCAGAGTCTATCGAACTCCGTCACGCCCGGTCGAGCTTGCATCTCATCGGAAGCGGGACGATCGCTCGATGAGATCAATCATATGGGCTGCGGCATGTAGGGTCAGCGGATGATGGGTGAAGCCCGGCCGCGGCGAAATGTAACCGGCCATTTCGCGCGCGAGTTCGCGTTGTTGGTCCGACGCCGTCGCGAGCATCGCAATCAGCAAATTCTCCAATGCGATGACCCGAACGCGCAACGCGACCAGATCGGCATTGCTCATGTCCGGAGTTGAAATCTGTTCCTTGTCGGTCGCGTGACCCGCGGGGGGACCGGCCCCGGCCCCGCCTTCGTTATCCCATCTCGATAGGGCCTGTTGACGCTGGATTGCCTGTCTGCAGGCATCCGAATTCTGACGAGGCATCGCAGTTCCTCCCGGATATTCTCTATATCGGCGTAAGGATGCGTGGATGGCCGGGTCAATCTTCGGATCAAGTCCGAGGACGGCCATGACGTCGGCTTCGCAGTCGACGCCCGCCGCCAATTCCTGGCTTCCGATTGGCGGCCTGAGCCTATCGCCCAAATCGCATCGCAACCCATGAGGCAAGCAGTCTAGGCACAAGCGCAGGCGGATAGCCCGCGGAGCTCGGCACATCGTTGGGCAGCGTAACGTCCTCGCGTTTCGACTTCGTGCAGATGCGAAATTGCAGCGGCGGCAGCGGCTCGTGAAACCGCGCGCGATAGGCCGAGACCCAATGCGGCCCGCGATCGAAACGCATGACCATCGCCGAATTGCAGCAGGCGGCGACGACCCGGCTGGTGATCGATCTTTCCTTGAGCCTATAGGGCTTCAGATGTTCGGCGCCCTTGCTGCAGGCGATGCGGTCTTTTCGAAACAGCATATAGGCCGTGCCGCCATCGGCGTCGCGCACGGCGACGGCGTTGGGCAGCGCTTCGATTTGCGCGCCGCCCTTCTGGCAATCGGCGCAATAGCAGACAGCGGTGGCGATCGGCGCGCCGACGGCCCGAAATTCGACGCCGCCGCAGGCGCATGTCGCGGTGAAAATGGGCTTGCCCATCTCAGGCCTCTTCGATGCGTTTGAGATCGAGCTTCACCATCCCCATGACGGCCGCCATCACGCGCTCGGCTTTGGCGCGGTCCGGTCCCGACAGCAGCGCGGCGATCGACTCGGGCGCGACCTGCCAGCGGAAGCCATATTTGTCCTTCAGCCAGCCGCAGGCGATTTCCTCGCCGCCGCCCGCCGTCAGCGCCGACCAATAGCGGTCGATCTCCGCCTGCGTCTTGCACAGGACCATCAGCGACACCGCATCGGTGAAATTGTGGCCCGGGCCGCCGTTCATCGCCAGATGCGGCTGGCCGTCGAGTTCGAATTCGACGAGCAACACGTCGCCGGTCTCGCCCGGCACGCCCTTGGGTCGCCGCGCGACGCGGGTGATGCGCGAATTGGGGAAAATCGCGACATAGAACGCTGCCGCCGCTTCGGCCTGCGTGTCGAACCAGAGGAAAGGCGTGATCTTCGGCATTAGGGTCTCCTGGGCGTCTCCTCTCGGTCGTCACGCTATGGATTGAGCGCCCGCCCGCCGCTCACATAGGGATTGCCTCTGACATAAAAACGCAAGGCCCGCTCGGCTTCGCGCGTGATGCCGATCCTGACGCTCTCGCCGATCGCGCCAGCCTTGTGTCCGTCGTGGGCCAGCCAGAGCGGGCCCGGGCGGCAAAGGTCGAGCCCGTCGAGCGCGCGATCGATCCTCAGCGCCATGGCGAGGCGTCCCGGCCCGCGCGCCAGATCGCGCAGGCGCTCGACGCCGCGATTTTCCTGCATGATGGCGACGCCCTGAAGCGGCTCGAGCGCGCGGATCAGTACGCCGGCGCCGACGCCGGCCGTCTCGCTCGACACATTCAGCATCCAGGAGACGCCATAGGCGAGATAGACGTAAGCGTGTCCCCGTTCGAGAAACAGCGAGCGATTGCGCGCCGTCGGGCCCGGCCGGGCGTGGCCGGCGGCGTCGCCCACGACATAGGCCTCGGTCTCGACGATGCGGCCGCTGACCAGACCCTCGGGCAAATCGCGCACCACGATCTTGCCGATGAGAAAGCGGGCGAGCGCCTCGGTGTCGGCCGGCAGCGCGGCGCGGGCGAGCCGCTTGATCATCCGCGAACTCCGCGCCACGCGGGGCGCGCGATAGCGTTTTTTGCGTTCGCGCCAGTGCGACCCTTGAAAGCGCTTCGACCGATCGCCGATATTAAGAGCGCATTCGAATCCATATCGCGGGAGACGAGATCATGGCCGACAAGGGCCAACCCACGCTCGGCGGTCTTTTCGACAGCGAGCCGCAGCATCGGCTGTTTCTCGGCCTCTGGCCCGACGCGCCGGCGGCCGAACGGCTCGCCCAGTTGATGGCGCGGCTGCGCCGCGACGAGATCATGCCGGGGCGGCCAGTCGATGTGGACCGGTTGCATCTTACGCTTCATCATCTGGGCGACTTCGTCGATCAAGTCCCGCCGAGCCTCGTGCCGAGCGCGCAGGCCGCCGCGGCGAGCGTGGCCGCCGCGCCTTTCGAGGTCGTTTTCGATCGCGTCGGCGGCACGCGCCCTCAGTTCCTGCTGCGGGCCGCCGAGGGATCGGCGTCGCTTCTCGCGTTCCGCGAGTCTCTCACCACCGCGCTCATCAAGGCGGGCCTGCGCAAACAGATCGTTCCAGCCTTCAATCCGCATATCACGCTATCCTATGACTTCAGCGACGCGCCGCTGATGTTCATCGAGCCGATCCGCTGGACGGTGCGCGAATTTCGCCTCGTCGAAAGCCTGCTTGGCAAGCATAAACATATCGACCGGGGCGTCTGGCCGCTCACGCTCTGATATCGTCTGGCGATCGGCGCCCTCCGTCATTGCGGGGAGCGGAGCGACGAAGCAATCCAGCCTGGCCAGCGTCGGGCCGCCAATTCATGGATTGCTTCGCTCCGCTCGCAATGACAGAGGAGTCCTCTCGACAAACCTCAGGCCTGCTCAAATGCGCAAGCGCGCCGATCTCCTGCTCGTCGAACGCGGCTTTTTCGCCAGCCGGGCGCGGGCCCAGGCGGCGATTGAGGCCGGACTGGTGAGGGCCGACGGCGCGCCGGTGCGCAAAAGCTCGGACATGCTGGCGAGCGACGCGGCGATCGAGGCGGCGGAAGCCCATCCCTGGGTCTCGCGCGGCGGCGTCAAGCTCGCCGCGGCGCTCGACGCCTTCGGCCTCGATCCCAGGGGCCTCGCCTGTCTCGATCTCGGCGCCTCGACCGGCGGCTTCACCGATGTGCTGCTGGCGCGCGGCGCCCGCGCCGTCACAGCGGTCGATGTCGGCCACGGCCAGTTCGACCGGCGGCTGGCGGGCGATCCACGGATCAGCCTGCACGAAGGGCTCGACGCGCGGCGCGTCAGCGCGGCGATCGCCGGCGCGCCTGAGGCGATCGTCATCGATCTCAGCTTCATTTCGCAACGCCTCGTGCTGCCAGCCGTTTTGCCGCTCGCCGCGTCGCCCGCCTGGCTCGTCAGCCTGATCAAGCCGCAGTTTGAAGTGGGGCGCGAGCGTCTGGTCAAAGGCGCGGTTAGGGACAAGGCGGCGCTCGACGAGGCCTGCGCCAGCGTCCAAACCTGCGTGGAAGCGCTCGGTTGGACGAGCCTCGGCCTGATCCCCTCGCCGATCCTTGGCGGCGACGGCGCGCAGGAATTCCTGTATGCCGCGCGGCATGGATGAGGCGACGCGCGATCTGACCATTCTGTCGCTCAACGCGCGCGGCGAAGGCGTCGGCGAGGACGGAACGATCGCGCCGGGCGCGCTGCCCCGCGAGGTCGTGCGGATCGAGCCCGCCGGGGCGGTGGAAATCCGCCGCGCCAGCCCGGAGCGCATTGCGCCTTTCTGTCCCTATTTTACCCGCTGCGGCGGCTGCGCCGCCCAGCACATGAGCGCCGCGCTTTATGCGGACTGGAAGCGCGGGTTGCTCGTCGAGTGTCTAGTGCGGGCGCGAGTCGCGGCGACGGTCGGCCCGCTGATCGACGTCCATGGCGAGGGACGCCGCCGCGCGACTTTCCATTCGCGCATCGTCGATGGAGGCGAGGTCCTCGGCTTCATGCGGGCCCGCGCGCATGAGATCATCGCCATTGAGGCCTGCCCGCTCTTCGCGCCGGGACTTACGGGCGCGATTGCCGCCGCCCGCGCGCTCGCCGCCGATCTGCGCGGCGCCGGCAAGCCGCTCGACATTCAGGCGACCGCCACGCTCGGCGGTCTCGATTTCGATCTGCGCGGCGCCGGGCCGCTCGACGCGTCGATGCGCCGCAAGCTTGTCGCCAGCGCCGACCGGCTCGATCTCGCGCGCGTCGCCAGCCATGGCGAAGTCGTGATCGAGCGCCGGGCGCCGCAAATCGCCTTTGGCGACGTGCTGGCGGTCCCGCCGCCCGGCGGCTTCCTGCAGGCGACCGAGGAAGGCGAGCGGGCGCTCGCCACAGGCGCCGCCGCCGCGCTCGGCGGCGCGCGCCGCATCGCCGATCTCTTCTGCGGCGCCGGCGCCTTCGCGCTCAGGCTGGCGCGCGATCACGAGATCGCGGCGGTCGATTCCGACGCGGCGGCGATCGCCGCGCTCAAGCGCGCCGCCGGCGCGGCAAGCGGGCTCCACGCCATTGCCACCGAGACCCGCGATCTCTTCCGCCGCCCCTTGATTGGCGACGAACTCGCAGCATTCGAGGCCGTGCTTTTCGATCCGCCGCGCGCCGGGGCGGAGGCGCAGTCGCGCGCGCTCGCCGCCCATGGGCCGCCGCTCGTCGTCGCCATCTCCTGCAATGGCGAGAGCTTCGCCCGCGACGCGCGTATCCTGATCGAGGGCGGCTATACGATCGGTCCGGTTTCCGCGCTTGACCAGTTCCGCTATTCCCCGCATGTCGAAATTCTCGCCGAATTCCGGCGTAAGCCGGTCAAACGCCGCAGGGGTGTTTTGGGGTGACGGAAAGCTCGGCATTTTTGGCTTCGCTGGCCGGCGTCGTCGGCCCAGCGAACCTGCTCGTCGACCCCGAGCTGGTCGCCGCCTATCTCATTGAGCCGCGCGCCCTTTTTCACGGCCGGGCGCTGGCGGTGGCGCGCCCCGGCTCGACCGCCGAGGTGGCGGCGGTGGTCGCGGCCTGCGCCAGGGCCGGCGTCGCTCTGGTGCCGCAGGGCGGCAACACCGGGCTAGTGGGTGGGCAGGTTCCCGATGGCTCAGGGCGCCAGCTCATTCTCTCGCTGCGCCGCTTAAACCGCATTCGCGAAATCGACCTCGACGCCGACGCGATGATCGTCGAGGCTGGCGTCACGCTGGCCGAGGCGCAGGCGGCGGCCGAAGGGGCCGACCGGCTGTTCCCGTTGTCGCTCGCCTCGGAAGGCTCCTGCACCATCGGCGGCAATCTTTCGACCAACGCCGGCGGCGTCGCCGTGCTCGCCTATGGCAATGCGCGCGATCTGGCGCTTGGCGTCGAAGTCGTGCTGGCCGACGGGCGCGTCGCCAATCTTCTCTCCAAGCTGCGTAAGGACAACACCGGCTACGATCTCAAGGACCTGTTCATCGGCGCCGAAGGCACGCTTGGGGTGATCACCGCCGCCTCGCTGAAGCTCTTCGCCGCGCCGCGCGCCCGTTCGACCGCCTTCGTCGGGCTTGCCGATCCGGCAAGCGCGCTGGCGCTGTTCCGGCTGGTGCGGCGCCGCTTCGGCCAGACGGTGACGAGTTTCGAGCTGATGCCGCGTATCGGCCTGGAATTTGTCTTCGATCTTGTCCCAGCCTCGCGCGACCCGCTCGCCAGGCCCTATCCCTGGTATGCGCTGATCGAGCTTTCCGCCGCCGACGAGAAGGGGCTCGACGAGCCGCTGACGGAGTTGCTCGGCGAAGCGATGGAGCGTTCGACGATCGGCGACGGCGCGGTCGCCGCGACGCTCGAACAGCGCAAGGCCTTCTGGCGCCTGCGCGAGGATCTGCCCGAGGCGCAAAAGCCCCAGGGCGGCTCGATCAAGCATGACGTGTCGGTGCCGCTCGGCGCGGTTCCCGCCTTTCTGCGCGAGGCGACAGCAGCGGTGGAAGGCTTCATGCCGGGCGCCCGGGTGGTCGCCTTCGGCCATCTCGGCGACGGCAACATTCATTTCAATATCACGCAGCCCATCGGCGCCGACAAGCAGGGTTTTCTCGACCAATGGTACGCGATGAACGCGGTCGTTCACGCGGTCGTCAGGCGTTTTTCCGGCTCGATTTCGGCCGAACACGGCATCGGCGTCCTCAAGCGCGAATTGCTTAAACAGGTCAAAGACCCAGTCGCGCTCGATCTGATGCGCAAGCTCAAGGCGGCGCTCGATCCATCGGGCCTCTTCAATCCGGGCAAGGTGCTGTGATGAGCCGCGGCGCGCCGGG
>SSMV01000011.1 GCA_004799435.1 Bradyrhizobium sp.
GGGCGCGAAGCGGAAGTGATTGGCCGATCGCGGATCCCCCGCTTTGGATAAAAGAAACGTTTGGGGCCGTGGCGTGATCTTAAGCGCCACCGACCTCGCGCATCGCACCATCCGCCATGTGAGGACCTCGAATCCTCGGCCTGCGATGCCCTCGCCGACCTCGCGAACGCGCCGGACATCCGTGTGACAGTCTCAGAAACACTTCGTAGCCGCATGCGCCGCGGGCCGAGCGGCGCCCGGCAGCACCGCCTGTCGATCGGCGCCAACTTTCAGCCTCCTGCCGACGTGACGGTCGAGCGGGTCGTCGAAGTCGCGACGCCGCGCCATTGACAGACGGCCGGATCCTCAGCGAATGTTTGAGTCGGCGCGGAACCTTTGTGTTGCGGTAGGCTGGCGCTGCAACAGAAGAGCGGGGCGAAGGTGGCGTCGGATTTTCGCTGCGCTCGTCTATTCGGCGTCGCACTGCTGAGCCTGGTTCTTGGCTTTCTGGCCAGCAATCGCGGCTGGGCGACCGACGCGCCGCCGCCCGCCACCGACGCCGTCGACATCGTCTCCCTTCTGGACCAGGAAAAGCCCGACCCGGCCGAAGCCGCCAAACGCGACGCGGCGGCGAACGCGCCGATTCCCAACGCGCTTCCGGAGGGCAAGCGCGGCGAGGCCTTCTTTCACCGGGCGCACGCGCGCGACGAGGCGGGCGACATCAACGACGCGATCGCCGACGTGGAACAGGCGATCGCGCTCAGCAAGGGCGAAAACTACGTCCGCGTGACCAGCCGCTATCAGCAGTTCTTGCACCGGCTTCTGGCGCGCATCGGCGACGACAAACGCGCGGTCCCCCTCATGCTGAGCGAAATTCGGGGACTCGAGCGACGCGAGCGCGGCCGCCTCTTCTCGCTCTATGACGAGTTGGCTTTGGCCTACGGCCGAGCCGGCGACTTCGCTCCCGTTGAACGCCTCGACCGGGAAATTCGCGCCCTGCTCGCCGAATCGCGGACGTGGTCGGTCAACAACGAGCCGTTCCGGCCGATCTACCAAGAGGAAGCCGACAGTCTCGACGGCTATCTGCACGTCATTCGCAACCAGTACGCCGAAGCCGAAAGCCTGTTCAGCCACGCGCGCCAAGTCGGCCAAGAAGCGCTGGATCACTACGATCCCGCCGTCCAAGCGGAAGGCGAGAATTATCCGACCCGCCAGGATTACTTGAGCGGCATCGACGGCTATCAGATCGCCGTTGGCTCGATGAAAGTGGAGGAAGGCCGCGCGCCGGAGGGCGAGATCGACATTCGCGAGGCCCTGCTGCGACTGCTGAAGCGGGACGGGAAATTTCATGAGCAGACGGGTCGAGCGGTATCGACGCTCGGCGCGGCGATGCTGGGCGAGGGGCGATACGAGGACGCCGAACGGCTGACCCGCGCGACTCTCGACATCTACCATCAGCTGGGCTTTCGCGACGACGCGCCGCGCGTCGTCGGCAATCTGCAGCAGCTCGCCCAAAGCCTCGAGGGGCAGAAGAAGACCGACGAAGCGCAGAAAATCGACGATCAGATCGACCGTCTTGTCGCGGGCTGGGACCCGGTGCCGCGCGAAGCCGTGATGAACGAAACGCCGCGGCTGAAGAAACTCATCGTCACCGGCAAGGCGGCGGAAGCGGCGGAACTCGCGGCGCGGAAACTGCAGCGCGAGCGGGCTCGTTCGGGCGACGACAGCCAGTCGACCGCAGTGGTGCGCGGCTATCTGGCGAGCGCGCTCGCCAAGAGCGGACGCGGCGCCGAAGCATTGGCGGACTTCAAGACCGCGATCCCGATCCTCGTGGCGACGAGCCGAACGGAAGACAACGACGATAGCCTGACCGCGGGCGCGATCGACGACCGCAACCGATTCATGATGGAGAACTATCTCGAATTGCTGGCGCGCGAACCGGCTCTGGCGGACGCCGAAACGATCGAGAAGACCCTTGGGCTCGCCGACAATCTGCGCGGGCGTTCGGTGCAGCGCGCGCTCGCGCAGGCCTCGGCGCGCGCGGCGGCCAAGGATCCGGCGCTCGCCGGATCGGCGCGCTCCGAGCAGGATCTGGGCCGGCAGCTCAACGACGCTGTTCGCGACCTCGCCAATCTCCTCGCCCTGCCCTCCGACCGCCGCGACGACAAGACGGTCCAGGGCGCGCGCGCCAAGGTCGCGAAGCTGCGCGCCGATCACGCTGCCGCCCAGGCCGTTCTGACGGCCAAATTCCCTGCATACGCCAAGTTCGTCGATCCGCCGCCGGTCGAGGCGGCGGAGATCCGCGCGCTGCTCGGCGACAACGAGGCGCTGCTGTCGTTCTATTTCGGCGAAAACGCGAGCTTCGTCTGGGCGGTCGCGCCGGACAAGCCGATGACATTCCGCGCCCTGTCGATCACGCGGGCGGAACTCGACTCGAAAGTCGCCAAGTTGCGCGAAGCGCTGGAGCCCGAAGCGGTGACGGTGAAGGAGATTCCCGCCTTCGACGTTCCGCTCGCATACAGCCTTTACGCCACTCTGCTCGCCCCCGTCGAAGACATCTGGCGGCCGGCCCACAATCTCTTGGTCGTTGCCAACGGTTCGCTCGGATTTCTGCCGCTCGGCTTGCTGCCGATGGCGGCCGACCAACCCGCCCCCGACCCGGTCACCCTGTTCGCCGAATACCGCAAGGTGCCGTGGCTCGCGCGCGAACACGCGATCACGACAATCCCCTCGGCGTCGACCCTGAAGGCGCTGCGAACGACGAAATCCGCCGACGCTCAGCAGCAGAAATTGATCGGCTTCGGCGATCCTTATTTCAACGAGCGGGAAGCGGCCGATGCCGCGGAGGAGGCAAACGCCGCCCTCGACCGGGGCACCGCCGATCCGGACTTGGGTGATCCCGTAATCGACGAACGGGCGGCGGAGGCGGAGACGCGCGGGCCGCCGGTTGGCTTGCGGCGTGGCCCCCCAGCGGCCGATTTCTCCGAAGCCCTCGGCATTCTGCCCCGCCTGCCGGACACCGCCGAAGAGTTGCGCTTGATCGCCGCCGCGCTCGGCGCAGATCCCGCCGCGGCGCTCAAGCTCGGCAAGGACGCCAACGAGCGGGTGGTGAAGACGACCAACTTGTCGGCCTACCGGCTCGTCGCCTTCGCGACCCACGGCCTGCTGGCGGACGACATCGATGGCTTGGATCAACCGGCGCTGGCGCTGACGGCGCCCAAGGTCGCAGGCATCGAGGGCAGCGGCCTCCTGACCAGCGAAGACATCCTCGGGCTGAAGATGAACGCGGATTGGGTGGTGCTCTCCGCGTGCAACACCGCCGCGGGCGCCGGCGCTGGCGCGGAAGCAGCGTCCGGATTGGGCCGTGCGTTCTTCTACGCCGGCTCTCGCGCGCTCGTCGTCACCAACTGGTCGGTGCAATCGACCTCGGCGCGCGAACTCGTCACCGACATCTTCCGCCGCCAGGCGGCCGATCCTAAACTCGCCCGCGCGGAGGCGCTGCGCCAAGCGATGATGGGCCTCCTCGACGGCCCCGGATTCGTCGACGACTTCGGCGCGACCGTGTTCAGCTACGCCCACCCGCTCTTCTGGGCGCCCTTCACGCTGATTGGCGACGGCCGCGGAAATTGAAGCGTTGAACCGGGAGCGCGCAGCGATGGGTGGGAGGGGAATTCGGCGGCCGAGGCACCCGTGAGTCGTTTGAGCGAGCGCAGCCTGTCCGGTTCGCTCGCCGATTGATTCCTCTGACGGGAGTAGGACGGGCGCCGACCGGAACATCCGACTTCCGATAGGATTGCTTCATCCGCGACGGTTGAGCGGGTCCGTCGGCTGGACGTCCGCTTCGGAGATGCAACGACCGCCGGCCAAACGGCAATGTTGGGCGCA
>SSMV01000110.1 GCA_004799435.1 Bradyrhizobium sp.
GGCGCGGCTCGTCGATGTCGCCCGTGCGGGCGAAACAGGCGTAGCCCTCATCGTCCATGTGGAAGCCTCACGTGGCGGCGAGGAGGGAAGCGGCGGCGACATTACGCGAATATGACGGCGGCCAGGCTCACGCGGTCGCGAGCAGCGCGCGCAGCGCAACGGGGTCGGCGACCGGCAGGCTGCAGATCTGGCCACGGCACATCATCGCGGCGGGCGTTTGCGGCAGCCTTGGTCGGTCTCCCGGCGCGCCTTGTGGCCATAACGAGGGATCGAAGCGCAGGGTGATCACCGCGGGATCGGGGGCGCGCAGCGCGGCGTCGGCGAGCGCGATTGCCTGCGAGTCATCGAGCGGTCCTTCGATCAGCGCCGCCCCGCCGCGATTGAGACAGTCGAGCGCCGCGAGCAACAGCGGCGCCTGGACGATCGCCGATCCTTCGCCGGCATGGGCGCGCGCCAGACTTTCGACCGCTTCAGCCCAGCGCGACTCGACCGTGATGTGATGCAGCGTGGCGCAGGCCTCGGCGAGCAACGAGGCGCCAGAGGGGAGGGCGCCGTCCGCCGGCGGGCGCGGACGCAGGATCAGCGCGTCGCCGCCGTCTTGCGCGGTCATGAAGACGCCGCCCGCGCCGTCGCCGAAACGGCTCAGCGCCTCCTCGGCCCATACGCGCCCCGCATTGAAATAGGCAGGCTCGCCGGTCGCAGCAAACAGGGCAAGCGCGGCGCGGGCCATTGCGGCATAGTCGTCGAGCATGCCGGGCGGCCCGGCGCGTCCGTCGCGCCAGCCATGCAGCAGGCCGCCTCGCGCATCGCGTAGATTCGTCTCGACATAGGCGAAGGCCGCCCGCGCCGCGGCAAGAAACTCAGGCGCCTCGAAGATCGCCGCGGCGCGGGCCAGCGCGGCGATCATCAGCCCGTTCCAGTCGGCGAGGATCTTGTCGTCGCGCGCCGGGCGCGGCCGTTTTTCGCGCGCGGCGAAAAGCCGATCCCGCGCCGCTGCGAGCCGCGCTTCCTCGGCCGGCGTGCCCGGCGCCGTAATTCGGCGCAGGACATTGACGCCTTCCCAATTGCCCTCGGCTCGCACATCATAGGCGGCGGCGAAAGCGCCCGCATCGTCGCCGAGTAACGAAGCGATTTCTGCGGCGCTCCAAACATAGAAGCGTCCCTCGTCGCCCTCGGAATCGGCGTCGAGCGACGCGGCGAAAGCCTCGCCCGTCTTCATCTCGCGCATCAGCCAGGCGAAGGTTTCCCGCGCCCGCGCCGCATAGACCGGCGAGGGCGTCTCGGCGTGGCAGGAGGCGAGCAATTCGAGAATCTGCGCGTTGTCGTAGAGCATCTTTTCGAAATGCGGCACGTGCCAGACGGCGTCGGTTGCGTAGCGCGCGAAGCCGCCGCCGAGGTGATCGCAAATGCCGCCGGCGCAGAGCGCGTCGACGAGGCCACGCACGGCGGCGCGCAGCGCCGGATCGCGGCGACGAAAGGATTCGCTCCAGAAAAAGCGAAAGATCGGCGCGTTGGGAAATTTCGGCGCGCCGCGCAAGCCGCCGGCGACCGGATCGACAAGGCGCAACAGGGTGTCGGAGGCTTGTGTCAGATCGTCGGGCGTAAGATCGGCGTTCGTCTGCGGCGCGGCCAACGCCGCGAGATGGGCGACGAGCGCGCCGCCGCGCTCGCTCAGGGCGGCGCGCCTGTCGCGCCAGGCGTCATGGACCGCGACGAGAACCTGACGGAACGAGGGCCGACCCCAGCGCGGCTCCGGCGGCCAATAGGTGCCCCCGTGGAAGGGCGCGCCGTCGGGCGCCAGAAACATCGTCATCGGCCAACCGCCCTGTTCGCCCATCGCATGCAGGGCGGCCATATAGAGCGCATCGACGTCGGGTCGCTCCTCGCGATCGACTTTCACATTGACAAAGAAAGCGTTCATCATCGCCGCGATGTCGGGATCCTCGAAGGATTCATGGGCCATGACATGGCACCAATGGCAGGCGGCGTAGCCGACCGAGAGCAGCACCGGACAATCGCGCTGCGCGGCTTCGGCGAAGGCTTCGGCGCCCCACGGACGCCAATGCACGGGATTGCCCGCGTGCTGCAGCAGATAGGGCGAGACCTCGCTGGCGAGGAGATTGGCTTGCTCCAAGATGCTCAAATCCTCGCGACGGGGAAGGCGGCGGCATTCGTCGCCCAAGACTTGGCCCGGCGTCGCTGCGCTTGCAAGGCGAGCGACCAAGACGAGCAGCGTTGACGCGACTTCGGACTTCCTCCAGCTTCGCAAGCGGCGGTAACGAGGCGCTGCAATGAAATCCGAACTGCCGATCCTTCATTTCGACGGCGCGCCGGCTTTCGCGGCCTGGCTCGCCGCCAATCCCGACTCGAAGGGCGCTTGGATAAAGCTCGCCAAGCAGGGCGCGCCGGAGCCGGCGCTGCGCCAGGCGCAGGCGGTCGATTGCGCGCTCTGCCACGGCTGGATCGACGGCCAGATTGGGCGGTTCGACGAGGAATTCTTCCTCACCCGCTTCACGCCGCGCGCAGCCAAAAGCCGCTGGTCGGCCGCCAACCGGAAGCGCGCCGAGGAGCTGATCGCCGCCGGTCGGGTAAGAAAGAGTGGCCTCGCCGCCATCGAGGCGGCGAAGGCCGACGGCCGCTGGGAAGCTGCTTATCCTTCGGCATCGAAGGCGGTGACGCCGGAGGATTTTCAAATCGCCATTGCGGCGAACCGGCGCGCCGCGAAGGCTTTCGAGGATCTCGACGGCGCCAATCGTTATGCGCTGCTCTATCGGCTTCACCACGTTGCTGCAGCGAAGCGCGCCGAGATGATCGCGCGCTTCGTCGCGATGCTGGCGCGCGGCGAAACGATCCATCCGCCGCGCCAAGCGCGCAAGGCGAAGAGCGGCGCCAAGCCGGGCTAAGGCGGCGTCAGGTCAGCGCGCGTTTCAGCATCGCCTTGAAGCGGGCGCTGTCGAAGCTCCAGCAGACATCCGCCTTCGCCTTGCTGTCGAGCGCTCCGCGCCAGACATCGCGATTGTTGTCGTCGCCGGCGACGTTGAGCCGATCGACCAATGTCATGCCGCGGGTCAACTCGCTATCGCATTCGATCTCGACCAGATGCCGGCTCCACGAGAGGCCGACCGCGCGATCGAGCGCCACCGCCATCGCGGTCGGATCGGCGAGCGACAGGCCGATCTCGCCGGTCTGCACGCGATAGGCTTCCTTGGCGCGGATGTTGCAATCGATGGCGAAGCGCGCCTTCGCGGTGCCGAGCGACAGAATGCCGGCGATCTCGGCCTCGCTCAGCACGGAGGCGCCGCGCGAGACATGCCAGCCGACCATTTCAATCGGCAGATTGGAACGAAAGACGATGCTCGCCGCTTCGGGATCGACCCAGATGTTATATTCGGCGGCCGGCGTGACATTGCCCACGCAGCAGGGCGCGCCGCCCATGATGACGCAACGGCCGATCCGCTCCGCAAAACCGGGGTCGCGTTCGATCGCCTGCGCGATATTGGTGAGAGGCCCGAGCGTCACCAGCGTGAGCCCCGGCTCTTGGCGGGCGAGGCGGAGGATGGCGTCGACTGCGGTCTCCTTTTCGGGCGCGCGGCGCGGGGCGGCATAGCCGTGGTCTGAGAGGCCGTCTTCGCCATGGAACCAATGTGCGTCTTGCAGCGGACGGGCGCGCGGCGCCGCGGCGCCGACGAAGACGGGAACTTCGACCCCGGCGATCTCCGCGGTCAGCAGCGCGTTCTTCGTCGCCTGTTCGAGGCCGACATTGCCAGCCACCGTCGTCAGCGCCAGCACCTGCACGTCGGGCGCGGCGAGCGCCATCAGGATCGCGACGGCGTCGTCGGAAGCGGTGTCGGTGTCGATGAGAAATTTGTGCATCGGGCGGGGCGCTCGCACAGACCAGGCGCTCTGCCTAACATGTCGCGGCGGTGTGCGCAGCCGAAGGGGCCGCGCCGGTCAATTCCTCCTTGCCGCGGCGCGCTCCGCCTTGATGGCGCGCTCGGCCAGTTGCGGGGCGAGGCGCGCCTGCAGCCGCGCCAGCACGTCGGGCGGCGCCGTCTCCGGCCGCCCCGCGTCAAAGGGCGGCGCGGGCGCATATTCGAGCAAGAGCTGCAGCGTCTGCGCCATGGCTTCGCCGCCGAGTTCGGCGGCGACGACAAGCGCGAAATCGATTCCCGCCGTGACCCCGCCGCCGGTGATGATGTCGCCGTCGCGCACCACGCGCCCGGAATCGGGGATGGCGCCGAAGAGCGGCAGCAGATGCCGCCACGCCCAATGACAGGCGGCGCGCTTGCCGACGAGCAGGCCCGCCGCGCCGAGCGCCAGCGAGCCGGTGCACACCGAAGTCTGGTAGCGCGCGCTCGCGGCAAGGCGGCGAAATTCGTGCATGAAGGCTTCGTCATTGATGGCGTCGGTGACCGCCATGCCGCCGGGCACGAAGAGGAGATCGCAGCGCTCGATCTCCGCCATTCGCCGCGTGCCGGCGAAGACGAGGCCGCCGTCCGACGTGATCTCGCCGCCGGGTTCGGAGGCGACGATGACGGAGGCGGAGGGGATGCGCGAGAAGATCGTGTGCGGCCCGGTGAAATCGAGTTGGGTCATGCCGGGATAGATCGTCTCGACGATCAGAAATTGTCCCTCAGCCATGGCGACCCCCGGATTTGACCGGCCCCAGTGTCGCAGGCTAGCGTTCTGGCCGAAATGACAATGTTTCCTCGAAATCAGCCAAAGCACGGGGGAGCGCCCCGGTGACGCGCGAAATCGGCTTCCTGATTTTTGAGCGTTTCCAACTGCTCGACGCCGCCGGGCCGATCGCCGCTTTCGAGATCGCCGGCGCGCAGGTCCCCGGCGCCTATCGTCTCCATGTCATCGCCGAACGGGCCGGCGCCATCGCCAGTTCGTCGGGCGCGATCATGCAGGCGACGGCGCTCGCGGCGGCGCCACGGCTCGACACGCTGGTCGTCGCCGGCGGTTTCGGCGTCTATGAGGCGCTCGGCGATGCCGCGCTGCTCGATCTCCTGCGCGCCAGCGCGCGCGGCTGTCGGCGGGTCGCCAGCGTCTGTTCGGGCGCCTTTCTGTTGGCCGAGGCGGGCCTGCTCGAGGGCCGGCGCGCGACGACCCACTGGAGTCGCAGTCAGCAATTCATTCGGCGCTACCCTTCGGTGCGCCTCGAACCCGACCGCATCTTCGTGCGCGACGGCGATTTCTGGACCTCGGCCGGCATCACAGCGGGCATCGATCTCGCGCTCGCCTTGATTGCCGACGATCTCGGCGAAGCGATCGCGCGGCGCGCCGCGCAGCAGCTCGTCGTCTATCGCCGGCGGCCGGGCGGCCAATCGCAATTCTCAGCGTTGCTCGAAATGGAGCGCCCCGAGGGGCGCTTCGCCGCTTTGCTCGGCTGGGCGCGCGAGCGGCTGGGCGAATCCTTGTCGGTCGAACGACTGGCGGAACGGGCGCGCATGAGCCCGCGCAATTTCGCGAGGCGCTTCGCCGAGGAGACCGGCGTCACGCCGGCGCGCGCCGTCGAACGTCTGAGAGTCGAAGCGGCGCGCGAGCGGGTCGAGAGCGACGGCGGCCCCATCGAGGCGATCGCCGCCGAGACCGGCTTCGGCGACAGCGAGCGCATGCGTCGCGCCTTCCTGCGCGCCTTCGGCCAGCCGCCGCAGGCCTTGCGCCGCGCTGCGCGTCTCTAGCGCGGCGACGCTCTCACGCGGTCGCGTTCAGACGCTCGAAGCCGCGCGCCAGATCGTCCTTGAGATCGTCGATGTCTTCGAGGCCGACCGAGAAGCGCAAGGCCGGGCCGCCCGGCGCCCAGCGGGTTGCGCTGCGGGCGCGCGAGCAGTCGAAGGGGATGACCAGGCTTTCATAGCCGCCCCAGGAATAGCCGAGCCCGAAGAGCTCGAGCCCGTCGAGCATCGCCGCGACGGAGCGCTCGGAGACGGGCTTCAGAATGATGCTGAACAATCCCGACGCGCCGGTGAAATCACGCCGCCAGAGCGCGTGATCGGGATGGTCGGGCAGGGCGGGGTGCAGAACGCGCAAAGTCTCGGGGCGCGCGCCGAGCCAGCGGGCAAGCTCGAGACTCTGCCGCTCGGCTTCACGCAGGCGGATTTCCATTGTGCGCAGACCGCGCAGCGCGAGAAAGACATCCTCGGGCCCCGGCGGGATGGCGAATTCGTCATGGGTGGCGGCGAGCCGCTTCAGCCACGCCGCATTGGCGGAAATCAACCCGAGTAGCAGATCGGCGTGGCCCCCGAGATATTTGGTGCCGGCGTCGATCGCCAGATCGACGCCATGCGCATGCGGCGGAAAATTGAGCGGCGTCGCCCAGGTGTTGTCGGCGATGACGCAGGCCGAGCGCGCATGGGCGATCGCCGCGATGGCCGGAACGTCCTGCACTTCGAGCGACAGCGAGCCGGGCGACTCGAGAAAGACCGCCTTGGTGTTGGCGCGAAACAGCGCCTCGATCCCCGCGCCGATGCGCGGATCGTAATAGGTCGTCTCGACGCCCATGCGCTTGAGCGTTCCCTGACAGAATGTGCGGGTCGGCTCATAGGCGGAATCGGTCATCAGGAGATGATCGCCGGCGCTCAGCGCGCTCATCAGCGCCACCGCGATCGCCGCCATGCCGGTCGGCGCCAGCACGGCGCCCGCCGCGCCGGCGATTGCCGTCCAGGCTTCGGCAAGCGCGTCGATGGTCGGCGTTCCATGCGTGCCATAGGTGTAGCGCTGCTTGCGGCTCTTCATCGTCGCGACATCGGGGAAGAGCACGGTCGAACCGCGAAACGCCGGCAGATTGATGAAACCCTGCGATGTCTCGGCGTCGCGGCCGAGATGGACGAGACGCGAGCGGCTGCGCAGGCGCGCTTTGCTTTCGGGGCTAAGGTTCTTCATCGATCGGATCGCTCAGTGTTTTCGGGCGGCGGACCCTAACAGCATCCGCCGCCGGGGCGAAGCCTCGCCAAGGGGGGACCGGATGCGAGAAGAGGTCCAGCGATTGACTTGCCGCCCGCTTCGCTCCGATGCTCGTCGCTCTCTTTGGCCAGAGGTCTCGCCATGCGTATTTTCGCGACATGTTTTTTCGCCGCGCTCGCCGCCGCGGGGTCCGCGCATGCCGGAACGCTCGACGAGGTCAAGGCGCGCGGCGCGCTGATCTGCGGCGTCAACCCAAGCCTCGCCGGCTTTGGCCAGCCCGACAGCCAGGGCCTCTACAAGGGTTTCGACATCGACGAGTGTCGCGCCATCGCGGCAGCGATTTTCAACGATCCCAATAAAGTGAAATATCTGCCGATCAACGCCAAGGACCGGCCGACCATTCTCGCCTCCGGCCAGATCGATGTCCTGATCCGCAACACCACCTGGACCCTGTCGCGCGAGACCGGCGGCATGTTCTTCACCGGGATCAATTATTACGACGGGCAGGGTTTCATGGTTCGCAAGAAGCTCGGCGTCGATTCCGCGCTGAAGCTCGACGGCGCCTCGATCTGCGTGCAGCAGGGCACGACGTCGGAACTGAATCTCGCCGATTATTTCCGCGCCCATAATATGAAATTCGAGCCGGTGGATTTCGCCACCGACGACGAGGCGACCAAAGCCTATGACACGGGGCGTTGCGACGCCTACACCACCGACGCCTCCGGCCTTTACGCCGAACGGCTGAAAATGTCGGTGCCCGACGATCATATCGTGCTGCCGGAAATCATCTCCAAGGAGCCGCTCGGACCTTCGGTGCGCAAGGACGACGCGCAATGGTTTCAGCTCGTGCAATGGACTCATTTCGCGATGGTGACCGCCGAGGAGCTTGGCGTCACCCAGGCCAATGTCGACGAGAAGCTGAAATCCGACAATCCGTCGATCCGCCGTCTGCTCGGCGTCGAAGGCGAGTTCGGAACCGGGCTCGGCCTGACCAATGATTGGGCCTATCGCATCGTCAAGGCGGTCGGCAATTACGGCGAGTCTTTCGAGCGCAACCTCGGGACGGGATCGCCGATCAAGATCCGCCGCGGCCTCAATGCGCTCTGGGATCAGGGCGGGTTGCAATATGCGCCGCCGATCCGCTGAAGGCGGCTTCGCCGTCGCGCGCTAAGCCGCCGGCGCTTCGATCTTCTGGCTGGCGTGACGCAGATTGTGCTCGAAGCGGCGCACGATCACTGTCGCCAGATGCAGACAGAATTGCGGGTTCTGCAGGCAAAGCTCCTTCAGCTCGTGATAGCTGACGCGCCAGGCGCGCACGGCCGTGCGGCAGACAGCGGTCGCCGAACGCCGGTTGTCGGTCGCCAGCAGGCCGATTTCGCCAAGCAGATCGCCGGGCCGCGCATAAGCGTCAAATTCGGGAATGTGAACTTCGCCGTCGCCGATCAGAAAGGCCTCGTTGCCGACTTCACCCTTGCGAAACAGCACATGGCCCGCCGGCAGTTCGACCCGGTGCATGAAGGGTTTCAGCCAGTCGTAGCCTTCGGGGCGCGACGGGTCGGTATGGGTCGCCGCGCCGGAATCGGAAATCAGGCGGCGCATCTCGATCAGCCGCCAGAGATTGAGCGCGAGCATGACGGCGTTGACGAGGATCGTCGGCTGCGCGCCCCGCAGCGCGCCATAGGCGAGGCCGAAAGCGCAGCCGCAGGTCGCGGCGAAGCGCAGCGGGATCATCGTCTTGGCGCGGAATGCGTAAATGCCAAATCCGCCGGCGGCGTAGCCGAGAATGACATCGAGGCTGATGTTCACAAAATCCCCCGCATTCTGAAATCGCGTCCGGCGCCGTTCACGCCGGGTGGGCGGCGTCGCCAATCGCGGCCGGCGTCTCCGCGCTCTTCTGCAGATTGGCCTGATAGCGTTGGACGATGATGCGCGCCAGATGCAGACAGAATTTCGAATCCTGGAGGCACAATTGCTCCATCTCGGCGAAGCTGATCCGCCAGGCGCGCACGTCGGTCTGGCAGATCGCTGTGGCGGTGCGGATATGCCCGGCGGTCAGCAGGCCGATTTCGCCGAGCAACCCGCCGGCGCCGACGGTCGCTTTGTGTTCGGGAATGCGAACATCGCCGGCGCCGATCAGAAAGGCGGCGTCGCCAACCTCGCCCTTGCGAAACAGCACGTCGCCGGCGCGGAAGTCGGCGCGATGCATGAAGGGCCGCAGCCATTCGTAGTTCGACTGGCGGATGACGGAGGCGCCGGAATCGGCGATCAGGCGGCGCAGCTCCTTGAGCCGCCAGAGATTGAGCGGCAGCAGGACGAGGCTGACGGCCATGCTTGGATAGGCGTGGCTCAGATAGCCATAGGCGAAGCCGAACAGACAGGCGAAAACGGCGGCGATGCGTAGCGGGATCATGGTCTTTTCCTGGAAGGCGTAAACTTCCAGGACGCCGGCGATCCAGCCGACGACATCGGTGAGATAGATTGGCACGCCGCTCTCCCCTCTTTTATCCCTTCGACGATGTTTCGCGAGGAGGAGGGGCGCGCGGCGCGGCGGACGCGGCGCTATTGCCCGCGCCGGGCCCGCGTCGCGAAACGCACCGCTTCTTCCGCGGCGCGAAACTGGGCCCGCGCCTTATTGGCGCATTCCCGGTTCTCATAGGCCGGATCGGAATCATAGACGACGCCGGCTCCGGCCTGGACATGCATCTTGCCGTCCTTGACCACCGCGGCGCGCAGAACGATGCAGGTGTCCATCTCGCCGCCGGCGCCGAAATAGCCGATGCAGCCGGCGTAGATGCCGCGCTTGTCCTTCTCCAACTCGTCGATGATCTCCATCGCCCGCACCTTTGGCGCGCCGGAGACCGTGCCGGCCGGGAAGCCGGCCGCCAGCGCCGCCACCACGTCGAGATCGCCGCGCAGCTCGCCTTCGACATTGGAGACGATATGCATGACGTGGCTGTAGCGCTCGATGAAGAAACTGTCGGTGACCTTTACCGTGCCGATCTTGGCGACGCGGCCAACATCGTTGCGGCCGAGATCGAGCAGCATCAGATGCTCGGCCCGCTCCTTCGGATCGGCGAGCAGTTCCCTGGCCAGAGCCTCGTCTTCCTCGACCGTCTTGCCGCGCCAGCGCGTGCCGGCGATCGGGCGGATGCAGACATTGCCGTCGCGCACCCTGACCAGAATCTCCGGGCTCGAGACGACCACCTGGAAGCCGCCGAAATCGAGGAAGCAGAGATAGGGCGACGGGTTAACGCGTCTCAGCGCGCGATAGAGCGAAAAGGCCGGCAGATCGAAGCGGCTGACGTAGCGCTGCGACAGGACGATCTGAAAGGCGTCGCCGGCGGCGATATAGTCTTTCGCCCTGGCGACCATCGCCATGAATTCGGCGTCGCTGGTGTTGGAGGTCGCGGGGCTCGCCAGGAGGGTCGGATCGACCTGCGGCGGCTGATGATCGAGCGGGCTCTCAAGCGCCGCGACAACCGCGTCGAGCCGGCTTTGCGCGCTCTCGTAAGCCGCCCGCGGGCTTACCCCCGCGACCGGGCGAACCGGCGTCACGACGATCATCTCGTCGCGCGCGGAATCGAAGACGACCATTGTCGTGGGGCGGATCAGTAGCGCGTCAGGCGTGCCGATCGGATCGGGCTTGGCGGGCGCCAGCCGTTCCATGCGCCGCACCATGTCATAGCCGAGATAGCCGAAGACGCCCGCCGACATCGGCGGCAGGCCGGGCGGCAGGTCGATGCGCGACTCGGCGAGCAGCGCCCGCAGCGCTTCGAGCGGCTTGCCGGGGCAGGGGGCGAAGGCCTCGGGCTCGCTCAGCGCCTTGCGATTGATCTCGGCGCCTTCGCCACTCGAGCGCCAGATGACGTCGGGATCGAGGCCGATCATCGAATAGCGGCCGCGCTGCGCGCCGCCCTCGACCGACTCGAGCAGGAACATATTGCCGGCGCGGCTGGCGGCGAGTTTCAAATAGGCGGAGACCGGCGTCTCGAGATCGGCGACCAGCGTGGCGACGACGACGCCGGCCTTTCCGGCGGCGTAGCGGCGGGCGAATTCGTCATAGTCGCTTGGGGTCATCATCGTCATTGTGGGCGGCCTCAGCTTCCTTCGGCCGCCTGCAGCACGCTCTGATTGACCCTCACGCCGAGCTCCGTCTCCAGCGCGTTGATATATTGGTCGACAAGGCTGGTTTGCAGGCCTTCGCCGAGTTGCGCGGCGAGCGACTTGACCGTCGGATCGTCGAAATTGGTCGTCGGCGTCGCGTCCGCCATGACCTTGAAGATGACGCGCCCGGCCGGGATCGCCGCCGAACCGGCGCCATCAGCGGGCCCATTAAAGAGCGCGCTGACGAGGTTCGGCGCGAGACCCTCTTTGCCGCCACGGCGAATGTCGGACGCGGTTTGAACCTCCTGGCCGGCCGCCTGGGCAAGGCTCGTCAGCGTTGCGCCGCCCTCGACCTGCTTGACCATGTCGGCGGCCTTGGCGGCGAGCGCCTTGGCGCTTTCGTCGGCGCGCCACTCGGCCGCGACCTTGTCCTTGACCTCGTCGAAAGCGCGCTCATGCGCCGGGACGATCTTGAGAATGTCGAACCACAGCCAGCCGCGATCCTTGGTCGGCAAGGGCGCGTCGTCGACGCCGACGTCGGAGGCAAAGACCGAAGAGACGAGCTCCTTGGCGTCGGGCAGATCGATCGTCTTGTCCGAGGGATCTTTGCCCTGCGAATCGACCGCCGGGATCGAGCGGATCTCAAGACCGAGGCTCTTCGCAGCTTCGGCGAGCGACTTGCCCGAGACGCGCGCGTCCTCGACCTTGTCATGCAGCGACTGCACCTGATCGGCGACCCGATCGGCGGCGATCTCGCCCTTGAGCTGCGCCTTCACCTCGTCGAAGCTCTTGACCGCGCCGGGGGTGATGGCGACGACGTGGACGATCGCCGGACCGAACTGACCCTTGACGACACCGCTGACGCCACCCTCGGGCAAAGCGAAGGCCGCCTCGCCGATCGCCGGATCGTAGGCCCCCGTTTTGGTCGTCTCGCCAAGATCGACGTCGGCGGGTTTCAAATTGCGCGCTTTCACAATGTCGTCGAAAGACGCGCCGGCCTTGATCTTGGCCTCGGCGTCGTCGGCCGACTGCTGGTCGGGGAAGACGATCTGCTGCAGCTTGCGCTTTTCCGGCGTCGTGAAACGCGTGTCGCGCAGCTTGTCGTAATCGGCCTTGGCGTCCTCGTCCGTCACGTCCTCGGGCTTGGCCAAGGCGGCGGCGTTGACGAAGAGAATGTCGACAGCGCGATATTCCGGCGCCCGATATTCGTCTTTGCGGTCCTCGAAAAAACCTTTGAGCGCGTCGTCCGTCGGGGCGGCGATGTCGCCGGCGGCCGAAGGCGGCAAGACGAAATAGTCGATTGCGCGATTTTCGGATTGAACGCGGGCGAGGAAATCGACCAGCTTCTTGGGCGCCGTGAGACCGTCGGTCAGAGAGAGACCGATCTGCTGGCGCAGATAGCTCTTGTTCTGCTCGGCGAAGAAGCCGCGTTCGGAGAGACCGGATTGGCGCAGCGCCTGATCGAAACGGGCGCGATCGAACTGGCCGGAAGCGTCCTGAAGATTGGGATCCGAACGCACCGCGGAAACGATCGCCTCATCCGAGACCGCCAGACCGAGCGCGCGGGCGCGCTCGTCGAGCGCAGCGTCGGAAATCAGCTCGCGGAGCACTTGGCTGTCGAAGCCGAGCGCACGCGCCTGCTCGTTGGTGATGCTCGAATGCATCTGGCTCTGCACCCGGACGAGCATCGTCTGGAGCGCGTCCTGGAATTGCTGGGCGGTGATCGTCTGGCCGCCGACCTCAGCCAGCTTGTCGGAGGTAAAGCCGCGGAACATGTCGCCAATGCCCCAGATGGCGAAACTGCCGATGAGCAGGAGGAAGAGCAGCGTCATGATGACGCGGCCCACCAGCCCTTGCGATAGTCTGCGCATCCCGTCGAGCATGAAGGTCCGTGTTCCCTGGCGATTGAAAGCGCTCGCGCGCCTTGGCGGGCGCGGCGGCGCGGCGCCTATCTAACCTCCTCCCAGGGCTTTGCATAGGCGCGGCAGGGGTGATAATCCGCCGCGGTTCCCTTCGAAACCCATCTCCCGAAAGGCGATCGATGACTCCTGGCGTGCGCCCCCTCGTGGCGGGCAATTGGAAGATGAACGGCCTTTCGGCCAACCTCTCCGAAGTGAAGGCGATGCGCGAGGCGGTGGACGCCGGGAAGGCCGGCGAGGCGGAATTGGCCGTCTGCCCGCCCGCAACCTTGCTTGCTCAGGCCGCCTGGGCGCTCAGAGGCGGCAAATTGTCGCTTGGCGCGCAGGATTGCCACGCCAAGGAGAGCGGCGCTTACACCGGCGACATCGCCGCGCCCATGCTCAAGGACGCCGGGGCCGCCTATGTGATCGTCGGCCATTCCGAGCGCCGCCAATATCACAGCGAGACGGACGAGCAGGTTAAGGCCAAGGCGGAGGCGGCCCTCAAGGCGGGGCTTACCGCGATCGTTTGCGTCGGCGAGACCCGCGCTGAGCGCGAGGCGGGCAAGGCGATCGAGGTCGTGAGCCGCCAGATTCGCGGCTCGCTGCCCGCCGCCGGCGCTTTCGAGACGGTCGTGGTCGCCTATGAGCCGGTCTGGGCGATCGGCACCGGCCTGACCCCGACCGCCGCCGATGTCGCGGAAGTGCACGCCGTGATCCGCAAGCTGCTCGGCGAACTCTATGGGGCGGCCGGGGCGAAGCTGCGCATCCTCTACGGCGGCTCGGTCAAGCCGGCCAACGCCAAGGAACTGCTCGGCCTCGACAATGTCGACGGCGCGCTGGTCGGCGGGGCAAGCCTCAAGGCGGTTGATTTTCTGGCGATCGCCGCCACCTACGCTTAAGGCCGCCGTGGCCGGAATGGCGCGTCCCAAAATGGACGCGCCGCCGGCCGCATGCTAGGAGCGCGCGCAATTCGGCCCGTCCTGACAGGCGGGATCGCAAAGGATCGTCTCGATGCTGCAAAGCGTGTTGCTCGTCATTCACCTCCTGGTGGTGATCGCCCTGATCGCCGTGGTGCTGCTGCAGCGCTCCGAAGGCGGCGTGCTGGGGACGGGCGGCGGCGGCGGTTTCATGACCGGCCGCGGCCAGGCCAATGCGCTGTCGCGTGCGACGGCGATCCTTGGCACGCTGTTCTTCGTCACCGCGATCCTGATGTCGATTCTGGCGAGCTGGAACCGCGCGCCGCGCTCCCTGCTGGAAACGGCGCCGGCCTCTTCGACCAGCGCGCCCGCCAATAGCCAGAACGCGCCGCCGGCAAGCCTGCTCGATCAGCTCAAGCAGATGCAGAACCAGAATGGCGGCGCGCCCGCCGCGCCTGCCCCTGCCGCGCCCGCGCCAGCCGCGTCTGACGTTCCGGCGCCCGCCGCTCCGGCCGAGCAGCCGCCGAAGTGAGGCGGGCGACGCCGGCCGCCGACCCCGCCTAGGCGCTGGCCGATGCCGACGCCGCTAGCGGTCGCCGTCTTCTTCACCGTCTGGTGGGTGTCGCTCTTCGCCGTTTTGCCCTTCTTCGCCCGCTCGCCGGAAGAAGCGGGCGAGACCCAGCTTCCGCCCGGCGTCGAGCCCGGCGCGCCGGTCAAGCCGCGCCTTGCGCTTGCCGCCCTCTGGACGACCGGGCTGGCGGCGGCGGTATTTCTTGTTATCGACGCCTTCGCCTTCTGGATGGGCTGAGCCGTGCCTGCCTTTCGCAATGAGCGGCGCGTGCGCCATTCCGCCGCGCAGATGTTCGATCTGGTCGCCGATGTCGAGCGCTATCCCGAATTCGTGCCGCTCTGCCTGGCTTTGGCGGTGCGTCGCCGGGAGCAGGGCGGAGACGGCGTCGAGACGCTGATCGCCGATATGGAAGTCGGCTACAAAGCGATCCGCGAACGCTTTACCAGCCGCGTCGCGCTTGACCGCAAACGCCTGAAGATCCGGGTCGAATATGTCGACGGCCCGTTCAGCAGGCTGGAAAATCTGTGGAACTTCCGCGACGCGGCGGATCGGAGCGGCTCCGCCGTCGAATTCTATATCGCCTATGAGTTTCGCAGCCGCGCGCTCGCCCTGCTGATGGGCTCGACGTTCGACATCGCCTTCCGCAAATTCTCGGCCGCTTTCGTCGCCCGGGCGGACGCGGTCTACGGCCGCGCCGCCACCTGAAGCACGTCTTCCTCCATCAGCTTCAGCGCCGTCTCGACCGCAGCGAGTCGCACCGCCGAGCGGCCGATCGGCCCAAAGCGCCGCGACAAAGCGACCGTCGTCGCGCCGCGGCGCGCGCAAGCGAAATGGACGAGGCCGACCGGCTTGTCCGCCGTGCCGCCGTCGGGGCCGGCAATGCCGGTGATCGACACCGCGAGATCGGCGGTCGAATGGGCAAGCGCGCCCTTGGCCATCGCCACGGCGGTTGGCTCGCTGACAGCCCCCCATTCGGTCAATGTGGCCTGCGACACGCCGAGCATGTCTTGCTTGGCCTGGTTCGAATAGACGACGAAGCCGCGTTCGACGACCGAGGACGAGCCCGGTATCTCGGTCAAAAGACCGCAGACCAGGCCGCCGGTGCAGGATTCGGCGATGGCGACGCGCAGATCGCGGTCACGCAGCTGCGACAGCAGCGCCGCGGCGCGTTCGGTCAATGTATGGGAAAACACGGCGAGCCCCCCTCGGCGGCGAGATTTAGCATGAATGGGCGTCGCTCGCCCCGCCAGCGCGCCCTATCGCCAGCCGATTACGGGATGGCGCGCCTTTTCCCGTCGGGCGTTTTCCGCTAGAGCGCAGGGCCGATTGGATTGGACCGCCGCGTCCCGGCCTCAGGAAAGAAACGCGCTTATGCATCGCTACCGCACCCATACTTGCGGCGCCCTCGGGCTTGGCGAGGACGGAAATTCGGTCCGCCTGTCGGGGTGGTGCCATCGCATTCGCGATCATGGCGGCGTGCTGTTCATCGATCTGCGCGACCATTACGGCATCACCCAATGCGTGGCCGATCCGGATTCGCCGGCCTTCAAGGCGGCCGAAAAACTCCGCTCGGAATATGTCGTGCGGATCGACGGCGCGGTGCGCAAGCGCCCGGCCGGCACGGAAAATCCGGAAATGGCGACCGGCCTGATCGAAATCTATGTGCAGGAGATTGAGGTTCTCGGCGCGGCCGGAGATCTGCCGCTGCCGGTGTTCGGCGACCAGCCCTATCCCGAGGACACTCGGCTCAAATATCGCTTTCTCGATCTCAGGCGCGAGAAGCTGCACGCCAACATCATGCTGCGCGGCAAGGTTGTCGATTCGATGCGCCAGCGCATGAAGGGGCAGGGGTTCTTCGAATTCCAGACGCCGATCCTGACGGCCTCGAGCCCGGAAGGGGCGCGCGACTTCCTCGTGCCCTCACGCATTCATCCCGGCAGGTTCTACGCGCTGCCCCAGGCGCCGCAGCAATATAAGCAGCTTCTGATGATGGCTGGCTTCGATCGCTATTTTCAGATCGCGCCCTGCTTTCGCGACGAAGACCCGCGCGCCGATCGGCTGCCGGGCGAGTTCTATCAACTCGACATCGAGATGAGCTTCGTCGAGCAGGAGGACGTGTTCGCGGCGATGGAGCCGGTCGTGCGCGGCGTCTTCGAGGAATTCGCGCAGGGCAAGCCGGTGACGCCTTCGCCTTGGCCGCGCATCCCCTACGCAGAAGCGATGCGCAAATTCGGCTCCGACAAGCCCGATCTGCGCAACCCCATCGTCATGCAGAACGTCTCCGACCATTTCCGCGGCTCGGGCTTCAAGGTCTTCGCGCGGCTTTTGGAAAGCGAGAAGAACGAGGTCTGGGCGATCCCGGCGCCGGGTGGCGGTCAGCGCACTTTCGCCGACCGGATGAATAGCTGGGCGCAGGGCGAAGGTCAGCCGGGCCTTGGCTACATGCTGTTCTTCGACCGCGCGCGCGATGAGACCAGCCTCGCCGCCGACCCGGCGGCGCAGGGCGTCGGCGGTCGCGGGCCGCTCGCCAATAACATTGGGCCCGAACGCACCGAAGCAGTGCGCGCGCAACTTGGCCTTAAGGCTGGCGACGCGGCGTTTTTCGTCGCCGGCGATCCGGATAAATTCGCCAAATTCGCCGGTCTCGCGCGCACGAAGATCGCGCAGGAATTAAAGCTCGTCGATGAGAACCGTTTCGAATTCGCCTGGATCGTCGACTTCCCGATGTTCGAATGGAACGAGGACGATAAGAAGGTCGATTTCTCGCACAATCCATTCTCGATGCCGCAGGGCGGGTTGGAAGCGCTGACGACAAAAGACCCGCTGACGATCAAGGCCTTTCAATATGACATCGCCTGCAACGGCTATGAGCTCGCCTCGGGCGGCGTGCGCAACCACCGGCCGGAAGCGATGGTGAAAGCCTTCGAGATCGCCGGCTATGGCGAGGAGACGGTGGTCGAGCGCTTCGGCGGCATGTATCGCGCCTTTCACTATGGCGCGCCGCCGCATGGCGGCATGGCGGCCGGCGTCGACCGCGTTGTCATGCTGCTGGCGGGCGAGCAGAATCTGCGCGAGGTCGCGCTGTTCCCGATGAACCAGCGCGCCGAGGATCTCTTGATGGGCGCGCCTTCGCCAGCGACGGCCAAGCAGCTACGCGAGCTGCACATAAGGGTGAACGCGCCGGAAGCCTGAGGCCGCCGCTTGGGTCAGTCTTTCGGCGGCTCGCGGTTGGCGACCGCGGCTTGCGCGAAGACGCCGCGCATCATGTCGCGCAGCCATTCGGCGCTGTTCTGGCTCTCAGTGAACCAGGCGCGCAGGAAGCCGTCGGGCGAGAATTTCGCCGCTTCGGCGATCATGCGCTTCTCCATTTCCGCCATCACGGCCGCCTGCATCGGCTGCACGTCGGGCAGGCCCATGAATTGGCGCGCCTCGAGCGGCGTGCAGTCGATGTCGATCGTCACTTTCATTGGGGTCGTCTTTCCCAGGCCAGCGCGCTGATATTGTAGCGGCGGCGCGCCGGCTGTCACGCGTCGATGGAGCTACAGGCTTAGAGCCCGATCGCCGCGAGATAGTGCGGCAGCGCGCGTTCCCAGGTCAGCTCCTCGCGCGCGCGCTGGCGCGCCGCGCCGCCCAGGCGCTCGCGCAGGCTCTCGTCGGCGAGCAGGGTCGTCAGGCCGGCGAGCACGGCTTGCGGATCGTCGCCGCGACACAGCAGCCCGGTGCGCCCGTCGATGACGGCGTCGGAAGCGCCGCCTTCGCTGCCGGCGAGGCTCGGCACGCCGCGCCACGCCGCCTCGGCATAGGCGATGCCGAAGCCCTCGACCGAGGCGCCGACCCGACGCGTCGGCATGGCGAAGACCTGACTGCGTTCGAACAGCGCCGCCTTGGCCTGATCGTCGGGCAGGGCGCCAAGGAATTCGACCTGGCCGGCGACGCCGCGCTCGGCCGCGAGCGCGCGCAGACGCGGCAGATCGTCACCGGCGCCAGCGACGAGATAGACGATGCGCGGAAAGCGCTCGCGCAATTGCGGTAGGGCGCCGATCACCATGTCGACGCCCTTGCGCGGCTCGAGCCGCGACAGGGTCGAAAGCACCGGCCCGCGCCCGGCGATCCGCGTCGCGATCGCCGACAGCGCCGCTGGCCCCGCGGTCGCCTGACGCGAGAGCGGCGGATTGACGACGACGATGCGCGGCCCGTTCTCGCCGACGATTCGCCGCACCGCTTCGGCGGTGAACTGCGAAATGGCGATCACGGTCGCGACCCGTTTGAACGCCGTGCGGACGCGTTCCGCTTTGCCGCCGCGAGCGTCCTGGGGGATTTCATTGCCATGGGCGAAGGCGGCGATCGGCGCGAGATCGGCCGGGATCGCGGCGACGCTCTTCCAACTGTCGGCGAAGGCGCCGACAAATCGCGTCGGTCCGCGCGCCGCAATCGCTCGTCGCTTCAGCCAGCGCCGCGTCGGTCGGAAGAGGCCGAAGCGATGAATCGGATAGGAGCGCACCAGTTCGTCCGCGCCGTCGCGATGAATGCGGTCGGCGAAGACCTCGATCGCGCGCCCATTCGCCGCCAGTTCATCGGCCAGGCCGGTCAACAGGGTTTCGATGCCGCCCACGTCGGGGGCGAGGCACTGGGTGGCGATGGCGATCAATAGCGAACCTGAAACAAACGATGCGAGCCCGGCCCAATGAATAGCAAGTCTTTGCGATCCATGCGAAGTCCGTTCACTTTACGGTCCGGAAATCATGCAGGCTCGGCCAGGAGACGCTTGTCGGGTCGAAGCGGCCAAAGGCGACATCGAAGAGATATTTCGCAATCGCGCGCTCGTTGAACAAGGCGTGATAGCGCGCCCATCCCGCCGCCGCGAGGCCTTGGCGGTATGCCGGATCGCCGGTTAACCGACTGATTTTGTCCGATAATTCGTCGATGGTGGAGAAATAGGCGAATTCGCCTTCGCCAAACACCGCTTCATAGCCGCCGGCGCGGTCGATCAGCACGGCGAGGCCATTGCCGGCGAGCTGGGCGATGCGGTCGGACGAATAGAGGAAAATATCGTTGCGTTTGCTGACATTGAGACCGATCGCCGCCGATTCCAGCGCCCGCTGATAGGCGGCGCCGGCCAATTGCGGCGCACCGCCGACGCCGGGCGTCAGCATCCGCAGTTGCGGGTGAGCGGCGCGGAGTCTCGCGACGAGATCGCGCGAGGTCCAGTCGCGGCCGGCGACAAAGCGGGGGTCGTTCTCATTGCCGCAGGCGTAGAACAGATCGAAGGGCAGGTCGGCGCGCTCGTGGCAGCGTCCCGTCTCGATCGAGGCGTCGACCGGATTGGGCAGGAAGCCAAGAACCCGCCCCGGTCTATGGAATGGGCGGAGCGCCTCGCCGGCGCTGGAGATCAACGTCGCATCGACGACGTCGATTTTGGAAAGAATGAAGGCGACATTCTCCTCTTCGAACAGCGGGTCGACATTGTACTGGACGATGCGCAGACCCTTGAGATCGTCGCGCAATTCGGCGAGCGTCTCGGCAGTCAAAGTGTTGGCGTGGCCGAGCAGGATCAGTTCGGGTTCGACGCTGCGGCAGAATTGCGCGAAGGCGCGATTGGCGGCCTTTGCGCCGAAGGCGCGATGACCGAGCAGCGTTCCAGCCCGCGCGACGTCGCGGTCGGAAAAATTGGCGACCGAATGGCCGTTGCGAATGAGGCCATTGCTGATCTTGTGTTCGACGGAATGCTGGAATGCCCCTTTGGCCTTGCGGCTGAAGTTGGCGGCGTGGACGGTCCTCGCCATGGGGCCCCGCTGGCTGACGAAATGCGCCGCGATATACGACGCTCCTTGGCTGGCGCATAGCGTGAGCTGCGCCCCTTATTCGCCCGCCCTTGTTCGCTCAGCCCGCGCATGTTAGCCACGGCCTGCCTCGGGGTATAGCGCAGCCCGGTAGCGCGGAAGTTTTGGGTACTTCAGGCCGCAGGTTCGAATCCTGCTACCCCGACCAGGATTCGTGGCTGCGGAACACAGGTGACGTCGCAATGACCGCTCGCATCTATCTCCCGGCCCGCAACGCGATGCAGTCGGGTCAGGCCAAGGACAAGTGGATTCTTGAGTTCGAACCCGAGTCGCCGCGCCAGACCGAACCGCTGATGGGCTGGACGAGCTCGAGCGACATGCGGTCCCAGGTGCGCCTGCGTTTCGACAGTAAGGAAGAGGCGGTCGAATACGCCCAGCGCGCCGGCCTCGTCTATCGCGTCGAGGAGCCAAAAGTCGCGACGCGTAAAGTCGTTTCCTACCCTGACAATTTCAGAACCGGACGGCTGACCCCGTGGTCGCATTGACCTCGGCGAGGCGCAACCGGCTCCGTAGCTCAGTTGGATAGAGCAGCCGCCTTCTAAGCGGCAGGTCGCAGGTTCGAGTCCTGCCGGAGTCGCCAGCCACGGCCCTACGAAAATCAGCTAAAATTCGAATTTGTGCCCGGGATAGCGAGTTTTACGTGTCTCCTAACGGCTTGCTCCATTCTGTTCGCATTGATACAGGATGGTTCGTCAAGAGACACGCCCGTTCATGGTTTTCGTGTCTCGCAGCGTGCCTCGAAAGTGGCTCATGCCTGAGACGCGGGGTTTCCCTAAGACGGACAAAGGCCTCCAGGCCTACATTTCGAACGTTCGCGCACCGGCAGAGCGGACATGGCTGGCGATCGGCGCGGGCCTGACGATCTGCCTCGAGCCGAGCGGCGCGAAGACTTTCCAGGCGCGCATTCGGCGCCAGGGCGAGGTCAATCCGCGGCGCGTCCGCATCGGCAGTTTTCCCGCCCTATCTGTCGCTGACGCACGTCGCAAGCTTGCAGAGATGAAATCGGCCGCCCGCGAGGGCCGGGATCCTGCGCTTGAACAGCGCCGCGCTCGCGCCGGCGTCGTCAAGGTTCGAACGCTGGCCGACCTCATCAAGGAATATCTCGCGCGCCGCGAAGGCCAGATTGCGGCGAAGTCGCTTAAGATCGAGCGTGACCTCCTGGGACGCACCCTGGAGCCGGTTCTCGGCGATCGACTTCTCGCCGATCTGGCGCCGATCGATTTCGGAAAAGCCGTCTCGGACTACGCCGTGCGGCTCAAGAAGGAAGGGCGGTCGAACGGAACCAATGCCAACAAGCTTCTGGCGGCCGCCAGGCGCATGTTTAAGACCGCGCGCGGCTGGGGCATCATCGGCGCAATTGACCCGACAGCGGGCCTCGCCAAGCCCGCCAACGAAGCGCCGCGCGACCGCATTTTGTTCGATGGGCGGGTCTTGGTCGGTCCCGACACGAAAACAAACGAATTAGGGAACCTGGTCGCCGCGCTCAGCGCCGATCCGGCGCTGATTCCGGTCAGCCGGCCGACTCGCATCGCGCTTCACTTGACGCTTCGCATGGGTTTTCGCGCGCTCGAGACGTGCGCTCTCGAATGGCGGGCTGTGAGCCTCGACGGCGACGCTCCGTCCGTCAGCGTCACGACGTCAAAGACGAGCGCAGGACTCAGGACGTTGCCGCTTCCGCGTGGGGCGGTCGAGTTGTTGCGCAAGCAGAAAGAGGCCTCAAAGAATGGCGACGTCTATGTTTTTCCGGCCGAAGTTGGTTCGAAGCGCGCGAAGCACATGCACCCGGAGTCGTTGTCTCGCGCCTTCGCGCGAGCATGTAGGCGCCTTAAGATTGTGGGCGCGTCGACGCACGATCTTCGGCGAACGTGTCTATCCGGCCTCATCGAACTCGGCCATGAGGGCGTCGCAGAGCGTATCGCAGGTCACGTGCCACACCATGTTCTCGGCCGCCATTACGATCGGGCGTCGCGACTGGATGCGATGCGCACCGCGCTCGAGGCATGGAGCGCAGCAATTGACGAAGCAAGGCAGCGTTCGAAGAGTGTTCTCACATGACGAGACGGCGCGCGCCTCGTCCCGAAGGATTGGATGCGCGCGAGCTCAACGCCAACAAAGTGGCGCGCGCCGCAGCAAAAGGACAACTCCTTTCGCCGAGAACATTTTACGTGAGCCAGCGCAACGAATTCGATCGAGGCAAGGTGCGCGAGCTTTTGGCAATCCTTAGCGGGGTCCGACCAGGGCTGGAGGATGCGGCAAAAAAAGAACCTCATTGATCGGACTCAACAAGCGGTTGTCGAATTAGAAGCCGCACGAGACGCCGTGCGGAAGGATCCAAATGCACTATTGGGGCTCCTGCGCTAGCGTCATCCGGTCCAACTAGGGCCAAGAAACCATCACTAGGGTTCAACGCCTGTCAAACATTCCCTGGGGATCGTCGTGGCCGCATTTGGCCGAGAGTCGACTGGCCGCTTCGGGTGATCGCGATGCCGAAGCGGACATCGCTCCTGCGTGGGGTCGAGGCAGCCCTCGACCCGAAGGCGACCGACCGCAATTGGCGATGAGCAACTCAAAATGACCCAAAGCGGGCTCAGCTACAGGGACGCCTGCCAACGGTTAGAAATGCGCCGCGCGGAAATGACGCTTGTGACGCGCACCCCGGGCCCTGACCTCGGCCCGTTCAAGACTGGCGCTGTCGGATAGAGGCTTTTTCATTGATTGGTCCGCCGAGCCGGACGGGAGAAATAGTAAGTATTGTCCGATCCTTAACTACGAAGTCCGGTTCGATGAAGACTCGCCGCAAGGTTCATGGGCCGTTAGTGCGCGGAGATTAAGACTCGCGAACTCTTTGGTCCTTGTCGGTCGAATTGGCCCGCCATGGCCGCCGAAGCGGAGGGACTGCAATTGCGTGCAAATCCAGACACTCGAGCCGCTACGGCGCCCGACGCGAATGGCTTGGCCACACTCGCAAAACTAGCGACCAGTTCGTTTGAAGGCATCGAGCGCGAACTTCGGGCCGAGATCGTGCAGGCGCAGACGCAGACGCTGCGCTATCGAACCGCCTTTGACGCGATCGAGCAAGGCGTTTGCTACTTCGACGCCGAGGATCGGGTGCTCCTGAGCAATCGCCGCTTCGCAGAGATCTATCGGCTTGCGCCCGAGCAAATCCGTCCGGGCGCGACGTTGCGTGAGATCGTAGAGCTTCGCGTCGCCGCCGGAACCTATCCGGCAGCCTCCGCCGACGACTATCTATCGTTTTGCGCATCGAACCATCTCAGCAAGGAATCGATCGTCTGGATGACCGAGCTGCGGGACGGCCGGCTCATTCAAATGCGCCGCCAGCCGATGCCCGGCGGCGGCTGTGTTGTGACCTATGAGGACATTACCGAACTCAAGGCCGCGCGCGCCGCGGCGAATGAGCGCCTGTCGCTGCAAGCCCTGATCGACCGGTTGCCCGATAACCTTTGGGTCAAGGACGTCAACAGCCGCTTCGTAATCGCCAACCAGGTCACCGCGACCCGAATGGGCATGGCCGGACCGGCAGAGCTGACCGGCAAGACCGACCTCGAACTTCTTCCACCGGAGATCGCGCGGAAATTCTTCGCGGACGAACAGGAGATCATTCGCACCGGGCATCCGATGATCGACGAGGAGGAATACGTCTCCAAAACTTGGATCTCGACCACCAAGGTGCCCCTGCGCAACGAACGCAACGAAATCTTCGGGGTGGCCGGAATCTCGCGCGATATCACCACGCGCAGGTTGGAGGACGCCTTGCGCGACGAGCAGGCGAAAATCCTCGAAATGATCGCGATGAGCGCCCCGCTGGGAGACGTGCTCGAGCATCTCGTTCTTCTCATGGAATCCCAGTTCAAGGGGATCGCGGGCTCTATCCTGCTGGTAGACGAAACGGGCAGCCGCTTGCGGCACGGCGCCGCGCCGAGCCTGCCGGACACCTACGCCAAGGCGATCGACGGCTTGCGCATCGGTCCCAAAGTGGGCCCGTGTGGCACCGCCGCCTATCGGCGGGAAGCCGTCGTCGTCGCCGACATCATGACCGACCCGCTGTGGGGGGATTACAAAAGCCTGGCAGCCGAGCACGGGCTTCGTTCATGCTGGGCGACGCCGATCCTGTCGCATCAAGGTGCGGTTCTCGGCACGTTCGCGATGTATTCGAAGGAAGTGCGCGAACCGAGCGACGCCGAGTTGCGCCTCGTCGATGTAGCGACCCGCATTGCCGGCATCGCGATCGAACGCAAGCTGGCCGAAGACCGCATTCATTTCATGGCCAACCATGACGCGCTGACCGGGCTTCCGAACCGCACTTTGCTCGAAGATCGTCTGTCGCAAGCCATGCTGCACGCGCGACGAGACGATCGCTGGGTGACGGCGCTGTTTACCGACATCGACAATTTCAAATTCGTCAACGACAGCCTCGGCCACAACGCCGGCGACGAGCTGCTCAAAACCATCGCCAAACGGATGAGCGACTGCATCCGCGCGACCGACACCGTCGTGCGCCTGGGCGGCGACGAATTCGTGATCGTCCTTTCCGATCAGCCCAAGAACGCCGACACGATCTCGCAAACCGTGCGCAAGCTCCAAGCGACGATCAGCGCGCCAATCCGGCTCGAAGACCACGACGTCACCATCACCGTCAGCATCGGCATCGCCAGTTATCCTGACGACGGCGACGATGTCGATACGCTGTTGGGCAACGCCGACGCGGCGATGTACCGGGCCAAGGAAATTGGCCGCGACAATTTCCAATTTTACACCCCGGAACTGAATACCAAGGCCCACAGCAAGTTCCTGCTGCAAGAGGAGCTGCGAGCCGCCGTCGCTCGATCTGAATTCGTCCTGCACTACCAGCCGCAAGTCGACCTGCGCACCGGACGCGTGTTCGCCGTCGAAGCCCTGGTCCGATGGAACCACCCGCGGCTCGGCCTTGTCCCGCCGCTCAAATTCATCCCGATCGCTGAAGAAAGCGGACTGATCGTGCCGATCGGCGACTGGGTGCTGAACGAAGCCTGCCGGCAAAACAAGGCCTGGCAGGATGCCGGCCTGCCGCCGATAGCGGTCTGCGTCAACGTCTCGGCACGCCAATTCAGGGAAGGGAATCTCGTCGCCCAGGTTACTAACGCCCTTACGCAAACCGGGCTCGACGCCAAATACCTGGAGATCGAGGTGACCGAAAGCCTGATCATGCAGGATCTCGATCTCGCCATCGCGACGATGACCGATCTCCAGCGACTCGGCGTCGAGCTGTCGATCGACGATTTCGGCACCGGCTATTCCAGCCTCAGCGCGCTGAAGACCTTTCCGGTGTCGAGGCTGAAGATCGACAAGTCGTTCATCGACGGTCTCCTCGCCAACGAAAATGACAAGGCGGTCACCAGCGCTGTCATCTCGCTTGGGCAGAAGCTCAATCTCAGGGTCATCGCCGAGGGGGTCGAAAACGACGCCCAAGCCACGCTCCTGCGCAACATCAATTGCGACGAGATGCAGGGCTATCTATTCAGCAAGCCGCTGCCGGCCAAGGGGGTTGAAGAATTGCTCAGCGTGACGTCGGGCTATCCCCGGACGGGAACAAGTAACGCGGCGGCGGCAATGATCCCCTAAAGACGGGGCGCCAAGGTTCCGCCCATAGCAGCCGAGCCAGCCCGTCGTCTCAATGTCGGCTTCGAAGGCGCCGCGACCATCGGCTGAATGGCCGTGATGGGCGCGAAGCGGCAGTGAGTGGCCGAGAGCGGACGGGCAGATCTGTGCCTAGAACATAGCGAACCGGACATTTGATTACGACCTCGGGACTGCCGCCTCGCTTTGGAGAACTAGCCGACGGTGCAGTTCCCATATGTCGCGCGGTCTTCAACGCCCGGTTCCACGCTCGCGCGCCACGTCTTTCAGGGAAGAATCCGGCGCAAATGCCCGCTTCGCAGGTGGGGCGGCCACCCATTTAGGCCTGGATCACCAGTCGGACGGCCAACCAGCTAGGTGCATTGCGTCCTCCGGACAATTGTCAGTCCGTTAACTCCTGGTTGCTTATGGTAGTCTGCCCGAATGCTTCGGGCGAACCGATCCTGCGTGAGGACCTTGCCTTCGTGGGTCTGATTTACGCCATGACGGCGACCCATCCTCCAAATTGACTGGAAAGGTCTCGCTGGCATGTCCGTTTCGTCTGTTGGCTCCACGCTGCCTCCGTCCCCCGCTCCCGCAGCAACTTCTGCGACGGCTCGCGCCGCCGACGGCGACTATCTCTCCTCGAACGCCAATTCGGTCAGCACCACAGACACCGATGGCGATTATAAGCCAGTCGCGACCCCCGCTGCGACGTCTGCGGCCGCGTCGTCGTCCAGTTCAACGCAGGCCACCCTGTTGAGCGTCAAGCTCGGCGGTTGAAAAAGGCGCGACACAGGGCGTCTCGATCGCCGTAAGCACCCCAGTTGCATTACGATCGTAAGCTCAAGCTACAAACAAGGCTCCTGATCTATCCTTCCTGTTGCTCACGAAGCAGGGGATAAACAGGAGCCTCAATATGAGCATCAGCGTCGCCGCCGTTGGCGGTAGTTATGCGCCGCAAGCGATGACCGGAGCTAGCCCGTCATGGACGCCCGCGCAAAAGATGTCATCGGTGTTTTCGAAGATTGACACGGCTGGTACCGGGTCGATCACCCAGAGCCAGCTTGCTCAGGCATTCAGCACGATGAAACCGACTTCCGGCTTTGTCGCGATGGGACCGAGCGCGGTATTTTCAGCCCTGGACACGACAGGCTCCGGCTCCGTCAATAAGCAGCAGTTCGTACAAGGGATGACCCAGTTGATGGCGCAGTTTCGGGCGGCAGGACGCTCCACTTAGTTGTAACTGGCGCGCTGCCGACGAAGAGATATCGATCCACCGAGGCTCCAGGACCTGTCGACGTAGAGATGCGCGGCTCCGACGGCCCCCAGCCATTCAGCCCCGCCATCGCCCTTCAATAGCGCGATGGTGGAGGTGACTCCGGCAGCTAGGCAGGTCTCCTCGACCACCGTCACTGAGGGCAGGCCATCAACTGGCCAGCCCGTTCTCGGGTTCAGCACATGGCAGAACTGCCGACCGGCGATGTTCCAGAACCGCTCGTAACTGCCACTCGTCGCTACGCCGCCGTGGGATATAAACAAGGTAGCCAACGCCTCTGCCTTTCCGGCTGGATCGCGCACGCCTATTCGCCAGGGGGACCCGTCGGGATGGGGGCCTACAAGGGCGATGTCTCCACCGAGATCGACGAGACCGTGCGCTATCCCGTTTGACCGAAGGGCTTCGGCGGAGCGATCTGCCGCATACTCCTTGCCGATCCCGCCGAAATCCAACTCCATTCCTGGGCGAGTAAAGGTGAGACGCGAACGTCTCCATTCCACCTTTTCCAGACCCACCCGTGCGAGCAACGCGGAAACGTCGGCTTCACCTGGTAGTTCGGACGTCGCGTCATTCCAGACTCTCCGAAGCAAGCCAGACGTGACGTCAAACAGACCGTCGGATTTCGCGTAGGCAAAATAAGCATGGTCGAGGAGATCGGCCGTTTCTGGATCAACTTCGATGCTGCCCGCCGTTTCCGCTACGCTATTGATTTGGCTAAGGAAGCTATCCTGCCGATAGCGGGAATAACGTCTTTCAATGCGTCGAATTTCGTCAATTGCAATCGCAGCGATTCGGTCCACGTCGGCAGTGTCCTCGGCGAAAAACGATAGCAAACAGGGCGAACCCATCGCCGAGAATTCGACGTTATGGTGCCGAGGTTGATCCATGTACGACGACGCATCTCAGGTTAGGATTGCCGATCGGGGTCTTGCCTGCCCTGATTCGATTGCCTGAACCTTAAGTCGCCAATCGGCGCCGCTCCTCTCAAGCGATGCGGACGCACGGAGGATAGACTGGCTTAACCCGGAGTCCACGAAGCCGGCAGCAGGCCAAATGTCGGATTTCAAGAAACGACCAATTGCGTCTGAATGACATCGATGGGCGCACAGCAGACCATCCCCTGAGTGGCTAAAGATCGGACGATACGAGTCTGCACGGAAGCTTACCGAACTATCGCTAAAACGCGTTTTGTTCTTGAACAAGCTTGCCGTCGATAAAGATTCGATACGTTTGCGGCCGAACTCCGGCGAGGAGCAAGGGGCGAACTTTTTCAATGACAACGTCATGTCCCTTGACGGAACATTGCCACCGCCTCGTCGACCCTACGGAGAAGTGGGTGAAGGGGTTCCATGGCGATTGGAGGATATCATCTCCGGCTCCGGTGTTCAGGGTACATCGACCTGTGAACCAATTTCGCGAAAATTTGATCGGAGTGCCATCAACCTCAAATGTGACTTCCACCGCTGTCTCCCGCAACGCAAGGGCGATTCAATTATAAGGCTAGAGGCCCCTGCTGAAGTCTGCAACGCGCGGGTAGACCCGTCTCCTATGCATGAGGCTCGGCGCCGGTTCGTCCAGCGCAACCCTCGTAGTCCTGCATATTGCGAGACGAGTCGCCCCGGTCTCAGGCGAACATCTGGTCTATGCGGAGCCACTCGCTAGGCCTTGAACGTCGGCGCCGCGACCGCCGAGTTGGCGGCAGAGCGTGGCGACGTCGGTGATGATCGCGTCGCCGGTGAAGGTTAGCGCGGCCAGAGATCGTTCGGCCGCCTCGGCGTTCCCGTGGCCGCACGCGTCGGCGACGATAATGGGAACGAAGCCTAGGTCTGCGGCGTGACGTGCGCTCGGCTCAATCCCGATCTCCAGCGCGATCCCGACAAACATCACCGCATTGACGTCGCAGTCTCGCAACGCGATGGCCAGGGGCGTCCCTTCAAAGACCGACATCGTGATTTTGTCGAGAATCGCTTCGTCGGGGCCGGGTCTAAGTTCGGGCGTGATTTGGAAATCAGGGCTATCCCTCAGAAACCACGGCGAAGCATCGGCCGGATTGTCGATCCGTTGCCAAGCCATAGAGGTGCGAATCTGCATGGCGCCCATCAACTTCTTTGGGAGCGACATATGGCGAGAATAGAAGACCCGGACGCCTGCGGCTCGCGATGCTTCGAGAACCTGTGCGATGGCGCGGACAATGGTGTCTCCATCTTTGATTTGTCGGCGAATACCGACCTGAACATCGTAGACGACAAGCGCGAGACGTGCCGGATCGAGCGCATCCTCGAGCCTGCGAATGATGGTCAGGCCCTGATCGGTCTTCATGCGCCTGACGACGTCGGCGTCGTCCGATCGTAGGGTTTGGCGACATCCACCGCTTGGTCGAAGAGAAACTCCAACGGTAGGGGGGCCTCGACTGCGATGTAGTCCCATTCAAGAAGGCTGGCCTTCGACAGCGGGAAATCGGCCACGTAGCCTTTGGCCACGTCGACGCTTTCGCATTCAAAGACGATGACGACGCCGGATACATCCGCCCGGGCATAGTTTTCTCGAACGATGCCCGCCTTCCAAAGCCGCCATACGTTGGACACTTCATCACGCAGGTAAGGCTTCACTGTTTCCATCGTGACGCCCGGTTTGAACCTGTCGAATGCGATAATCCTCATCCTGAACCCTCTGCGTTTCAAACTCGAACCTAATTGACCGCCAAACCTGTTTCAACGCACCGATCGGTGCGTTGAAACAGGTTTGGCGCGGTGAACGCCGCCCAGCGCTTCCGTCCCTGATCGCTCATCAATAATCGACTGAACTCGCAGACCCAGAGCGCGGGTCCGGGGGGAGCGGTGACCGAGGTTGTCTGGACAGGAATCGGCGCCGGTAACCCAGCTCCGTCAAGCGATCGCGCTGTTCAGTCGGATGTAGGTGCCGGCGGGCGAATGCTCACCTTGAGCGTGGCTGCCTCGGCCTCGCCCCAGTCATAGAGTGCCTGGAGCACCGAGCGCAGCGACTCGCCGCGGGCGGTGAGCTGATAGCGCGTCACGCCGTCCGCATCGGCCAAGGATTCCACCAGGCCTACCTCGCGCAACCCGCCAAGCCGCTCGGTGAGCACCTTGTCGCTGAGATCGGGGATCGCCCTGCGTAGTTCGCCATAACGCATGAGATTCTGTTTGAGACGGGCGAGGATGACCATCTTCCATTTTCCGCCCAGCAGATCGAGTGAGAACTCGACCGGGCAGCCATAGGATTTGCGCAAACCAGTCACTCGATCACCTTGGCGTCACGCACCGATTGGTGCGTTGGTGGTGCGCGTCACGCTGCTTAACTCTACCCAAGGGTGCCCAGGACGGATAGGGTGTCGGGCAAGCACCAAAGAGAGTTTTCCGTGTCCACCGGACAGACTGAACCTGCGGCTGATCAGCCGACCGCGTCGCTCACAGTTACTCACAACGGTCCTTATCTGCTGCAAGGACCGGCAGAGTTGGTGGACTATCTGGGCGTCGCGATCGCCTTCGATGGGTCGGCGCGGCTGTGCCGCTGCGGACATTCCAAGACAAAGCCGTTCTGCGACGACAGCCATGAGACGTCCGGCTTTACGGGCGAAAAGGATGGCCGCCGTGTCCCGGATCGACTCGACGTCTACGAGGGGCAACAGGCGACGGTGTTCGACAATCGCGGGCTGTGCGCCCATTCGGGCTTTTGCACCGACCGACTGAACAGCGTGTTCCATCTCGGCGAGGAACCGTTCGTCACGCCAAGCGGCGGGCGGTTCGACGAGATCGTTCGCGCGGTGCGCAAATGCCCATCCGGGGCGTTGGGCGTCGGCATCGACGGCGTGCGGAACTGGGCACTGAACGACACCATTCGGCCGGCTCGCGTGGAGGTTTCCAAGGACGGGCCCTACCGAGTCACCAGCGGCGTGGCGCTGATCGGCGAGAACGGGGGCCCCGTCCAGCGGCCGACAGGTGCCTCGACTGAGCATTACTGCCTGTGCCGCTGCGGTTCGTCGTTGAACAAGCCATTTTGCAGCGGGATGCATTGGTCGGTGGTCTTCTCCGACCCCGTTCCCGATCCGATGCGTGAACCAACCCTGTTCGAATGGGCCGGCGGCTATCCCGCGCTGCTCGACATGACGCGGATTTTCTACAGCCGCTATGTGCCGGCCGACACCCTAGTCGGCCCGCTCTTCGCCACGATGTCGCCCGACCACCCCGAGCGTGTCGCCGCCTGGCTCAGCGAAGTGTTCGGCGGGCCGAAGTTCTACAGCGATCACTTTGGCGGCTACGCGCGAATGATCTCGCACCACGTGGGCAAGGGCATCCGTCCCGAGCAGCGCGCACGCTGGGTCAGCCTGATGGCGCAGAGCGCCGACGATGCTGGGCTTCCGGCCGATCCGGAGTTTCGCGCGGCCTTCGTCGCCTACCTTGAATGGGGCTCGCGGATCGCCCTGGAAAACTCGCAGGCCGACGCACAGCCGCCCCCCAACATGCCTATGCCGCGCTGGTGGTGGGTCTGTGATGCATCGCCGGGATCGCGGATTTCCGCGCTCGCGAAACCTACGCAGGCTGGCGAAGCGAACGAACCCGCGCGGCTTGGGCCCGACGAGACGCCGCGCTTCGCCGATCACATCCGTTCCCTGTTCCGCGCGATGGATCGCAATTCGATGCGGTTCGCCTTTGACCTTTGGTCGGAGAGTGACCTGCGAACCCACGGCGCGGCGATTCTGGACCGATTACGGGCGGGAACCATGCCCTGTGACGGCGCCTGGAGCGCGGAGAAGATCGCGGTGTTCCAGCGGTGGCTGGAGCCAGTGTCTAAAACGTATCGGGCGAACGAAAGCCTATCGAAGCTATAGATACATTTTTGTGCTTCGCGCATTTGACTGCGTGCGCCTAGCTCATCGATCTCATCAGAATCCATAAAGACGATCCCACGCTGCTCAAGCGCCGGGACGTCGACAAATAGGCGCCCTGCGGCCTATGCCGGACGGATACAGTTCTCCGCAAACAAAACGGCTTCAACACGAGCGAGAAAGGAACCCGGGTCCGGCCCAGTGGCCGCGCCTCAGAGGTCGCGGGCGTGTGCTTGTAAGAGTTCGGCAAGCGCCTCGCGATGCTAGGAGCAAAGCGCGCGGCTCTTGATGCACCGCGGGTCGCGCGCGAAATACGTCGCAAGCCGGCGTAGCAGGGATCGATTGACGCTACCGCGGTCGGCCGCTCACCGGCACCGATAGTACTTTTCCCTCAATACGTAGTATCGGCCGGTTTGCGAGCGCAACCGCGCAGATGATCAGCCCCCGTTCGAGTGGTTAGATGAGAATGTTAGTTCAAGGTGAATCTCTCTGCTGGCGCGGCGCCACGTTTTCGATCGTGCCTCAGATAATGTCATCTCGGCGCTCCCGCGATTCCGCCGTTGGAGCTCTACAATGAAATCCTGAGCCACAGAAGTCGAGCCGATGATTGGCGCCTCGGCGGCCGGGCGTCCGCTTTCGAGAGCCGCCCCTTGGCCGGGATCGGCCGTAATAGGCGCGAAGCGGAAGTGATTGGCCGAGAGCGGACGGACAGGTCTGAGCCCGCAAAATTGCGAACCGGACATTTGATGCGACCTCCGGACTGCCGCCTCGCTTTGGAGAACTAGCCGATGGTGCAGTTTCTATATGTCGCGCGGTCTTCAACGCCCGGTTTCACGCTCGCGCGCCACGTCTTTTATGGAAGAATCCGGCGCAAATGCTCGCTTCGCGGGTGGGGTGGCCACCCATTTAAACCTTGATGGCTATTCGGGCGGAACGACGCTTCCCAATTCCCAGACAATTCATATGTATGATTGTCATGGAACGTCTGGCGATACGTCCTAGGCCATTCCCCATTCGAGCTACCCGCTTGCGCCCGCGTCTTGCCCGACCGGCTATACGTCTTACGCGCGACGCATCTTTTCCTTCACGACGAACGGCTCGGGCGCGCCGCTTCCTTACACGCCGAGCGAGGTTGACGGCGGGTCAATCCTCGCTTCGCTGGCGACAATGATCATCGACGAAAACGGGGTCACGCCGACGACGACGCGAACCTTCTATACGCTGACCGAATTGCCGAATGACATTTATGTGGAGTGGGGCGGCACGGTCAGTGTGGAAACGACCAGCCAAGATTGCAACATAACCGACCCCGACGAACCTGCGACGACGGCGGTCCAATATCGATCTGACGTGACCAATCACGCCTCCGGCTCCATGTCGTCTCGGGAGCGCATCACGTCGAATCAAACGATTGGCGTGCAATGCGCCTCGACGTCTTTTGCGATCAATTTGATGACATGGGGGTTCAAAGACTTCCGCAGGTCGTAGTGGTTCCTGTTCGCTTGTCCGCTCGGCCGGCGTCGCACGCGGCGCGGCGTCTGGCGCCGTCACTACGGCAGCAATTGCACCTGCTGCGTGATGCCGACGTCGCGGATTGACGTGTTCAGCGCCAGCAACTGGACGAGCAGTCCGAGGATGCGCTTGGTGTTGAGCGCGCTGTTGGGTACGCAATAGGTCCCGTCGTAATCGACAGTGAGGAAGCAGCTGCCGCTGTCGCCAGCGTTGACCGCGAACAGCGTGTCATCCTCAAGTGGCGGATTGCCTCTCGCCTGGGGGGTGATCAGCTCGATCTTGCCGGAGTCGCTGGCGGCGACGAGACGTCCGAGATACTGGAAGATCGAGAAGGTCGAGCGTGGAAAGACATGCGCTGTTACCTTCACGCCGTGAGGATCGCGGAACGTGACGGTGCGCGGGTCGGCCATTTTTTCCTTCGAGCCGCAGAGCGGATGATTATCCGCATAGGGCGTGCCGGGCGCCCAAGCCTTGCGATTGAAACAGAGCCGCCAATCGCTCCCCGGTTCGCTCGTCGCGTCGCCGCTGTTCTTCTTGTCCGATATGTCGGAACTCGGCGCCGGGGCGACCTTGGCGCCCGGCGTCGGCTCGGCCGACAGCCCGTAGCGCATCGCCAACTCGACATAGTGATGAAAGGCGTCGAAGCTCGGATCGAGGCGGTCGTTGAGATAGATGTTTTCATGCGCCGTGCCGGCGCGCTCCTCCACGACCTTCTCGGTGAAGAGATAGAAGAGAATCTCGTCGGCGATGCCCTGTTCTTTGAACAGCGCGAGCGTCTGCGGTTCGACCGGCTCGAGCAGGCCCTTGTAAAAGTCCTGCGTCTCCGACGGCGTGACGTTGAAGCTTGTCGAGCCGCTGGTCGTCACGCCGTTGGCCAGAGCGCCAGACGCTCCAGGATTGGCGCCGAACACCGTCTGCGAGTCAAGCGCGCGCGTCGCCCCGCTGAGCGCCGCTTTCGGTCCCAAAACCAGCGATGGCAGGCCCATTTGCAGCGAGCTCGTGTTTGAGCCGGAGATCTGCCCCAGCGACTGGAACGCCAAAGGCTCGGCCTTGCTGGCGCGCACGATGTTGGTGAGGATCATCTGATCGCGCGCCCGCTCGGAGGCGACGTCATAGCGATCGACCCGGTTGTCGAAGTGATCGTTGTATGCGCAAGCGGCGACGCAACACGCTAGCGTCGCCGCGAGGGCGACCTTCACTACACGACGCCCCATCTCACGCCCCCCAACAGGGTCAAACTCTTCCGCGCACCGATCGTTACGATGCGCCCCAGCTCGGGGCCGCGCCGCCGATTAATTTTCGGTTAACCTATGCTGCCCCGGACCTTCGCGAAATGCAAGTGCGGCGACGGCATACCCCCAGCGCGCCATCGCCAGTTCGCGTGTGCCGTCCCAAGCATTGCGGACGATCGGTGCAGCGTAGTTGGGGAAGACGCCTGGCAGCGGAGGCCAATTGCCAGACCGGTCGCGCATCGCGCGCACGGCGTCCCGGATGGCCTGCGGTCCTTTCGTGACGCTATAGAGATTGCACATGAGAGAAAGTTACGCGGGATCCCCGGCGGGAGGAAGCGCGCGCTACTCCCCCGCCTCAGCTGCGAGCTCGCGCCGGCGGTTCGTCTGGCCGACGTGCACTGTTGGTGGGAGGGCGGCGGGCCGACGTCGTCGGGCGGCGCGCGCTCGACCGCCGCGGGTTGCGGCTCGGGGACGACGCCGAGGCGCGCGACACGCAGGGCGTTGATCGGCGATTCTCCGCGAACGCGCGCGCCCATGCGGCCCCGGAAATTGAGGCGGAAGCCGTAAACTGACCGCGCGCCGGCCCCATCGACGCCACCCGCGCCACAAAAAGGGGACGATTTGCAGTCCCTTGTTGACATCGGCCCTCCTTCGCGAAAGTCGTAGTGACATGCTTGATGGGCTGGGTGTTTCGCGGATTGGCCGGCGCAGCGGCTGGGACCGGTTGGGCGCCATCGATTGGCCGATCGCGCGTGCGATCGCGCTGAGCGGCGATTGGCGCACGCCCGTGGTCGTCGCCAAGGCACTGTCGCGGCTTGGCAATGGGCCGATCTATCTGATCATCCTCGCGGCTTTGTTCGCGCTTCGGCCCAAGGGGTCTGAGGCGATCATGATCTGCGGCGGCACGAGCATCGTGCTGCTCCATTGCATCTATCCGGCGCTCAAGCGATCCGCGGCGCGCCCCCGACCGCGCGATCTGGGCATCGCCTGCCCAGGCGCGCCGCCGCCGATCGACCGCTATTCCTTTCCCAGCGGCCATGTCATGACCTTGACGGCGGCGCTGTTTCCGATCGTTCTGGCCGCGCCCGCCGCCTGGCCGCCGGGGCTGGCGATCTGGGCGGCGATGTCATGGGCGCGGCTGGCGGTCGGCGACCATTTCGCCTCCGATGTCGCGGCCGGGACGGCGATCGGCGCCGGCGTTTCCGGGGCGATGGCCTATTGGATTGTGACGTGAGCCCGTAATCGAGCGCCGATCCGGCGAAGCTATCGCTCGATCGCCTTTGGGGGAAGGCGGGTTGATGTTCTGGGTCGCGGCCTTCGCTCTGGGCTATTGCATCCTGGCCGGGGGCGCGCATGGTCTTAGTCTGTTGCTCGCCGCGCCCCGATGCCGGCGCCCGCGCCCGCCGCTCGCCCCGCCTGCCGACGCGCCGGCGGTGAGCATCGTTCAGCCGCTGTGCGGCGTCGAACCCTTTTTGGAAGCGACGCTCGAATCCGCCTTCGCGCTCGACTATCCCAACTACGATCTGATTTTCTGCCTCGCCCGCGCCGACGATCCCGCCGCGCCTTACGCGAGGCGGGCGATCGAGCGCCATGCCGCGCGGCGCGCCCGGCTGCTTATCGCCGACGACCGCATCTCGCAGAATCCCAAGCTCAACAATCTCGCCAAGGGTTGGAAAGCGGCGCGCGGTCCCTGGATCATCCTCGCCGATTCCAATGTCCTGATGCCGCGCGATTATGTCCAGCGCCTCATGTCGGCCTGGGGGGATCGCGTGGGGGTCGTCTGCGCTCCGCCGATCGGCGAGCTTCCCGACACGCTGGCGGCGGAATTCGAATGCGCCTTCCTCAACACCTATCAGGCGCGATGGCAATTTGCCGCCGCCGCCTGCGGCCTCGCCTTCGCCCAAGGCAAATCGATGCTGTGGCGGCGCGACATACTCGAGACGCAGGGCGGGATCACGAAGCTTGGCGACGAGCCGGCCGAGGACGCCGCGGCTACTAAACTCGTCCGCAGGGCGGGACTGCGGCCGGCGCTCGCGCGGGGATCGTTTCCCCAGCCGCTGGGTCGGCGAAGCTGGGCGGAAGTCTGGGACCGGCAGGCGCGCTGGGCGCGGCTGCGGCGCGCGACCTTCCCGCTCTTTTTCGCCCCCGAAATCCTGACCTCGGGCCTGCCGGCGGTCGGCGCGGCGGCGCTCGGCGCCTGGGCGATGGACTGGCCGGCCTGGGCGGGCGCGCTCGCGCTGGCGATTTTCTGGTACGGCGGCGAAGCGGCTCTGGCGCTTTACGCCGGCTGGCGGCTGCGTCCGGCGACACTATTGGTCATGATAGCGCGCGACGCGGCGCTGCCCTGGCTATGGGCGCAGGCGTGGTCGGGCGACGGCTTCGAGTGGCGCGGACATGCAATGTCCGCCGCGCCCGAAGAGCCGCGCCCGGCGCCGTAATCAAAATCACACGGTAGGCGGCTTTACACCGCTCCCAATCTTGATCTCTTCGTCATCGCCGCGCTCGCGTTCGCGTTGCTCTTCAATGGCCGCAAGCGGAAGCACGACCCGAAGAGTTCATGGCTAGGATGGTTGCCAAGCGCCTGGTTGAGTATTTGGATCGCTCGGGGTTCGTGGTGATGAAGAAGCCGCCGAGCGTCGGCGACGCAGCGTTGGGGCGCGGGTATGAGCCGCCGCGGGAGTGACGGCGCAGCGATGGCCGTGTCGTCGCTCAAGAAGGAGGCCGCGTCCATGGAAGTGACCTACTACGTCGCCGTTCCATTCGATCGCGACCCTGAGGGCGACTTGAAGCCCGGAGAGGCCCAAGAGTTGCCCAACGCCCGCGCGGCGGAGCTTCGCGCCGCCGCAATGGCGCGTGAGCATGTCGGCGCTCTTGCCTTCGCGCGCGCAGGTGATCCTTCGAACGGAGAGTTTCGGGACGCGACGTTGCTCGTCCGTTTCGGCGAGGTCGATTTAGATGCGCTCAGCGCGTGAGGCGACGCGTGATAGGCGAAGCCGAAACCGGCCGCCGCCGAGGCACGGCGGTGCGCCGCTATCGGACCGAGAGTTGCGCCAAGGGCCCGGAGCGCAACCGTCAGCCGCCTGCCTGAGGCCAGCGCACGAGCGTCGCGCGGGGCGAATGGCACTCGATTCACGAAGATGTGAATCCGTTCGTCATGCCAGCATTTGACGTTCGCTGACATGCGCTGACACGCCTTTCATTTCGTGGGGTCAGAGTTGGGGAACTCTCGCCATATTGGCAGTAAGATATGGAAATTGTTGATGATCGGGCGGAAGCGGGTGGAAACCATGGGCGCTTCTTATTCTTGGCGTGGTCACCGCCTATCGCGGATATACCGGCAGTCCGACTTGGTACATCGCTATCGGCCTGGCGATTGCGGCGCTCGCGTTGTGGATCGTGCTCTAAAAGTAGACCGCGCCACAACGACCGTGCAGGTCCGAGCCCAGAGGTAGGTGACTTTCTTCGGGAGGTGAGGATCGCTCTCGTGATCGGGGACGTGCGTTGGCTTCGATCCTAGCCGAAGCGGAAACGGCAGATTTCCCCCCATACTGTCGAGAGCGCTTCTCCTGAGAGGGAGCCGCTTTCGAGAACCACCTCATTGCCAAGGGCCGGCCGCAATGGGCGCGACGCCGTCGGGCAGCTAGTGGCCTGTGCTGGCCGATTCCGGGCAGTCCTCTTCTGTGAGCGCGCCGCATGAATCCGGACATTGCGCCTCGAGCCGTGAATGGACACCGGACCGGGATCCCGCACGATGGATCGCATTAGATTATGATTGGACATAAAAATTGCTGATTTCGTCGGGGTGGCGCGCGAGCCGCCCATCTCGGCACCGCGACATCGCGCAGCGGCGCGGCACCGTGAGCAGGTGCAAAGTCAAAGACAGTGTGCCGCGCGCGGCAAATCGATGACGAACCACAGCGCTTTCGGAGCCGGAGCCGTCGAGACCTTGAACTCGCGAAAGCCGACCGCGCGATAAAAGCGGATCGCCCGCGCATTGGCGGCGCCGACTGAGAGGTGGGCCCCTCGCGCGCCGAGCGAATGCACGAGATCGAGCCAATGATTCATCAGGCGGCGCCCGAAGCCTTTGCCGCGCAGACGGGGCAACAGGTTGATGTGGAGGTGGGCCGGATAGGCCTCGACGAGATTTTTGGGCGCGCGATCGGGTTCATGAATCAGATGGCGCATGAACTGGTCGCGGCTCCCGGACTCACGCAAGGCACTTGGCGGGTCGGGGTAGATCGGCCGCAGCGTCGGCCACCATCGCGCCTCCAGAAGCTTTTCGAAATCCGGCGTGTTCGCCGCGCCGACAATGTATCCGGCGACGCCTTCGGCGTCTTCGGCCATGCGAACGGTCTCGGGGCTGAACAGCGCGTAGGGCGCGGCGAAGACGTGACCGACGAGCTTGGGGTCTTGGTAGATGGCGGAGGCGTCGCAACCGCCTGCGCCGGTCGCCAGAGCGATGCGATAGAGCGCGTCCAGATCCTCGGATCGATAGGGGCGAATTTCAGCCATGAGCGACACCGAATCCCGTCTCGCCCACGCCTTCCGACGAAGTGCATTTTATGAGCGGACAGCCAGTCGATCTAGCTTTGCGCGGCGGCCTATACTAGACTGACAGTCCCGTGCGCTCCCCAGCATGCCAATGATACCATCCATCGGTCGAGCGCTCAAAGCGTCGCCCATCGCTCCTTTGCTCAGGCGCTACGATCGCGAAAAGCGCGCCCGTCAATATCGCGACATGCTGACGAACGGGCGCATGTTCCCGGTCGACGCCCGCGAGGCGATCGTCGCCGATTACCGGGCGGTTTGCCTCGACACGATGTTGTGCATCGCCGGCGTCATGAATCTCGAAATCGCCGTCCGGACGGTCGCCGAGCGCTCCATCCCCGGGGCCTTTGTCGAATGCGGGACATGGCGCGGTGGTGCGCTTGCTTACATCGCCCGAGCGGCGAAGCGCCTCGGTTTGCAAGATCGGCCGATTTACGGGTTCGATTCCTTCGAGGGGCTGCCCGAGCCGGTCGAACGCGACGGCGACGCCGTGATCAAGCGCTCGGCCGAATTGCGCGGCGCTCCGCCCTCCACCGCCGGCGCGCTGAGCGGCGGCCCTTGGTGCCGTGCGACTTATGAATCCTGCGCGGCCGTGTTGGCGCAAACGGCTTACCCGCCGCAGCTCCTCAACATCCGAAAGGGCTGGTTCCAGCACACCTTGCCAAGCGCCAAGACCGAGATCGGGCCGATCGCCATTCTGCGGCTCGACGGCGATCTCTACGAGAGCACCAAGGTGTGCATGACGACGCTTTACGACAACGTCGCGCCGGGCGGCTTTCTCATCATCGACGACTACGGCGTTTTCCCCGGCTGCCGGCGGGCGACGGACGAGTTCTGGGCCGCGCGCAAGATCGCCACGCCGCTGCACTATGTTCAGCGCAGCATCCGCTATGTCATCAAGCCGACGGGTTAGCCAGGACCGTGTCACTTTTGCGGCGAATTCGGCGCAACGGGAGATGAACGGGGACGCAGGGTCGTCGCCATGCGGAAACTCATGCTGTCGCCGGTCACGCTGAAGAGCAGCTTGTACCGCACCGCCGAGCGCAGGTAACGGGGCAGATCGATCCAGGACCCGCCGCGCACTACGCGCTCCAGGCAACCTGTGATTTCCATGGGCGAACCGTCGGTCGGCGTTTTACTGTAGTCATCGACATAGCAGTCCTGCAGCCACTGCCAAGCATTGCCGACCATGTCGTAGAGTGCGAACGGATTCGGCGCGTATGAGCCGACCGGATAGGTGCGCTGCGGCCCAGTGTCGAAATTCGCTTGCGACGCGCCGATCGACGATCCGGTCCAATAGGGTGTCGTCGTATTCGCCCGCGTCGCGTATTCCCATTCCGATTCGCTGGGAAGCCTATAAGCTCTTCCGGTTCGGGCCGAGAGCCATTTCACATAGTCTTGCGCGTCCGACCAACTGATGAAGATCACTGGCCGCCGTCCGCGGCCCCAGCCTTTGTCGTCGGGCTTCGGGTTGCTGAGGCAGCCACCGTCCTTCGCGCAGGCGTCCCAGTCGTTGAACGTCACGTCGAATTTTCCCGCCGCGAAGCGGGGAACCGTAACGGAATGCTGCGGCGCTTCGTCCTTCTCGTGAAAATCTTCGTTCTCTTGCGACCCCATCGAAAACGTTCCGCCGGGAACGACGACCATTTCCGGGCAATCCCCGCAGTCGCGAAAGACCGCGCCATCCGCCAGAGTGCTGGCGTCGGTGCCGGCCGCCAGGATCGGCGAGCCCGGCTTGTAATTTTCTGCGGCTTCGGCGGCGCGCTCGCGTTGCATATCGGCGATCGCATTGGCGACCCGAATCGCCGCGATAGGTGAGCACAGCGCCGCCAGCGTCGTCACGCAAACGATGATGACGCGTCGGCGCTGCGCCGCGCGGCAGGCAGCGAGGTAGGCGCGTGCCTCGGGGCTGCGGTCAAGCTGGGCCTTGTAATCGGCCACCTTGTCCAGGGCGATGGCCTCTTTGAGCCGCTTGCCCCTATGGGTGAGATCATCGGACTTGCGGCCTTTCGCGTCCCAGCTCGCGGAGGCGCTCTCGATGCCGCGCAGGGCCTCAAGCCGCGCCTTCTCGGGCGCGAGCCAGGCCTTGAAGCGCGGCCATTCGCGAAACATTGCCTCGTGCGAAACTTCCACTCCGTCGCCCGAAGTGACCACCAACCGCCACTTATCGAACGCGCCGATCAACTGCTTGGCGTCGTCGTCGAAGCTGGACATTCGCGCGACGCGCCGAATCGCCGCGCCACGTTCGCTCACTTGCGCCAGGCCCGGCAAGAACAAGCGCGCGGCCTGCTTATCGCGCGTATCGGAGAGTTTTCCCTCGATCGGTTCTTGCGGAGCGAGCGGATCGATGCCGCGCAAGGCCCGCTCCGCCGCGTCCTCGATCAGGCCGGAGATCTTGCCGATGCTCTCATAGTTTTCCTTGCGGATGCGCCTTTCCTTCTCGTACTGACTCCACAACCGCTGCAACGTAAAAGCCAAAATCGGCAGCGTGTCCTCGTCACCGACATCTTCCATCAGAGCCTCGACCAGAGAGGGCTCGATTTCCACGCCATAGCGTTCCGCCGGTTGTTCGATAGCGGTGTCGAAACTATAGACAGGCAGCATGCGGATGGTTTGCGGCCGCATCATAAGCCCCTCGAAGCGTTTGGCGGCTTCGAGGTCGGGCAAGCAGTCCGAACGCACCGACGACGTCACCGCATAAGGCGTCGGCTCGCCCTCCTTCACTTCCGCCAATGCGGCCTTGAGATAGTCGGCCAATATATCCGCGTGCTCGCTATCGGCGCGCGCCAGTTCCTCACCCTGATCGATTGCGATCAGCACGGTCGCATTCGCACGATCCGCCTTGACTTTCATCGGCACAATGATGGCGTCGAGCGCGGCGCGAAGATCGGATTTTCCGGCCCAAGCAGCGCGCAACGCATCGCGAATGACGCCGGGCGCCAGATCGAGACCCACCATGTGCGCGGTACGCGAAATGGCGTCGGCGAAGTTGTAGAGCGGATCGATGCCGGGCCGCATGGAGCGCAACACGAACCACGCGTGTTCACGCCGTAACCGCGGCAACAAGCCCGCCTTCATCAGCGACGACTTGCCGGAGCCGCTAGCGCCGAGAATGACATAGACGCGCCGATCGCCGGTGGCGCGCATCTCGCGCAAGTCCTCCAGGCAGCGGGCGATTTCTCCGCTGCGCCCGAAAAAAATCGCCGCGTCAGCGTCGGTGTCGCCGAAGCTGCGCAGCCCCGGAAACGGTTCCGCCAGAGCGTCCCGGTCGACTTCGAAGGCATAAGGATCAAGGCCGACTTTCGCCAACGCGCCGGCCGCGCGCAGGCCCGCCTTCAACGGCTCGGAAATTGCGGGAGCGGCATCCAGATTGAGCGCGGCCGGCGCCCCCGCCTTGGCGATATCCGCGCCTTGGTCTTCGCCCAGCACGCGTTGCAAGCGCGCGCGTTGCTTTTCGTCCAAGGTCGCGTCGCCGACCGCCATAAGCGGGATGATGCGCCGACCGGCGTACCAGCCGGCCATGAACTCGCCATAGCACTCGTCCGATGCCAGCCATTCCGCCGTGACTAAGCAGACGACCACGCGACAAGAGCCCTTGGCCCGACGCAGCGCCTCGACCCACTTGTCGCCGGCGCGTATGGTGTCGTGATCGACAAACAGATCGTCAAAGCCGTTCGACCTAAACCATGACTCAAGCGAAGTCGCCAGCGCGTCGTTACGGCTTGAATGGGATAGGAAGATCGAGGGCATACGGTCGACGACCCAAGGCCTTGTGTACGGTTGGCGGGGACACTACTGCATCGGCGGCTCGCCATCCAGATCAAGGATGCAGCCGGCGCCCGTATCTATTCGCCCTTGGCCGCGAAGCAGCGACGGGCGCCAAGCGCGTTGCCGTGCGGCGCAGCGCCGAGGCGGCTTTTCGGCGGGCCAAGCGTTTCGCTGCCCAAGCAAGACAGGTCATGTCCTGCTGGAGAATTCAAAATACGTTCCGTTCACATAGCCCTTCTTGTTGGCGATGGCCCCCTTTCGGTTCATGACGACGCCGCGCGCACGGGTCTGGCTGGCAATCGACGCGCGCAGGTAGCTCAGAACAAAGAGTTCAAAATGGCGCGCAGGATCCGTATCGCGCCACAAGGCCGCGTTTTTCACGCAGTCCTTATGACCCCACCAGGTCGACGAGGAATTCTCCAGCCAATCGCAAATTTCGTCGGTGGCGCCGCGCTCTCCCTGTGCTGCGACAAAAACGCGGTACTGGTCGCGCCAAATTCCTCGCATGCCACCGTTTTGCGTGAGAACATCGAAAAACCAAACGAACTCTTGCCGCGTGCGCTGCGTCCGGCCGCAATCATGCGCCCACTTCTCCGCCAAAGCGTCGGCTTTTTGCGCGACAATTTCGATGCGTCGCAGTTGCGCGCTGCGCATCTCCGGCGATCCCATGAGCGCTCTGAGTTCGCCCACGACAATCGGGTGCAAGGCGCCATTCGTCTGCCAGCCGCGCACAATCGCGCTGCCTTCGTCGGGCGGAGAGTTGCAAGCGCTCCACAGCTCTTCGCCATGCGTGGGCATCCCTTGCAGAACGACGTCGTGACCGACAAGGCGCACGAGCGGCTGCAGCGAATTGGAGCCGATGTTCCACTGCAGCACGCCGCACGAGAGCCCCATGCCGTCTGCGTCTCCAGAAAGGCCGGTGAAGGGATCGCCGGAATTCTCGAATGTTCCGGTGATCGATACGGCCAGCGCGATTTCCTCGTCCCTCGCGACCAAAGTTTTCCCCGTGCATCGCGTAAGCGGTCAGTCCGCGTCGTGAGACTGTGCTGACAAAGATGGGCTGTGTCGATCGTCTTTCGCGGCACTCTTGGGCGACGTCAGTTGGGTAATGACGTTGCGCGTGATCTTCGCGGTCACGGTGCGGAACGGATCGTCTCCGGATAAGCAGGCTTGCAGACCGTTCGCCCAATCGGTGGTCGCGGCGTTGAACACGGCGCCACCGGATTGGGGATTTGTGAAAACCCCCATCGCGGCATTCCCTGGCGCGCTCCAGTCGGGCAATTCCGCAAGCGCCAAGATCAAGTAGTCGGCCGGAGTGCCGTCGGCGCCGGTAGGAACCGGAATCCCCCGCTCATCGAAAACATGATCCACGGCATTGGTTTCGTAGCCAAGCAATCTTTCGTCCGCGCAATTGCCAAAGCTGTCGCCGTTGCGCAGCATCGTCTGGGAAAACGCCCAATGGTCCACGTGGTGGACCGTGAACGCGCCAAATGCGCCATCGCCTCTCCACGCCCCGCAGGCGAAGCCGGCGCCAAAGGAGAGATTTTCCGGGTAGCCGACCTCGCGCCAAGTCGCAGTCTTGAGAGCGGGGTCGACGGTCGGGTCTTTATCCGCGGCCTTGTAGCAAACCTGGCGACGGTGGGCGGCGCCGGTCTTTTCATCCGGCTCGAGCCGGATCTGCCAGTAACAGGTATTGCCGCTGAAAATCGCGGCATTGCCCCCCCCGGCGATAAACGCATCGAAATGATTGCGCATCTCCCGCGACCAATATTCGTCGTGGCCGATCGAAATGAACAATCGGTATGGCTGAAGCAGTTCCTTGCATTCATGCAGATCGTTGTTGGTCACGAAATCCGCGGCGTAGCCGACCATCTCCATCCACTGCACAAACGCCTTGATGCGCAAGTCCCACTCGCTCTCGAAACCGTATCCGCGCGGCCAAAGCGGGTCGGACTGTTGCGGACGATTGAAGGAAACCGCGTGCGTGGGAGACCGGGCCGAATTGTAGCCGTAGAGGCTTGCGCCGCCCCAATTATTGTAGGCGTTCATGGTGGTCGTGGGAATTTGAACGACGATCGGCGCCGCCGATTCCGGCAGGGCGTTCTTCACGACGAAGAAAATGTCTTTCGCCTCGTCGACGCCCTGTCCGACGCGCGCGACATAGACGCCGGAGCGCCACGTGCGATCCACCGTCAGCGTATAGCTGACGTCCCAATCGTTATTCTCCCAGGCGCGCTCCGCCGGAACCGGGTGCGCGTGCACGGCCGCCACGCCCGACGCCACTTCGGTCTCGATTCGACCAAGCCTGACGAAGCGGATCGGCAGGTACGCAAGAGCGCTCCCGTGCAAATTCGAAATGCAAAAGCGAATGCTCTCGCCCTGCGCCACGGACTGCTTGTCGGTATAGCCGCGTATCTTGGCGGACTTTGCATTACCGGGTTGCATGCGGCTCACCTTGAATGCGGCGGCCCCCGCGCGGCGACCTAGGGATGTCATAAGCTTTGTTGAGATTCGAAGGACGCGCGCCGCCGTCTAAGACCTAAGCGGCCTCTGCGATTTGAGCAAGCGGCCCTCCGGTGGAAGCTCCGGCGTTCCGCCTATCGAGGGCCGCGCGCCGAACGGGAAGTAGGTTGTGCGCTTTCAAACGCCGAAAGCCTTTCTCGGCTTCCTCCATGGCGGCGGCGGGTCAAGCGCGTCGCTGTAGACCGCAAGCGGCGGAGTTCGTGCGCCGGGTCAAGCTGCGAGACGGCGAGCATTATATCGATCCCTTCCAGGATGGAGCCAGCAATGCCGTCCCGATCGGCTGCGAGACGGCGCGCGAGATCGTCACGCAGATTTTTTGGCCGTCGCGGCGGGATTCAGTTCCCACGCTCGCCGCAAGACGCTCTGCACCGGGGTATCCCTCGATTTTGGCGCCCGCTCCAACAAGCGGCAGCGCGGCTCGTGAAAGTCAACGCGACATCACCCCGCTCAGCTCAAGATCGTCGGCCGCCCGCTGGGTCCCTCGACCGTCGGTTGTTCCGGGCGAAGCGAGCCTGATGGGGGCGGCACGGCGCGCTCACCGACGATTGACGCCGCCGGTAAATTGTATTGCGCCACGACCGAGGGGCGCGCGAACATCCACGTGGCGCCGGATGTCATGACCGCGAGCCCGGCGATCTGGCACAGGATCGTTCCAGTGACGGCCCCCCATATCCCGAGCGTGGCGATGAGGGGATAGGCGGACGCTACGCCCAGCGCGGTCATCACCATGCTGGCCTTAAAAATCCGCTGGGTCGCGTCATCGGTGCGCAGAAAGACGCCAGCCATTGCCGACGCATAGGCCAACGGAAAGCTGATCGCATAGCCATAGACCAGATTGGCGTAGGGCAGCATGGCCTCGCCGCAGAATAGCTTGATCCAGAACGCCGGCGCGGCGACGGCGATCAACGAAATGGCGAGCGTTATGCCGAGCCCGAGCAAGGTCCAACGTTGCATCAGAGATTTGAAGGCCGGTCTGCCGTCACGATGCAGCACCTCGGCGGCCCTGGTGGGGAGGAAATTCTGCTGGCCGAGCAGAAGCACGTTGTTGATCGCCAGCACCAGCCAGGCTGCCCGCATACCGCCCACCGCCGCCACCCCGAGCATCGCTCCGGACGCCAGCAGAAGCGTGTAGCTCCATACCCACTGCGCCAGCATGGAGGCGAGCAGCCAGAGGGAGAAGCTCCAATGCTGCCTGAGGGCCTCACAAAATTGCCGGGCGCGGAATTCGACGCTGCCGATCGCCGCCAAGCCCGCCGCCGCGGCTAGCGCAAAGGTCAAAGTGCAGATCCACAGCACGCCCTCGAGTTGCACGCCATAGCGAAAAGCGACCAGCAGCAGCGCGATCTGGCCAAGATAGCAGATCGTGTCGGAGACGAGCGCGACGCGCTGTCGCCCGCGCGCGAACAGACAGCGGCGCACGAATTCCTGCGCCAGATAAGCCACGGCCGCGGCGGCCAGCGCGAATGCATAGGGGGACAAGGGCCAATCCTTGAAGACGAGCGCTCCCGCCCGCGCGCCGGCGAGAATGACCACCGAGGCCAGGGCCGCGAAGGCCACGCCCTGCATGGCCAGGGCGCCGAAATAGCCGGCCTGCGCGGCTCGGTCATGGCGCGGCGCCATGGTGAACATCGGCGCGCTGACGAGCGTGTATTGCACGGCGCCTGCGAACAGCACGACTGCCCAGGCCAGGGTGAAGAGGCCGAACTCGTAAACGCCGAGGCCACGCGCGATCAGGGCGGTGATGAGGAAATTCGCCGCGCTCACCATCGCCTGGTCGGCCAACGGCCAGATCGAGGGGGCGATCAAGTGGCGCAGGCCGGCGGTTGGGCCGACGCCGTGGCGCGTCCCTGCGTCGCGCAAGCAGTTCGGCGCGTCCGACGGCTTCGCCGGCTTGGGTTGAGCGGCCGGTTCGGTCATAGTGGCTGCGACGTTCCGTTGCGGACGACGAACTGCCGTTCCGGCGGCGGCGTCGGCCGGCGCCCGAGCGCCCTTCATTTAGCGGTCGCACCCCCGGTTCCGCAACTGCCCGCCAGCCAGGCCGAGCGGCCGCGACACACGGGCGACAACAGCGTCGCCATCGCCTCGGCTGCGCTCGAGCGGGCGGTTCTCAGTCGATGCCGTTGCACGCGCCAACGGCCATGCCCACCGCCCCCGGACGACCCAAGCGCGCGGGCGACCGGCCGTGTCGCCGCTTCATGGCGATTCGGCGGCAAGCGCCGCCGACGCGTCCCGACTCCCTATTCTTGTGGTCGTCGGCGTAGTGTTTATGCTCGGACACAACAGCGGCGTAAATTCCGAGCACGGGCCATTGGACATTTGGTTGATTCAATTTCATGCGCTGGCACGTCAACCTTCAGGACGATCTTTCGCGAATAGATCGATTCGTCACGGATTCTTCCGACACGATTCCGGCGGCTCTGACGGCACTGGAGCTGATGACCATTGCGTTGGAAGACAGACGATTCTTCGGCCATTTCGGTGTCGATGTGCGCTCGGTCGTGCGCGAATGCCTCAAGGCTGTCACGTTTCGCAAACACGGGGGGGCGAGCACAATCGACATGCAATTCGTTCGGACGGCGACGGGCTACAGGGCGCACACATGGAGGCGAAAGCTCTACGAGGCGTTTCTGGCGGTGCTGATCCAATTTCGTCACAGCAAGCTGCAAATTCTCCGGTCCTATCTTGCTTGCGCGTTTTTCGGGTCGGGCCTCACCGGCGCGGAAACGGCGGCACAAAAGATGTTTCGCAAGAACGCGAGCCTGCTCGGGCTTAAAGAGGCGTCCGTTGTCGGCGCGATGTTGGCTTGTCCGCGTCCGTTAAACGGATCGCCAAACTGGGACTTGAGAGTGCGGCGCCGAGCCGCATATGCAATTGAGATCTACAACTTGAGCAAGCAGCGTCTGAACGGCTCGCGAAAGTCAACGTGACATTGCCGCCCCGCGCCGGCCCGCAGCCCCCCCGCGATCTTCCGGTAGCCGTAGCGGCCATACCGGCGAGCCAGCTCGACGATGTCGGAGGTCACCCGCTCCTCGTCGTCTGGACCTGTGCGAACGCGGCGTTGCGTCGATCGGCGCTGACCGAGCCCCGGCAAACCCGTCGTTCGGACAGCTTCGGCTCCCATCGGACGTGATCGACGTAGGGCCGCCGGCACGCCGGGCCTAGAAGCTTCCCCGTGCGGCCTCGGCGAGGATCATCTTGTCCAGCGTCAGGTCAGACACGGCGCGCCGCAAACGGGCGTTCTTCGCCTCGAGATCCTTCGGCCTTTTCACCTGATCCGACTTCAGCCCGCCAAACCCCTGTCGCCAGCGATAGTCGTGAACTCAGCGACGCCGATCGCTCGGATCGCATCGGCCACCGATTTGCCTTGCGCCGCCGGGACATCCACCTGACGCGGCGTCGCGATGATCTCTTCCGGCTTGTGGCGCTTTCTCGGCATTGCGGTCCTCCTCGTCGTCCAAAGGCATACTTCAAGGTGGACCATTTCAATGGGGGTAGATCAGGCCAGGAAAACTCGGAGGACGAGCCCAGCGCCGAGGAGGCCAGACTCAGCGCGTCGGAGCCGTCCGATTTCGTTTCCGGAATGTCTCGGCAGCGCGGACTCCAGCCCTCTTCGTAGCACCCCGAGCCTATATGTTAAGTGCGCGCCGAGCGAGAATATTATCGGCTAGTGGTCGCCGAGCGAACGATAGTCGCGCCACGGTTACGGCAATTCTCGATGGGCTTCTGGATCAAGCTTTGTCAGTCGGCGTTTGCGTGAATGCAAACGCACTTGGAGACTGAGGACAAGCGGGTACGCGTTGCGGCTAAATCTATTGGCCCGCAGAAGTCTGCTACCTTTTCGCTCCTGGCGCTCGATTCGACGGGCCCTTTCGGGAGGGTGAGATGGACGCCAAACTGGACCAGACGCACACGACCCGCAGAATTGGTTCGACTGTAAAATATGAAGGCGCGCTCGCGGAGCCATTGCCCAAGCCGTCGGCGAATTGGAGCGATGAGGAACGAGCCGAACGGCAAGCAAAACGTGATCAAAAAGAAGTCGAGCTCATGCGGTTTCATAACGTCGATCCGACTGGGCCAGACGCAAAAGCGGAACTCTTGATTGCCCTTGAGAATTGCCACGTCCCCGGATTTCGGCACGAGGCGCCTAAGCAAGGACGGCCACGCGAGCGCGCAAGGGATGATTACTTATATTGGCAGTTACTCGAATTGGGGAAGCGAATCTTTCTTTACAGCGAACGTCGCGCGAGCGAGGAGATCCAGTCACTTGGGATATTCAAAGGTAGCGCCGAGACGCTGAGGACTCGCCATGTCCGATGGAAGCGACATAAAGAGAATGAAATATTGGTGCGGTTTGTTGAGCATTTCGCCGAAAGATCTGGCGAAGACGTTGCGCTCTATTTATCGACAGAAATCGCCGATTATTATCAGCTACTGATTGAGAAACATTTGCGGGTCGCTTCTCAGAAATTGGGACCTGTGCACGAGATTCCCCCAAACGGCGAATGGACCTGGGGAGTTCGTAAATCGCGATCCAGAGCTTGATGGCGGTGGAGCCAACCCTGGTGCGCAAATGAATTGTTTTCGCCACCACCCGAATCATCTGCTGAATAGGAAGCCACGGCGATCAACAGCGGTGGCTTATGGACGATCGGGAAGACGGCACAGCGAAGAAACCCGGAAGCGGCGATTCTATTGATCTGAGCGCTCTCGGTTTCCGCAAAGTGGCTTACACGGTCAGAGAAACTGTCGAACTGATCGGAATTGGACGGACGTCAATATACGCCGCAATCAAGCGTGGCGATCTTGGCGTCGGAAAGGCCGGCCGGAGAACGGTTCTCTTTGCCTATGATCTGGCCAAATACCTGAACACGCTGAGAGTCGCGCCTAGAAGTGGCCTGCGCATCAGCAGTGGCGCCGAACCGCCCGCGCAAGGCCCGATAATTTCCTTGCTTCCCCGTCAACAGAGGGCTGGTCGACCCGCTACGACCTGGCCAATTTATCTTCGCGGCGTTCACATCGGCGATCTCGAGGACGGCGGCGCGAATGGCGTCACCGCCTATGCAGTTAGCGGCCGCGAGCGCGCCAAGATCGGCGCCTTTCCAAATCGCCGCGATGCTGCTCGCGCAATCAGAAGGGGCCAGTCATGAGCGAACTCCCCTTCCATCCGCTTGCGGATTTATTCCCACTTATCGAGGGCGAGCCGTTCGATGAAATGGTCGAAGACATTCGAGTGAATGGACAACGCGACGACATTGTCACGCTCGACGAAATGATTCTGGACGGCCGGAACCGTTTTCGAGCGTGTCGCGCCGCGGAGGTCGAACCCCGCTGCCGGCTCTTTGGTAGCTGGTCCTCTGATGGGAACGATCCGGAAGCGTTCGTTTTTTCAGCGAATCTCAAGCGTCGCCATCTCAACGCGAGCCAATGCGCCATGATCGCGGCGGACTTTGGACGGATGCGCCAGGGCGCCCGCACCGACCTTTCGCCTCCGGGCGAAAAGTCGCAGAGCGAACGGGCGAGGATGGTCGGCGTCGGCAAGCGAAGCGTTGAGCGCGCCGACGCGATTGTCGAGCGAGGCATTCCAGCACTGGCGACGGTCGTTCGCGCGGGTCACCTAAGCGTTTCGGTCGCTGCCAAGCTTGCAGAGCTGCCCGATACATTGCAGCGCGGCGCGCTGGGGGAGGGCGGCGCGAAGGACCTGCAAAAGCGTGCGCGAATGGTGCTGGTGAAACATCGCAGGGACGCTCGACTCGAGCAAATCGCCGGCAAGACAGTGGCGTTTCCGGGTCGAAGATATGCAGTGATCTATTGCGACATTCCGTGGCGCTTCGTCGCGTGGTCGACCGAGACAGGTCTTGAACGATCGCCGGACAATCACTACCCGACGATGACCTTTGACGAGTTGGCGGCGCTTCCCGTCGCTGACCTCGCCGCCCCCGATTGCGTTCTATTCTTTTGGTCGACCACGGCTTCGCTCGGCGACGACATCGAACTCATGGCCGAATGGGGCTTTGTGTCGCTCCGTCCTCGTGAGCGCAATGGCCGCCTCTCGCGTGACGTCGACGGTGGGCTATTGGCGCCAGCCAGCCTCGGTTCTTATCGCAGCCACCAAATTTGGGCCAAGGATAGGGTTGGCACCGGGTATTGGTACCGCAACACGCACGAACTGTTGCTCGTCGGCGTGCGCGGCGACGTACCTGCTCCGCTAGCAGGGGCGCAGGAAACGTCGCTGATCAACGCCCCGGTAGGCGCACATTCGCAGAAACCGCTCTGTTTTCGGGAGATGATCGATCGGCAGTATCCGGACCTGCCGAAGATCGAATTGTTCTGTCGCGGCGCGCCAGGCCTCGGCTGGGACGCGTACGGAAATGAGGCGGTTCTGCCGCCTCCAATCGTAGAACCGACGGGCGCGATCGAATCGTACTCGGAGGAGCGGATTGCTGGCGACGATGCAACGGAAATCGCAGAGGGGTTCGGCGATGGATCTGCTGGCCTCAACGCAGGAGCCCTTCGATGACGCCCGAAAAGACCATCGCAGAAAAGCTCCGCGAACTCGTGCGCGGGACCGACCGACCCAGTCAACTCGACGCAGCGATCAAGGAGATTTATTCAGCACACGTTGGCGGCAAAATAACGAGCGAAGAAACCGAACAGCTCGAAAGGGGCGCCATCAGGCACAGAGGGAGGTTTAAGACCGCCGCATTCGGCAGCCCGAACCGTCCATCGGTTGGTCACCCGCGTCCAGCTTTTGGCAAGTCTTTGCAGCGACTGGCATCTGCGGCGTCGATGCCAATCTACTGCAGAGCACCAAGCTGGATAGGCGGGAAAAAGGTTCTACTGACGCATGACGAAGCGCGGCGGCTGTTCCAACGGCGACGCAACCGCTGGCGCGAGCAGCTCAGGTACGACAAGCGGCCGTCGAAAACAGAACTTCGGATCGCGATGGAGATTCACGACGGCCTCAATAGCAACCCCGGTCACGAATGGTTTGGCCTCTGTTTCCTATCGATCAAGAAGTTTTCCGTGCGGCTCGGTTGTCGCCAAGAATCCGTCATTAGCGCCATGCGTCAGTTGGAAGCTCTCGGGCACTTGCGTGTCTTTCACGGGAAAGGAAAAGGAAATCCCAATCGATATGAACCCATCATTCGAGATTCTGCCGAAGCGCCTGTTGAGTGTTCTGACGCGTGAAGCTCACCGCGTTCCTCTTCCAACGGCCGTAGACCATTCGCTTGCTTCAGCCCCGAAGCGCGCGAAGCGGAAGACGAAAGACTTCGATTTTCGACAGGAAACGCTCCGCCAACCCGAGCACACGAGTAGTCGCATTTCCAAGCAAATTCATCTATCTGCCGCGAAAGCTGCAGCGCGGGTTTGGGAAGGCGACTCATATAGGACTCAATTAATAGAAGGCTATTCTCTTCAGTAGATCTCAATCGCGAAGCTGCTTGCGACGGTGGACGCGCCACGGGTTCGCCTGACGCACGAAGCTACGAAAGAATGGCTGAGCGAGACGATGAAAATCCATTTGATGTTCCCGATCTTGGCGAGACGATTGCCGCCGCAGCGGCGGGCGCTGGAGACCCGCGTTTCGTTTATGAGGGCTCGGAGCCGTGGCGGGCTCGGCTTGATTATCGCCAGCGTATCGGCATTCGGGCGCAACTGCGGACGCGCCAACACATGGTTGGCGGCCGATGCCGCGTCGGTTGCGACGTATCGACCCTGTGGCCGCCGGGATACGGCCGCGTCAGGCCGCGACGGAGGCGATGATTGCGGCGGCGCGGAGTCGACATTGGCATTGGCGTGGCGTCGAAGACTTGCTGGGGACTCGGTGAGGAGGAACGCGAGTCCGAGCGCGCAGTTAATTGTGGCGGGACCTGACTCAATTCGGATTCCGAGTTGTGGCGACATGAGGCGGAGTTGAAATCGAGGCCACGCCGGGTCGTTTGCGGCGACACTTGGCGCGAAGCAGAAAGCTCTGAAATCAATAGGAGTCGCATTGCGGAAATGGCCATGACGATGAAGGCGAAAGATGAAGCCGCCGGAACCGGTGCCGGCAAGGCCGCGCGGCGACTCCCGGTCCGACCGAGCTTCGATGGCTCCTGTGCGCTTCATAATTACATGCACGAGCAATTTGCCCAGGAAGTTGCGCGCCTATCCGAACAGGATGCGCTCGGCAGAGCCGGCGAGGACGCCTATGCGGCGGTGGGCTTCACTCGCCATCGTCAGAACCACATAAGGCTGCTGCGACGTGAGCGCGTGGCAAGGCGCATTGCGTGGCTTCGCTGCGAGCGCGAGGCGGCCGCGCAAGCCGCGCGCATGTCGCCTGGCAAGGTCATTGAGGAACTGCACGCGCGCGGCATCGAACGGTTCGACGATCTTGTTGAGCGAAATGCCGCCGGCGTCGTCTGCGTTCGTGATTTGAGTTCTTGTCTGCCGGTCGAGATTGGAATCGGCGCGCTCAAGTTGGCGCATCAGGCATTTGGAATCAAATCACCGATCGGTAGCTGAGCAGCCCATGGAGGTGCACGCGCTCGGAGATGATCTACGGCGTTTCGCTGCGTGGAGCGGTAGCAGGCTTCGAGGGTCGTCGCGTCGCGCTATCCACCGATCGACCTCAGTAAACGGTGAGCTTGCCGCCCGACGTTTGACCAGGCCAGTCTAAAGTGGAATTTTCTAGCTTTCCGTGGTCCAGAAATTCGGAGGCAGGTCACTGTCGCGATACGGGAAAGAGTAGAAACACCGCCGAGAAGACGGCTGGAATCAAGGTTCCGCCGGAGAAGCCTTGCAAGACTCGCCACGCGATCAGCGTGGCGAAGCCGCCGCTCGCCGCGCAGCCCAGAGAAGCGAGCGTGAACGTTACGGTCGACGTCACGAATAGCCAGCGCATGCTGAGGACGCGGGTGAGGAAACCCGTCAGCGGGATCGCGATCACTTCGGCGATGAGATAGGCGGTTTGCACCCAGCTCATTTCGTCGGGCGGGATCGCCAGCGCGCTTTGGATCGTCGGCAGAGAGGTCGACACGACTTGCACGTCGAGGATCGCCATGAACATGCCAATGCACATCATGACAAAGCCGATCGATGTCGCGCCCGTCGTCGGCGCTGCGGCTTTCTGCTCAGGCGCGTTCGACATAGCGCAATTCAGCCAGGGCCGCGTTCTCCGCCCGGACGCGGATCGATAGAACCAGCGCATTGGCAATCGAGAACGCCAGCGCCAACCAGGGCAGGCCGAGGCAGAGCGGCAGAACCGCGATCTCACCGACAACGATGAGATAGTTTGGATGCGAGAGAAAGCGGTAGGGGCCGTTCCTCACGATGGGAGCCCCGGGAAGAACGATGATGCGCGTTGTCCAACGCCGACCCAGCGTCGTCAAAGTCCAGAATCGCAGGAGCTGCAGGACCAGAAAACAAGTTAGCCAAATCGGATCGAGCGGCTGCGCTCGGCCGAACAGCCAGAGACCGCCAAGCCAAAGCGCATGCAGCAGCACGATTGCCGGATAATGCGCCGAGCCAACTTCATGCGCGCCCTTGGCGAGCAAGGCTGCGGTGTTGCGGCGAGCAAACCAAAGCTCGGCCAGCCTTTCAACGGTGACGGCGACCACAAGGAAGACGGCTGGCGTCACGCGGCGCTCCGCAGAGAGACGCTGCTGACGGTGAACCCCGGCCCCATCGCGGAAAGAAGCGTGCGCGAGGGAAGCCCGGCCTGAATGAGGCGCTCGAGAACGAAGAGCGCCGTGGGGGCCGACATATTGCCGAAGTCGGCCAGCACCGTGCGTTCGTGATCAAGTGCGCCCTGCTGCAAAGACAGAGCCCGCTCCAATGCTGTGATGACCTTGGCGCCGCCGGGATGGCAGGCAAAGCGGTCAACATCGGTCAGCGCCAAACCCGCCCGCCCAAGGATGCTGGCGATCGCCGGAGCGATGTGTTGCTCGGCAAATGGCGGGATGGACCGATCGAAAATCACGCCGAACCCTTCGGGGTCGACGCTCCAACCCATGATGTCGAGCGTATCAGGCCAGTTATGCTGGCCGCTCATTTCGACTGCGGCGACGCCCGCCTCGCAAGCCCGTAGGACGCAGGCGGCCGATCCGTCGCCGAACAGGGCCGTCGCAACGATATTTGCCTTTGTCAATTGATCGAGGCGGAAGGCGAGCGTGCAAACTTCGACCACGACCAGCAACACAATCCCGCCAGGGCGCGATTGCGCCAGGCGAGATGCGATCGACAGACCGGAAACGCCGCCGGCGCAGCCAAGACCGAAGACGGGCACGCGCTCGACGTCCGAACGAAAGCCAACGCGTCCGGCGGCCCTTGCTTCGAGACTCGGCGTGGCTATGCCTGTCGATGAGACGGTGACCACCGTATCGACCTCGGCCGCGCGGACGCCGGCGGCTTCGAGGGCTTTGGTCGCCGCATCGACGAAGAGCTGGGTGGCTCCGTCAAGATATGCGCTCGTTCGCTGCGGCCA
>SSMV01000111.1 GCA_004799435.1 Bradyrhizobium sp.
CCTCGGCTCTGTTCGGCGGAATCAGCGTCACCGGCACAATCGCCCGCACCGCGACCAATATTCGCGCCGGCGCGCGCGGTCCCCTGGCCGGAATGCTGCACGCTCTTTTTGTGCTGATGTTCATGTTCCTGGCCGCGCCGCTCGCCCGCTACATCCCGCTCGCCTCGCTGGCCGGAGTGCTGCTCGTGGTCTGCTGGAGCATGGCCGAGAAAGCCGAATTCGTCCGGCTGCTGCGCGACTGGCGAAGCGCCGCTGCGCTGCTGGCGACTTTCGGCCTGACCCTGCTCAGGGATCTGACCTCCGGCATCGTCGCCGGCTGCGTGGTCGCCGCCGTTCTCGCGCTCGCCCGGCGCCGAATCCCCGAAGAAGGCGACTAAATCCCGTACGTCTTCGCTCAGGCGAGGCCGTGCGCAATCAGGCTGTCGGCCGAGGCCACCAGCGCCTCTTCCGGCGCAATCAGCTTACGGCCGAGCAGGGCGACGGCGTCGGAAGAATCGAGCCGGCGGATCACCCCGAGTTCGCCGGTATTGTCCCGCAACTCGGGATCGAAGATGGCGACGGCCTTGACGAACCAATCGGGCAGTTCGAATCGCGGCATCTTGCTGGCGCGGTCGGGAAAATGTCGCCGCAGGATATTGCCGAGCTCCATGATCGACACCGCGCCTTCGCCCATCGGATAGCGCCGTCCGCCGGCATCGGCGCCCGATAGCGCCGCGACATGGGCTGCGGCGACGTCGCGCACGTCGATGACGGCGAAGGCCAGGCGCGGCGCTGCGGGGACGGCGCCTTTGAGCAGGCGGATGATCAGCGCCACCGACGTGCCGGGATCCTCGTCGAGCAGCGGCCCGTAAATGCCGCTCGGGTTGATGACGGCGAGATCGGCCTCGCGCCCGGCCGATTTCATCAGCTCCCAGGCGCGCCGCTCGGCGCGGGTCTTCGATTCCACATAGGCGCTGACATGGCGGCCGTTGAGATCGGTCCAGTCGGCGGCGGTGAATGGCGCCGTGCGCGCGCGGTCATGGCCATAAGCGATCGCCGCCATCGAGGAGGTCAGCACGACACGCTCGACATTCGCCTTGAGCGCGGCGTTGAGCGCGCGTTCGGTGCCTTCGACGGCGGGGCGAATGAGCTCCATCTTGTCGGCCGGCATTTTCAGCACGAAGGGCGAGGCGGTATGGGCGACGTAGCGGCAGCCTTGAGCAGCCGCTTCCCAGCCGTTGTCGCTGAGCAGATCGAGTGCGACGAATTCGAGCCGCGACACGTCGGCGCCGGCCTTGGCGAGCGTCGCGCGCACATGATCGGCCTTGCCGAGGCTTCTAAGACTGCCGCGAACCTGATAGCCCGCCTTGAGTAGAGCCGCGGCGACATGGCCGCCGAGAAAACCGGAAACGCCGGTGAGAAGGACTGTGTCGGCCATATTCAAGGCTCCCTTGCAATATTGAACGGACCGTATGTCTCAGGCGAGGCCCTGCGCGATCAGGCTTTGCGCCGAGGCGACCAGCGCCTCTTCCGGCGCGATCAGCTTGCGGCCAAGCAGGGCGATGGCGTCGGAGGAATCGAGCCGGCGGATCACGCCGAGTTCGCCGGTGATGTTGCGCAAGCTGCGATCGAAGAGGGCGAGGACGCGGACGAACCAGTCCGGCAGTTCGCGTCGCGGCATCTTGTCGGCGCGCTCGGGAACACGCCGTCGCAGGATGTCGCCGATCTGCATGAGCGAAAACGAGCCTTCGCCCATCGGAAAGCGTCGTCCGCCGGCATTGGCGCCAGACAGCGCCGCGGCATGGGCGGCGGCGACGTCGCGCACGTCGACGATGGAAAGGATCATGCGCGGCGCCGCTGGGATGCCGCCCTTGAGCAGGCGGGCGATCAGCCCCACTGAGGTGCCGGGATCCTCGTCGAGCAGCGGGCCGAAAATATAGGCGGGGTTTATCACCGCGAGATCGCTCTCACGCCCGGCGGCTTTCATCAGCTCCCAGGCGCGTCGCTCGGCGCGGGTTTTCGATTCGACATAGGCGCTCACCGGGCGGCCGTTGAGATTGGTCCAGTCGGCGGCGGTGAAGGGCGTCGTGCGGGCGAGGTCGTGCCCGGCGGCGATCGCCGCCATGGACGAGGTCAGCACGACGCGCTCGACCTTCGCTTTGAGCCCGGCGTTAAGCGCGCGTTCCGTGCCTTCGACCGCGGGGCGGATGAGCTCCATCTTGTCGGTCGGCATTCTCGCCGCGACGGGCGAAGCGGTGTGAACGAGATAGCGACAGCCCTGGGCGGCCGCCTCCCAGCCCTGGTCGCCGAGCAGATTGAGCGCGACGAATTCGAGCCGCGACACATCGGCGCCGGCTTTGGCGAGCGTCGTGCGCACATGATCGGCCTTACCGAGGCTTCTAAGACTGCCGCGAACCTGATAGCCCGCGTTCAACAGGGCCAGCGCGACATGGCCGCCGAGAAATCCGGAGACGCCGGTGAGTAGCACTGTGTCGGCCATGATCAAGGACCCCTTGCAAGACTGAACGAACTATACGATAAATGACTGATTCGTGCAATAGGAACTTCCGGTGACCGAAACGGCGGCGGACGGCAGGGCGGCGGAAAAGCGCCGGCGCATCCTTCAGTCGGCCTGGCGGCTGGCGCTCAGGGTGGGTCTACGCGGCGCGACCATGGAGGGGTTGGCGCGCGAGGCGGGCATCGCCAAGGGCACGCTCTACGCCCAGTTCCCCGACAAGGAGGCCGTGCTGGGCGCGGTCATCGACGACAGGCTCGTCGAACTCGAGGCGGCCTTCGCCGGCGGCATGGGCGACGAGGGAAGCGCCGCCGAGCGCATCGGCGCGGCTCTGGCCGCCAAATACAGCTTCATCATGGACGCGGTCGAAGGCTCGCCCCACGCCAATGAGATCCTCAACGTCCATCATGAATTCGCCGCGCGCTTCGCCGCGCTCGATCGCGGGATCGAAGCCCGAGTCGCCGCTGCGCTGGCTGACGCCGGCGCCGCCAATCCGGCTTCGCTCGCCAGCCTCGCCATTGGCGCGGCGGATGGCGTCGCGCGCCGGCTGAGGGAACCCGCTGTCGTCGACGCCGCGATCCGGCTGCTGTGCCGCCGGCTGATCGAGCCGGAGACGCGTCGCTGAAGCGCTCGGTGGCGCGGCCCTCCGTGGCCGCGGGCGCGGAGGCCCGCGCCACTGGGGCCCCTCATTGCTTTGCCTTGCGGCGCAAAAGACTCCATGATGCGTCAAGTGCTTATCGAGGTAGGAATGGCGGCGAACGAAGCCGGTGCGCGAGACAGTCTAACCTTCCGCTTTCGCGGCAAGACCGTGACGCTCGGCCATTTCGCCCCGCGAACGACGTTGCTCGACTGGCTGCGCGAGGACATCGGCGCCAAGGGCACGAAAGAGGGCTGCGGCGAGGGCGATTGCGGCGCCTGCACGATCGTTCTCTCGCGGCGCGGGGCCGACGGCGCGCCGACCTACGAGCCGGTCAACGCCTGCATCCTGCTGCTTGGCCAGGTCGACGGCGCGGAACTGCTGACGATCGAGGATCTCGCCGAAGGCGGCCGCCTCCATCCTGTGCAGCAGGCGATGGTCGACTTCCACGCTTCGCAATGCGGCTTCTGCACGCCCGGCATCGTGATGAGCCTCTTCGCGCTCTATCATCAGCGCGAGCCGGCGAGTTATGGCGGCGCCTGCGACGCGCTCGCCGGCAATCTCTGCCGCTGCACCGGCTACCGGCCGATCCTCGACGCGGCGCTTGCAAGTTGCGACGGCAAGCCGGCCGATCGCTTCGCCGCCGCGAGTGACGCGCGCTCGGCGGCGCTCGCTGCGCTCGACGATGGGCGCGATCTTCTTGTCGGCGACGACGACGCCTTCTTCGCCGCGCCGGCGGGCGAAGCCTCGCTCGCCGCGCTTTACGCTCGTTTTCCCGGCGCGACGCTGATCGGCGGCGCGACCGATGTCGGTCTGTGGATCACCAAGCGGATGATCGATCTCAAGCAGATCATCTGGCTCGGCCGCGTCGCCGGGCTCGACGCCATCGGAGACGGCGCCGAGGCGCTTACCATCGGCGCCCGCGCCAAGCTTCACGACGCCATGCCTTTTCTCGGCGCGCTCCATCCCGATCTCGGCGAATTGATGCGCCGCTTCGGCTCGCGCCAGGTGCGCGAGAGCGGCACGGTCGGCGGCAATCTCGCCAACGCTTCGCCGATCGGCGATCTCGCACCGGCGCTGATAGCGCTCGGCGCCAAACTCGAACTGAGACGCGGCGCGCAATCGCGTCATCTCGCGCTCGAGGATTTCTTCATCGCCTATGGCAAGCAGGATCGAGGCGAGGGCGAATATGTGCGCGCCGTCGCCGCGCCGCGTCTGCGCGCCAATGAGGCCTTTCGCGCCTTCAAAGTCTCCAAGCGCTTCGACGAGGATATTTCCGCCGTCATGGGCGCGTTCCGCTTCACGCTTGACAGGCGGCGCATTGCGGCGGCGCGCGTCGCCTACGGGGGCATGGCGGCGACGCCCAAGCGCGGACGCGAGACAGAGGCGGCGCTCGCCGGTCTCTCGCTCGACGCGCCCGCGAGCTGGGCGAAGGTGCTCGCCGCGCTCGCCGAGGATTTCGCGCCGATTACCGACATGCGCGCCAGCGCCGCCTATCGCAGCGAAGTCGCCGCCAATCTTTTGAAAAAGGCGCTGATCGAAATCGCCGGCGCCGGCGCGCCGACCCGCATCGGAGAGCTTGTTGGCGCGACCTAGCCGCACAACCGTTCCGGCCTATGAGGCGCGCGACCCGACGGCCGTCGTCCATAAGCCGCTGCCGCATGATTCCGCGCGCCTGCATGTCAGCGGCGCCGCGGCCTATGTCGACGACATTCGCGAGCCGCAGGGGACGCTGCATGTCGCCATCGGCATGGCCGACAAGGCGAGCGGGCGCTTGCGTGGGCTCGATCTCGCGGCCGTGCGCGCGGCGCCTGGCGTCGTCGCGGTGCTGAGCGCGGCCGATATTCCCGGCAAGAACGACGTCGCGCCGGTCTTCGCCGATGAGCCGCTGCTTGCCTTCGACGAGGTCCTCTTTCATGGCCAGGCGCTGTTCATCGTCGTGGGCCGGACTCGTGACGCCGCCCGGCGCGCGACGCGTCTCGCCAGGATCGACATCACCGAGACGCCGCCCGCGCTGACCGTCGCCGACGCCATCGAGAGCGGCGGGCGCGTGCAGCCCGATTACGCCTATGGGCGCGGCGATGTCGAAGCCGCGCTGGCCGCTGCGCCCTATCGGCTCGAAGGCCAGCTCGGCGTCGGCGGCCAGGAGCATTTCTATCTCGAAGGCCAGGTCTCGCTCGCCATTCCCGGCGAATCCGGCGAGATCAGCGTCCATTGCTCGACCCAGGATCCGACCGAGGTTCAGCACATCGTCGCGCGCGTCCTCGCTCTCCCCGACGCTTTCGTCACGGTCGAGACGCGTCGCATGGGCGGCGGCTTCGGCGGCAAGGAGAGCCAGGCCTGCGCCTGGGCGGCGCTCGCCGCGCTGGCCGCCCGCGCCACCGGCGCGCCCTGCAAGGTCAGGCTCGACCGCGACGACGATTTCATCCTGACCGGCAAGCGTCACGATTTTCGCAACGACTGGCGCGTCGGTTTCGACGCCGCCGGCCGCGTCTCGGCCTATGACGTGATGCTGAATGCGCGCTGCGGCTGCTCGGCCGATCTGTCGCCCGGCGTCGTCGATCGCGCGATGTTCCATGCCGGCAATTGTTACTGGCTGCCCGACGTTCACATCGCCTCGCGCCGGCTGAAGACCAACACCGTCTCCAACACCGCCTTTCGCGGCTTCGGCGGCCCGCAGGGCATGCTGGCGATCGAGCGCGTCATGGACGCCATCGCGCGCGAGCGCGGCCTCGATCCGCTCGATGTGCGCAAGGCGAATTTCCTGCGCGGCGGCGGCGACCGCACGCCCTATGGCCAGACGCTGGAGGATTGCGACACGCTGCCGGCGATGATCGACGATCTCGAAGCCTCATCGGACTATCGCGCCCGGCGCGCCGAAATCGCCGGTTTCAATGCGACGAGCCCGATCCTCAAGCGCGGCATCGCTCTCACGCCGGTGATGTTCGGTATTTCCTTCACGCTGATCCATCTCAATCAGGCCGGCGCGCTGGTCCATGTCTATACCGACGGCTCGATCCATCTCAGTCACGGCGGCACGGAGATGGGGCAGGGGCTCCACACCAAGGTCGCGCAAGTGGTGGCGGAGCAATTCGGCGTGCCGCTCGACTGGGTGCGCATCACCGCGACCAACACCGCCAAAGTGCCCAACGCCTCGCCGACCGCCGCGTCGTCGGGGACCGACATCAACGGCATGGCGGCTCTCAACGGCGCGCGGCAGATCCGAAGCCGCATGGCGGCGGTGGCGGCCGAACAATGGAACGTCGCGCCCGAGGCGGTGGAGTTTCGCGACGGCCGCGTCTTTGGCGGCAACGCCTCGATGGGCTTCGCCGAATTGGCGCGCGCCTGCCGGATCAGCCGCGTCCAGCTTTCGGCGGCCGGCTATTACAAGACGCCGGAAATCCACTGGGACCGCGCCACCGCGACCGGCAAACCGTTCTTCTATTTCGCCTTCGGCGCCGCCTGCTGCGAAGCGGCGATCGACACGCTGACCGGCGAGATGAAGATCCTGCGCGCCGATCTGCTGCATGATGTCGGCGCCTCGCTCAATCCGGCGCTCGATCTCGGCCAGGTCGAGGGCGGCTTCATTCAGGGGCTCGGCTGGCTGACCACCGAGGAACTGGTGTTCGACGCCAAGGGAAGGCTGACGACGCACGCACCCTCGACCTATAAAATCCCGGTCGCCTCCGACGCGCCGCCGCAATTCTTCACCCGCCTGCATATGCGGCCCAATGCGGTCGAAAGCATCTATCGCTCGAAGGCAGTCGGCGAGCCGCCGCTGATGCTGGCGATCGCCGGTTATTCGGCGATCCTCGACGCGGTGCATGCGACGGCGCCGAAAGGCCAGCCGACGCTGGAGGCGCCCTGCACGCCGGAGGCGATCCTGAAGGCGATAAGGTCGATTGGCGGATGAACCCTCCGTCATTGCGAGCGGAGCGAAGCCATCCAGAGAGTCCCTCTCCCCGTTTACGGGGAGAGGGGGCAAGCTCTTCGCCGTCATGACCGGGCTTGTCCCGGTCATCCATGCAGGCGAGGCTCACGAAAGTCATGAAGGCGTGGATGCCCGGCTCGAGGCCGGGCATGACGGACCGGAAAGGGCGGCGCGTCCCTTCTCCCCGCGAGCGGGGAGAAGGTTAGGATGAGGGGCGGGGAGGCGGAGCGGCAATCGAGTGGACCGTCCCCCGGGCCCCTCACCCACCCTCTCCCCGTAGACGGGGAGAGGGGAATGACGCGCCTCTTGCCGTCATGACCGGGCTTGTCCCAGT
>SSMV01000112.1 GCA_004799435.1 Bradyrhizobium sp.
CAGGCGCAGGAATTCGTAGGGGTCTTCATTGCCGGCGCTCACGGCTTCGATCGCAGCGCCCAATTTCGCCAGCGCGTCGGCGACGAGACGATCGAGCATCTCTTCCTTGCTCTTGAAATAGACGTAGAGCGCAGTCTGAGAGATGCCGACGCGAGCGGCAATCTGTCGGGTCGTCACATTCTCGGCGCCATGTTCAAGAAACAGTGCGCGGGCGGCGGTCAAAATCTCGTCGAGCCGCTGGTGGCCGAATCCACGCCGCTTCCTGTTTTCCAGGGAAATGACATAAGACTTTGCTGGGGATTTGGCTGGCTTGGGCGCGGCTCTCGACCTTTCCATCCTCCCCATCCTCAAGAAAATTTTACGGCGTCCCGCATTGTCGCAGTCGACAAACGGCATAGATTGCCGCGCGGCGCCGAGCTCGCTCCATTCATTTGGTGTGGGTTTTGAGGGCGTGTCAAATCGCCGGCGCGGGGCGGCGCACGTCTGCGAACCGCCGCAGCGTCGCAAAGCCGACCGGCGCGCAAACGACCTGATAATTTTGAGAGGTTCGACGCGCAACGCGCCAAGCATACTGACGGCGATTCAGCGCAGCGTCAGAGGGGCGGCTCGATGAAAATGAGAGGCGCGCGAGGCGCCCCTCATTAAATTCGCGGATCGCCATTGCGCCGAACCCGGAAAGACCGGGTTCGGCGAAGGGCGTCAGAGGCGGTCAGCGGCCGATCGAACGGGCGTCCTCATGATCGGGATACGAGGTCGCCGACTGCCCATAGACTTCATGGGCGCCCAGAACCGCGCGCGGCCGATAGGCGTCCTCGGACGCGTAGGACGGAGCGTTGTCGGTGTAGCCCGCTTGCCGATTGGCGTAAGACTGCTGCTGGGCGAAGGCGCCGCCGACGGTCAGCGAGAGCGCGAGGGCCGAAGCGCCAAAAAGAAGCATATTGCGCATGTCATTTTTCCCTTCACGTGAAAGTGAGCGATGTTCACTGATCGTTGCTCACTGTGCGCTGCACATAAGCGCCGGCCTCTTTCGATCAAGGGGTCGGCTGATCGCTTTTTGGTGAACGGATTGCGAGGGGTCCGCCGCCGTGATCCGGCGATGCGGCAGACTTACAGACGCGACGAGTATAGGATCGCAGCCTACGCCTCGCGGAGCGTGCTGTCGGGGGAGACGCTTTCGGGAGAGACATGGACCACCGCGCCGTCTGCTTCGTCATCATGCCATTCGGACGCAAGCCCGACCCATCCGGGCGCGCGGTCGATTTCGATCGCATCTACGCCGAAGTGATCGGCCCGGCGGTCGAGGCGGCGGGCTTGGCTGCGGTGCGCGCCGACGAAGAGAAAGGGGCCGGCTTCATCCATAAGCTGATGTATGAGCGCATCCTGCTCAGCGAATATGCGATCGCCGACCTCACCATCCTCAACGCCAATGTCTATTACGAGCTCGGCATCCGTCATGCGGCGCGGCCGGAGACGACCGTGCTGACGATGGCGCTGGGCTCGCCGCTGCCCTTCGACGTCGGCCCCTTGCGGGCGTTGCCCTATGCGCTGGGCGCGGATGGCGCGCCCAGCGACGCGGCGGCTTCGCGGCTCGCTTTGACGGCGCGGCTCAACGAGGCGCGCGGCCATCGGGCGATGGATTCGCCGCTCTTCCAATTGCTCGAAGGCTATCAGGCGGCGCCGATCGACCGGTTGAAAACCGATGTCTTCCGCACCCAGGTTGCCTATGCGGAGGTCCTGAAGAAGCGGCTGGCCGAGGCGCGCGAAAAGGGCGTCGAGGCGCTCGACGCGCTGCGCGACGAACTTGCGCCGCTCGACGCGGTCGAGGCCGGCGTCGCCGTCGACCTGCTGCTCTCCTACCGGGCGCTGTCGCAATGGGGGCGGCTGGTCGATCTCTGCGGCAAGCTCGACCGTGCGCTGCAGCGCACGCAGCTTGTGCGCGAACAGTGGGCGCTGGCGCTCAATCGATTGGGCGAGGATCGCGAGGCCGAGACGATCCTGACCGGCCTGATTACCGAGCGCGGACCGTCGAGCGAGACCTGCGGGCTGCTCGGCCGCATCCATAAGGATCGCTGGCAGAAGGCGCGTCAGGCGGGCAAGGAGATCGAGGCGCGCGGGCATTTGCGCAAGGCGATCGCCGCCTATCGCCAGGGTTTCGAGACCGACTGGCGCGACGCCTATCCCGGCGTCAATGCGGTGACGCTGATGACCATCGCCGATCCGCGCGACCGCGCGGCCAAGGACATGGCGGGCGTCGCGCGCTATGCGGTGCGCCAGCGTCTCGCCCATGAAGGCGGCGACTATTGGGACCACGCGACGCTGATCGAACTGGCTGCGATCGAGAGCGACTGGGACGCCGCCGAGGAAGCGCTGGGCGACGCGCTGGCCATGCTCGACGAAGGCTGGAAGGCGGCGTCGTCGGCCAATAATCTCAAAATGATCGCCGACGCGCGCGAAGCCGCCGGCATGGACGTCGAACGGTTGAAGGCGATCATCGCCGAACTGACGGCGCGCGCCGCCTGAGCCCTTCTTTAGTGAAAATTCCGTCCCGCCGGCAGCGCCCGCGCCGCTTCGCGCTGCGCTGGCGTCGGCGGCAGACGCGGGTCGTAAAAGAGCTGGACCTGGGCGAAGCGGTCGCCCTGGCGATGTGACGCCGTTTGTTCGGACGCTTCGGCGAAGGCGGAGGGCTCGTCCTGCGATCCTTCGCGCGACAAGAGGCCGAGCATCGGCGTCAGATCGTCCATCCGCTCGACGATGAGATGGACGACGCCGGATTCGTTCTGCAGCTTGCCGGTCGCGACGACGAAGCGGGCGCCGATCACGGTCGCGCGCAGCCGCTCGAATGTCTTCGGCCAAACGATCAGATTGGCGATTCCTGTCTCGTCTTCGAGCGTCATGAAGATCACCCCATTCGCCGTGCCTGGCCGCTGGCGCACCAGCACCAGTCCGCCGACGGCGATCCGCGCGCCGCTCTTGAGCGAAGCCAGCGCGCTGGAACGCTGGACGCCGCGCGCATCGAGCCGGGCGCGCATGAAGGCGACCGGATGGGCCTTGAGCGACAGGGAAAGCCGCCGGTAGTCCTCGACGACATGCGCGCCGAGCGGCATTGGCGGCAATTTCGCGTCGGGCTCGGCTTCCCGCGCCGGGCGGCTCAGCGCGAAGAGCGGCAGATCGTCCTGATCGCCGACCCGGCCGAGGCCGCGCACCGCCCATAAAGCCTCGCGGCGGTCGAGGCCAAGCGAACGGAAGGCGTCGGCGTCGGCGAGACGCTCGAGCGTCGCCGCCTCAAGGCCCGAACGCAGCCACAGGTCGCGCACCGAATCATAGCCGGCCCCGCGATGCGCGACGAGTTGGCCCATCTCGTCTTCCTTGGCGCCATTTACCTGTCGCAGGCCGAGCCGCACCGCATGGGTCGCGCAAATGTCCTCGGCCATCGAAACATGGCGGGGATGCAGGCCTTCCGAAGCCACGCGGGAGAGCGAGAGCTTCTCCAGCGTGCAATCCCAGTCGGACAGATTGACGTCGACCTCCCGCATCTCGACGCCATGCTCGCGCGCGTCGCGCACCAGTTGCGCCGGCGCATAGAAGCCAAGCGGCTGCGCATTGAGCATCGCGGCGACGAAGACATCGGGATAGCGGCATTTCATCCAGCAGGAGGCGTAGACGATCAGCGCGAAGCTCGCCGCATGGCTCTCGGGAAAACCATATTCGCCGAAGCCTTCGATCTGGTGAAAGCAGCGCTCGGCATAGTCGCGCTCATAGCCGCGCGCGACCATGCCTTCGACCATTTTGGTCTGAAAGGTCTGGATCGTGCCGGCGCGGCGAAAGGTCGCCATGGCGCGTCGCAGCTTGTCGGCCTCGTCGGGCGTGAAGCCGGCGGCGACAATGGCCATCTGCATCGCCTGTTCCTGAAAGAGCGGCACGCCGAGCGTTCTTTCGAGCACGTCCTCCAGCTCTTTGGACGGATAGACCGTCGGCTCGATCCCCTGCCGGCGGCGTAAGTAAGGGTGGACCATGTCGCCCTGGATCGGCCCGGGGCGAACGATCGCCACTTCGATGACGAGATCGTAGAAATCCTTCGGTTTGAGGCGCGGCAGCATCGACATCTGCGCCCGGCTTTCGATCTGGAACACGCCGATCGTGTCGGCGCGCTGGATCATCGCGTAGACGCAGGCCTCCTCCGACGGGATCGAAAGAAGCGTCAGCCGCCGCCCGTAATAGCGTTCGAGCAGCTTGAGGCTCTTGCTCATCGCGGTCAGCATGCCGAGCGCCAGCACGTCGACCTTCAGAATGCCGAGCGCGTCGAGATCGTCCTTGTCCCATTCGACCATGGTGCGGTCTTTCATCGCCGCGTTCATGATCGGCGCGACTTCGTCGAACCGATCGCGGGCGATGACGAAGCCGCCGCTATGCTGGCTGAGATGGCGTGGAAAGCCGACCAGTTGGCCGGCGAGCTGCAACATCAGCGCGAGCGTCGGCTCGTTGGGATCTAACCCAGCCGTGCGGGCCCGCTCCTCGCCGAGCGGCGCCGAACTCTGACCCCAGACGGTGTTGTTGAGCGCGACGATCACATCATCCGACAGGCCGAAGACCTTGGCCGTCTCGCGGATCGCCGAACGGGTGCGATAGGTGGCGACCGCCGCGGCGAGCCCGGCCCGCTCGCGGCCATAGCGCTCGTAGATATATTGGATCACTGTCTCACGCCGCTCATGTTCGAAATCGACGTCGATGTCGGGCGGCTCGCCGCGTTCAGGCGAGACGAAACGCTCGAACAACAGCTTGAAACGCGCGGGGTCGACCTCGGTGATCCCGAGACAGAAACAGACCGTCGAATTGGCCGCCGAGCCGCGCCCCTGACAGAGAATGTCCTTCGACTTGGCGAAGCGGACGATGTCATGCACGGTGAGGAAATAGGGCGCGTATTTGAGTCTCCCGATCAGCGCAAGTTCGTGATCGAGCGCCTGACGCACGGATTCCGGTACACCATCGGGATAGCGCGCCTTGGCGCCGGCCTCGGCGAAGGCTTCGAGCGCCGCCTGCGGCGTGGCGTGGCTCTGGCGCAATTCCTCGGGATATTCGTAAGTGAGTTCGTCGAGGCTGAAGGTAATTCCATCGAGGAAGCGGATCGTCTCCTCGACTGCGTCCGGCGCCTCGGCGAACAGGCGCGCCATTTCTTCCGGCGGCTTGAGATGGCGTTCGGCATTGGCCTGCGTGAGCAGCCCGGCGGATTGAAGCGTCGTCTTTTCGCGGATGCAGGCGACGACGTCGGCGAGCGGCCGGCGCTCGGCGATATGCATCAGCACGTCATTGACGGCGATCAGCGGCGCGCCAAGCCGGCGCGCCAGCGCCGAGCGTTCCGCCAACCCGCCGCGCATGTCGACATCGTAAGTCCGGCGCGCGCCGATCCACAGGCGGTCGGAGAAGGCTTCGCGAAGCTGGAGCAACAGGCGGCGCGAAGCGCCGGACGAGGATCCCTCGGAACGCCGGTCGCCCGGCATGGCGATCGCCTGCAGCCCCTCGGCGTTTTCCAGCAATTCGGCGAAGTGCAAATGGCACGCGCCCTTGGGGGCGCGCAGATTGCCGGCGCTGAGCAGCCGGCTGAGCCTTCCATAAGCGGCGCGGTCCTTGGGATAGACGATCACTTGCGGAGCGTCGTCGACGAAGACGAGCCGCGCGCCCGTCACGACGCGGAAAGCGCCGAGCTTCTCGCGATTCTCGCGCGCGTAAACATGGGCGCGCACCACGCCGGCGAGCGTATTGCGGTCGGCGATCCCGATTCCGGCAAGCCCGAGCTGGGCCGCCCGCTCGACCAGTTCCTCGGGATGCGACGCGCCGCGCAGAAACGAAAAATTCGTCGTCGTCGCCAGTTCGCCGTAGCGCGGCGCGAGGCGGATCATGCGCCTTCTCCCCTTGCGGGAGAAGGTGGCGCGGTAGGGCGTCGAAGACGCCCGTCTAACGACGGTCTTCGGGGCCGGATGAGGGGTCGCGCAACAAGGCGCTGGCGCGCCGACCCCTCACCCCTGACCCCTCTCCCGCAAGGGGAGAGGGGAATGCGGCGTGCGTTCACCATGGCTGACCGCTGCGCGCAAGGATCGTGTCGATGACGACGGCGCGTTCGTTGAGAACCTCGTGGTTCCAGAAACGCATGACGACGAAACCCTGCGCGCGAAGCCAGGCATCACGCAGTTTGTCGCACTGATTTTCGGCGTGTTGCGAGCCATCGCACTCGACAATGGCGCGATGTTCAAAACAGACGAAGTCGACGATGAAACGTCCAATCGGCGCCTGGCGACGCCATTTCATCGCCGCGAGACGCCGATCGCGCAAAAGTCGCCACAGCGCCTTTTCGGCATTCGTCGCCTCGTCGCGCATCGTTCGCGCGCGCACTATGGCAAGTTCAGGAACCTGCCGATGGAAAATGGGCATCACGTCGATCCTCAACATAACCGCGCCCCTTCCCCCCTTGCGGGAGAACGCAACCCGAAGGGCCTCGACCCTTCTCCCCTTGCGGGAGAAGGTGGCCCGAAGGGCCGGATGAGGGGTCGCGCCACAAGGCGCTCGCGCCGACCCCTCACCCCTTTCCCCTCTCCCGCAGGGGGAGAGGGGAAAGGGGTCACCCGAACACCCCGTGCATGAACCATTTCGCCCGCGTCGTTTCGCTTCCGTAGAGACCTTCGCGATAGAGCCAGAAGCGGCGCCCTAGCCCGTCCTCGGCGCGGAAATAGTCGCGGGTCGGCGCATCGCTGCGCCGCCACCAGGGCGCGGCGATGCGTTCGGGGCCCTCGACCGCCGTCACCTCATGCAGCACGCGCCGCCAGCGAAAGCGCAGCGGCGGCCCGTCGGGCGTTTCGGCGAGCGTCTCGATCGGCTCCGGCCGCTCAAACAGCCTGAGCGGCCGCGCCGGCGCCTCGGCGGGCGCAGCCATTTGACCGCCCTGCCCCGCGCGCGCCGCGCCGAGCGCCGCCGCTCTGGCGGCGACCGCCTGTTCGGGCAGATGGGCGGCGATCAGTTCGAGCCACGTCACCCGCCGCGACCCGAGCCGCGCGCTCAAACGGTCGATCAGATCGGCAAGCGCGCGCGCGCCGGCCGAATCCTCGAGCCGCTCCCATTCGCCCTGGACGGGCGCGACGCGTTCGGCGGCAAGACAGGACAGGCGCAGAAGATCGAAGCCGAAGCCCGCATCGACCGTCTCCTCCATGCCGCCGGCGAGCCGCTCGGCGAAGAGACGCGCCATCGCATGGCCTTCGATTTGCGGCCGTCCGGCGCCGACGCCAATGCGCCTTGCGCCACCGTCGACGCGAAACAGCATCAGCTCCAGCCGCCGCGCGCCCTTGCCGTGACGTTCGAGCATTTTGGCGAGATCGTCGGCGAGCCGCGCCAGCGTCGCCATCACCGCTTCGCTGGTTTCGATCGGGCTGGCGAAACGCCGCTCGACGCTGAACTCGGGCGGCGCGAAGCGCGGCGAGATCGCGCCGCGTTCCTCGCCATTGAGCGCGTCGAGCCTGGCGATGACGTCGGCGCCGAAGCGAGCGGCGATCGGCGCGCGCGGCCGCAGCGCGAGATCGCCAACGCGTCGCAGGCCGGCGCGGGCCAGATCGGCGCAAATCGCCGCCTCCAGCCCGAGTGCAGCAACCGGCATGTCGTGAAAGAGCTTGGCGAAGCCCGCGCCGGCGAGACCGGCAGGCGCGATGCGGCGCGCCGAGAAACGCGCCAGCGCCCAGGCGGCGCGCGGCGAATCGGCGAGGCCCGAGGCAATCGTCAGACCCTGACGGGAGAGGCGCGCCTCGACCTCTGAAACGAGCCCCTTCTCGTCGCCAAACAAATGCGCGACGCCGGAAACATCGAGCATCAGCCCGTCGGCGCCGTCGAGCGCGACGAGCGGCGTGAAGCGGGCGCAAAAATCGGCGGCGCGTTCGAGGAGCTTCGCCTCGGCCTGCGGATCGGCGTCGCAGACGACAAGCGTGGGCTGACGCGCGCGGGCGTCGGCAAGCGTCAGGCCGGCGGTCAGGCCAAGCCGCGCCGCTGTCGCATCGACGCCGATGAGCCGGCGCGCATTGGCGACCATGGCGACGCTCGCCAATGGCGCCCGCGGGTCGATCTCATGCGCGCGCCGCGCGCGGTCGGTCGTCAGCCGCGGCAGCCAGAGGGAGAGAAAGCGTCGGCTCGTCAAAACACAACTCCTCGCTACGCCAGGTCAGAGAGAAGATCCTCGCCGGATCGAGGCCCTGCGCCGTCTCGCCCGCCCGCAGACGCGCCTTGACGAGACGCGCTGCGAAGGCGGGCCTGCCCGGCAGAGGGCGGGCTTCGCCGGCGGAAGGACGATGCGCGCTCGGCGCGGCGGCGATGGCGAAGCGCGTCTCGGCGGCGCTGGAGAGCCGGTCGGCCGCGCCATAGGCGCTCGCCGCGATCAGCAGCGCCGGCGTCGCCCCGGCCCGCGCGGCGAGCAGCAGACGACGCGAGGCGGCGAGATCATAGGTCTTGAGCCCCCAGACCTCGGCGACGACGACGGCCGGCGCGCCGCTTTTCAGCGCGTCCTCCATCGCCTGAAACAAAGCCGGCGCATCGGGCGCGCGCACGAAGACAAGCCGGCTGAGATCGAGGCCAAGCGCGGCGAGGCCCGGCCCGTAGAGCGCGCCCGCCTCGAGAAGCGCGAAATCCTCGGCCATGACGATCGCCGTGCGGCGGCGCTCGGCGATGAAACGGGCGGCGAGCGCTAAGGCAAAACCCGTCGCCGCCGCGCCGTCGCCGGGGCTCGCCGGCGCGATCTCATGCAACCCATCGTCGGACAGGCCGCCGCCCAGCGCCGCGTCGAGCGCGCGGGTCAGCCTGAGCGGCCGGCGCGTGCGCGCGGCAGGCTCGGCCTCGCGGCGGCCTTCGATCCTGGCGACGACGCGTCTGAGACGCGCCACGCCGTCAGCCCTGACGTCCAGCGACATCCCCGCATGCCTCAAGTTCGCTATTTGTTCTTGTTTTGAGCCTGTCGAGGGGGAGAGTCAAGGGCGGGGCATTAAGGGGTAGTGTCTCAGTTTGGCGAAGTGAGCTTTTATGGCTGCGCGCAGGCCTTGCCAGCGATGCGCCCGATCATGACGGCGTGGGCGTTCACGTCGGGGGCGCTTTTCGCCTCTAGGCTGGGGGCACGCGGGTTACTCGATGCTATCAGCGGCAAGTCTGTAAGCGGCATACGCCGCATCTCGCTCCCGCTTCAAAGCAGCGAGTTCGCTAGCTGGACGACGAAGCATCAGTGCCTCGACGTAGTTGCGCTCAATCTCGACGTAGCGATTATAAGCCTCTAGCCAATTTGCATGGTGCGGATGGTCTTCGACCGCCATTTTCTACCGCTGCTTTCCGCTAAGCACAGAGGCGCATGCCCCTTACGCCGCAGGCGATCTCAGGCTCGCAACGGTCGTCGCGAAATACAAAACCCCATTCAGGCCCGCGGGCTCGGGTCCTCTTCGCCGCCGAGGTTCGACAGAAGATAGCCGATCGCCGCGCCGAGCAAGGTGCCGAGCGGCGCCTCCGTCAGGTGCTTCTCAAGGCCGAGCACCAGAATGACCGGCATGCCCAGCAGAACAAAGACGAGCTGGATCGACCCTTTGATCATCGCGCCGCCCGTGGCCACCCGCTGCACCACATAGACCAGCACGGTCAGCGGCATCGTCGCGGCCGCGACGATTTCCACCCATTCCAGCGCCGTGAATGAAACCGGCATCGAGCCCTCCCGCCAATCCCTCAAAACCCCAGGGAAGCGCCGCGTAGCCGCGAGCCGCTTCCGAAATCAAACTTCAAACGCTTGCCGATGGGCGCGGCGCATTCTCCACGACACGCGGCGGCCCGCTTTCCGCTGCGCGCGGCGCGATATAGGCGTCTCTGCCGATATTGGACAAAAGGCAGCCGCCGAACGCCCCGAGCAGCGGGCCGAGCACCGAATCGGAAAGATGATTTTCCAGCGCCAGGATGAGCACGGCCGGGATCAGTTGCAGGATGCCGAAAACCTGGATCGCCTTGCCGGTGATGGGGCCGCCGCGCACAGCTCTATGGACCACGAATCCGATCACTGACAGCGGCAAGGTGATCGCCACAATCACTTCCAACCATTGCGTCGCAGTGAACGTTGCCAGCATGACCCCCTCCGAGATTCGCCTTGAGCATATCGGAAGGCGGCGGCGAGAGCGAGGGCGACCCGGCGGAAGGCGGGCGAATGTGCAGGCGCTAACGCTTCTTTGCTTCCTTGGCCGAGGCATGGCTCGCGCGCTGCGCGGCGGCGTGCCGATCGGCGCTGTCTTCCATGTCGAGCAGCGCCAGGATCTCGCGATATTGCTCGACGTAACGCTCGGCCGGTTGCCTGATGGCGCCCGAAACCTGGGCGGCGGCGAGAATCGCCGAAACCACCTTATCGATATCCGCCATGCCGTTTCCCCTTTTGCGCCGAGACTACCGCATCCGCACGGCTCGCGCGACGCGTGCGCAGGCCGCACAAACGTTTTTGAGCCGGCCAATCCACAACAATGTCAAAGCGAAGGAGATGGTTCCTGAGGATCAGGTCTGTCGCGCCCGGAGCTCGATCGCGACGATCGCCGCAAGCGCCGCAGCGATCAGCGCAAAGCCGACCCGGAGCGAGAAAACGCCGGCCGCGGCGCCGATCAGCACCGGCCCCAGCATCAGCCCGGCGTAGCCGACTGTCGCCGCCATCGCGACCCCGGCGGCGGGCGAGGCGGCGCGCGCGGCGCTCTGGCTGAATACAATGGGAACGACATTGGCGAGACCCACGCCCATCAGCGCATAGCCGGCAAAAACGACCGCCGTCGCCGGCCAGATGACCACAAGCGCGACGCCGACCGCCGCAAGGCCGGCGCCAAAGGCGACCACGCGCGCCCTGCCCGCCGCCTGAACGGCGGCGTCGCCGATCAATCGTCCAGCGAACATCGCGCCGGCGAATACGCCATAGCCGCCGGCGGCGAGATCGGAAGGCGCGCGCGCGACGAGCGTGAGGTAAAGCGCGCTCCAGTCGATCATCGCGCCTTCGGCGAGCATGCCGAGGAGGGCCACTAGCGACAGGCCGATCAGTTTGAGATCGGGAAGACGATAGACGGGGCCAGCCGACGGCGTCCGGTCGCCTGCCCCGAGCTTCCCGGCGGCGATCGCGCCGACCAGCAGGGCCGCCGCTGCAGCGGACAGCAGCAGGCCTGACGCGCCCATGCCCGCGTGCAACGCGGCGCCGCTGAAGACGGCGCCGGCAATGCCGCCGCAACTCCAGGCGGCGTGAAGCGAGGACATGATCGCGCCGCCCCAGGCGCGCTCGACGACGGTGCCATGGGCGTTCATCGCGACGTCCATCAGGCCATTGAACGCCCCCAGCACGAAGGTCGCGATGACCAATGTCGGGAGATTTTGCGCCAGGGTCGGCGCGATCAGCGCCGGCGCATAGAGGAAGACCCCGACTGCGGCCGCTCTGCCCGAGCCGCCGAGCCGCGCCGCGAGCGCCGGGGCGAGCGGCATCGCGACGACGGCGCCCGCCGCCATCCCCAGCAGCGCCAGGCTGAGCGAGGCCGGCGAGAGGTCAAGGCGCGTCTGCAGCGGCGCGATCGCGCCCGCCCAGACGCCCATGCCGAAGCCGTTGACGAGAAAGAGCGCGCTGACCGCAGCGCGGGCGAACAGGCGTTCGGCGTTCGACATTCCGTCTCCAAGAATCGCGCCGGGCGCGTGTTGTCGCCCGCACAAGGCCCGTTGGACGCAGGAACGGTCAAGCCGCGACCGAAGGAAAGCAGCCGGCGAAACAAAAATCCCGCAGGCGCGGCCTGCGGGATTTTGAATTGGCTGCTTCAGGGCGCTTTATGCGACCCAGAGACGAATGTCAGGCCGTGATGCGCTCGTCGGCCGCCGAGGGCTCGCGCAGCACGTAGCCACGACCCCAGACCGTCTCGATGTAATTGCGGCCCTGCGAGGCGGTGGCGAGCTTCTTGCGCAGCTTGCAGATGAAGACGTCGATGATCTTCAGTTCGGGCTCATCCATGCCGCCATAGAGATGATTGAGGAACATTTCCTTGGTCAGCGTTGTGCCTTTGCGCAAGGAAAGCAGCTCAAGCATCTGATATTCTTTGCCGGTCAGGTGGACCCGCTGGGCATCGACCTCCACCGTCTTCTGATCGAGATTGACGACCAGATCCCCGGTGATGATGACCGACTGGGCGTGGCCCTTGGAGCGGCGGACGATCGCGTGAATGCGGGCGACCAGTTCGTCCTTATGGAAGGGTTTGGTGAGGTAGTCGTCGGCGCCGAGGCCGAGGCCGCGAACCTTGTCTTCGATCCCCGCCATGCCGGAAAGAATGAGAATTGGCGTCTTGATCTTGGTCAGCCGCAGCGCTCTCAAGACCTCGTAGCCCGACATGTCCGGGAGATTAAGGTCGAGAAGGATGATGTCGTAATCGTAGAGTTTGCCGAGATCGATCCCTTCTTCGCCGAGATCGGTGACATATACGTTGAAATTCTCGGACTTGAGCATCAGTTCGATGCTCTGCGCGGTAGCCGCGTCGTCCTCGATCAGTAGAATCCGCATGTTAAATCCCCAGACTTGCCCCGCAGGCACGCCCCAGCGCAACGCTCGCCGCAACCGCCCCGCAAGACCACGGGCGCACGACCGGGTAACGGACCCGACCGACTCGACACGCAGACTGACCAGCAACGGTTAACAAATTGTATTTCACTTACGCAACCCCTGGCTCGGACTTATTGCGCCCAAAAGGGAAGGCGTTGAAACTTTTACCTGATTCGCTGTCGCCCCGACTAAAGCGACACATTAACGATTCTTACTAACCGACCGGGTTGATTCAACCTTCGTCGCGGCGTCCGCAGCCCTCCAGATCGCGCTCGCATGCTCGCGGCGCAACCTTTCAGGGTTGCCGACGCTAAGGATTGTTAACGAGACGGGTAAACGAAGCCCTAACGCGAGGGCATTGTGCTGCAGATATTTGCGAAACCTGTAGGGCGAGGATCGCCCTCGCTAAGAAAGGAGCAACCTTCCTGCGCCATCTTGAGCCTGTCTCGTGGCGTTGAATCGACGGGCGGCGATGTCCTCCCGGTGTGGTCGTAGGAGTGCGTTCGAATGAAATCGCGAGACACGCTTATTCGCCTCAAGCGCTTCCAGGTCGAGGAAAAGCGCCGGCGGGTTCGGCAAATCGAAACGATGGTCGCCGAATTCAATCGCATGGCCGTCGATCTCGATCGTGAAATCGCCAATGAAGAAAAGCGCGCCGGGATCGCCGATCCGGGCCATTTCGCTTATCCGACCTATGCGCGGGCCGCCGGCGCCCGCCGCGACAATCTGAAGCGCTCGATTTTCGAGCTCGGATCGCAGATCGACGACGCCAAGGGCGCCCTCGACGAGGCGCAAACCGAGCTGGCCAAATATGAGTCGCTCGAAGGCCGCGAGAAGGCGCAGGAGCGCACGCACGAGACCGCCGCACGGGCCTGAGGCCCGCCCGTCCCGGCCCGCTTCGCCGTTGCGACATAGACGCTGATGCTTTACATCCCGAACGGTGTCGAACCACCACGGGATGGGGCAAGCATGGCGACGAATCACGATGCGGCGACGGCCGGGGACGCCGGGGATCTGGCCCAACACGAATCGACTTACGTCGCCTTTATCGGCCTCACCGAAATCGCCATCTCCCACCTCCTTTGCACCGTGCTTTGCCTGGTCGTATGGGGCCTGGAAGGTCATGGTTTCGTCGCGCTGATCGGCTTCATCCTGGCGTCGGTCGCCGCGGCGCTTGGCGGCGCGACAGGGCTTGGCTGGCGCGCCGTTGCGCCAATCGGCGTGCTGCTCGGCCTCGCCGCTATTGTTCTCAAATAGTCTCGCGTTCTCAAGCAATCCTGCGTTCTCAAATAATCCCGCTCCGCCGACGTCCAGGGCGCGCGGATACTCCGGGATATCGTCATGCTGATTGGGGTCGCAGCCGAACGGGATCCGCAGGAGACGCGCGTCGCCGCGAGCCCGGAGACGGTCAAGAAATTCATCGCGCTCGGCGCTGAAGTCGCCGTTGCCGGTGGCGCCGGCTTGGCCGCCGGCGTTCCCGACGCCGATTTCGCCGCCGCGGGCGCGCGAATCGTCTCAGGCGCCGAGGCGCTCGGCGCCGATATCGTCCTGAAAGTGCGTCGCCCCAGCGCCGAGGAGATCGGCCAGATCAAGCGCGGCGCGCTGGTCGTCGCCATAATGGACCCTTACGGCGCCGATGCGGCTTTGGCGGCGCTCGCCAGCGCGGGCGTCGACGCCTTCGCCATGGAGCTGATGCCGCGCATCACCCGCGCCCAGTCGATGGACGTGCTCTCCAGCCAGGCCAATCTCGCCGGCTATCGCGCCGTGATCGATGCGGCGGCCGAATATGGCCGCGGCTTTCCGATGATGATGACGCCGGCGGGCACGGTGCCGGCCGCCAAGGCCTTCATCATGGGCGTCGGCGTCGCCGGCCTGCAGGCGATCGCCACCGCGCGGCGCCTCGGCGCGATCGTCACGGCGACCGACGTCCGCCCGGCCACCAAGGAACAGGTCGAATCGCTCGGCGCGAAGTTTGTCGCCGTCGAGGACGAGGAATTCAAACAGGCCGAGACGTCGGGCGGCTACGCCAAGGAAATGTCCGACGCCTATAAGGCCAAGCAGGCGGCGCTGATCGCCGCCCATATCGCCAAGCAGGACATCGTCATCACCACGGCGCTTATCCCTGGCCGCCCCGCCCCGCGCCTCGTCAGCGCCGATATGGTGCGCTCGATGCGCCCCGGCTCGGTCATCGTCGATCTGGCGGTCGAGCGCGGCGGCAACTGCGAATTGGCGCGGGCCGGCGAAGTCGTCGTGAGCGAGAATGGCGTTCGGATCGTCGGCAATTCCAATGTGACGCGGCTCGCCGCGACCGCCTCGGCGCTTTACGCGCGCAATCTCTACGCCTTCGTCGAAACGCTGATCGACAAACAGGCCAAGGCGATCGCCGTCAAATGGGACGACGAACTGGTGAAGGCGACGCTGCTGACCCGCGACGGCGCGGTCGTTCATCCTGCTTTCGCGCTGAAGGAATCGTGATGACCGCGGCGCGTATGCGTCGCGCCGCCCAAGTTGCCGGGGCGAAGCGGCGAAAGCCGAAGTTTCTGAGAGGATCCGATGGACAATCTCGACGCCACCGTCGCCAAGCTGAAAGCCGCGGCCGACGCCACGCAGGAGGCGGCGCAGGCCGCCCAGAGCTACGCCGACCAGCTCGCCGCCGCCGGTCACGCCGCGACGGGCGGCGCGGTCGACCCCTTCGTTTTCCGCCTGGCGATTTTCGCCCTCGCGGTTTTCGTCGGCTATTACGTCGTCTGGTCGGTGACGCCCGCCCTGCACACACCGCTGATGTCGGTGACCAACGCGATCTCCTCGGTGATCGTCGTCGGCGCGCTGCTCTCCGTTGGCGTCGCGGCGATCGACAGCGGTTCGACGATCGCCCGTTTCGTCGGCTTCGTCGCGCTCATCCTCGCCTCCGTCAACATATTCGGCGGGTTTCTCGTCACCGAGCGCATGCTCGCCATGTATAAGAAGAAGGGCTGAGGGCGATGAGACCACCCCGCTATGTCCTCAACGTATTCGTTCTCGCGAATTCAGCCTTCTGGTTTGGCTTCCAGTTGCAGCCGCCGTCTCCCGGCAAGTTTGGCTTGGCGGTAGGCGCCTTCATTATGATCGCTAGCGGGATAATGTGCGCTCAAGTAGCCTACACCAGCGGATTGGTCAGGGCTCCTGTGTCCTTCCGTAGCAATCTCTTGGAATGGTTTCGGTCGGACGCATCACTGACGGCGCCTATGGTTGTCGCTGTCGCAGCGACGTGGGCGGGCTTCAGTTCTCCCCTCGACGTCGTGCCGCTGGTCGCAGTCGTCGTTATCGCGGCGGCGACCGCAGCCGCATTCATGGTCACACGCATCGCGAAGGGCGCAACCCCGTGAACGCCAATTTCGCCGCACTGCTTTATCTCGTCGCCGGCGTGCTCTTCATTCTGGCGCTGCGCGGACTGTCCTCGCCCGCTACCTCGCGTCAAGGCAATCGCTACGGCATGATCGGCATGGCCATCGCCGTGCTGACGACGCTGGCGCTGCGGCCGCCTTCCAGCGGCGCCGCCTGGCTGCTGGTCGTGCTGGGCGTCGCCATTGGCGGCGGCTTCGGCGCCTGGCGCGCCCGCACCGTGCAGATGACCGCGATGCCGCAGCTTGTTGCGATGTTCCACTCGCTCGTCGGCCTCGCCGCGGTGCTGGTGGCGGCCGGCGCGCTTTATGCGCCCGACGCCTTCGGCATCGCCGAGAATGGCGCGATCCATCCGGCGAGCACGATCGAAATGTCGCTCGGTCTGGCGATCGGCGCGCTCACCTTCACTGGCTCGATCATCGCCTTTCTCAAGCTCGACGGACGCATGTCCGGCGCGCCGATCATGTTACCGCAGCGTCATGCGCTCAACATCGCGCTCGGCGTGGCGCTGCTCGTCTTGATCGTCCTCTTCTATTTCACCCAGTCGCCGATCTTCTTCTGGCTGATCGCCGCCGTGTCGCTGACGCTCGGCGTGACGATGATCATTCCGATCGGCGGCGCCGACATGCCGGTCGTCATTTCGATGCTCAATTCCTATTCCGGCTGGGCGGCGGCGGGCATTGGCTTCACGCTCGGCAATCTGGCGCTGATCATCACCGGCGCGTTGGTCGGCTCTTCGGGCGCGATCCTCTCCTACATCATGTGCAAGGGCATGAATCGCTCTTTCATCTCGGTCATCCTCGGCGGTTTCGGCGGCGAGACGACCGCTGCCGCCGCCGGCAAGGAGACGCGCCCAGTCAAACAGGGCTCGGCCGACGACGCCGCCTTCATGATGATGAACGCTTCAAAGGTGATCATCGTGCCGGGCTACGGCATGGCGGTGGCGCAGGCGCAGCATTCGCTGCGCGAGATGGCCGACATGCTCAAAAAGAATGGCGTCGAGGTGAAATACGCCATCCACCCCGTCGCCGGCCGGATGCCCGGACACATGAACGTGCTGCTCGCCGAAGCGAGCGTGCCCTATGACGAAGTCTTCGAGCTCGAGGACATCAACAGCGAATTCGCCCAGACCGACGTCGCCTATGTCATCGGCGCGAATGACGTCACCAATCCGTCAGCGAAGACCGATCCGAAATCGCCGATTTTCGGCATGCCGGTGCTCGACGTCGAAAAGGCCAAGACGGTGCTCTTCATCAAACGCGGCATGGGCTCAGGCTACGCCGGTGTCGAAAACGAGCTCTTCTTCCGCGACAATACGCTGATGCTGTTTGGCGACGCCAAGAAGATGACCGACGCAATCGTCAAAGCGATGGCGCGCTGACGGCGCGAGCGCGCGCGGCTCAGGCCGAGCCCAGCCGCTGCAACCCGGCCTTGGCGTCCTTGTTGGTCGGCGAGACCATCGTGGCGCGCTCATAGGACTCGACGGCTTTCGGCTTGTTGCCGAGCTTCTCATAAGCAAAGCCGAGGCCCGCCCAGGCTTCGGCGTTATTGGCGTCGACATTGAGTGCGGCGTTGAAATCGTCGACCGCCTGATCGTATTTGCCGGTCGCGATGAGACTCTGGCCGCGCGCCTGATAGGGCGCGCCGGCGAATGGATCGCGGTCGATCGCATTGTTGAAATCGGTGATCGCCTGATCCTGATTGCCCTGGCGCTGATAGATTAGCCCACGCGCGTGATAGGCCTGAGCGCCTTCCGGATTAAGGCGGATCGCCGCATCGAGGTCGGCCATCGCCTCGGGAAAATGGTCCTGCGAACGAAGCAGATTGCCGCGCCCAAGATAGGCCGAGGCGTCATTGGGATTGGCGGCGATCGCCGCATTGAAGTCGGCCAGCGCCGGGGCGTCTTTGCCCATCTGGCGATAGGCGAGCGCACGATTGGTGTAGGCGGCGCCGAACTTCGGATCGATCTGCACGGCCTTGGTGAAATCGTCGATCGCGTTCTGGTAGCGCCCGCTCTTGGCGTAGGCGATGCCGCGCGTGTTGTAAGCGACCGAGTCGCCCGGATTGCGTTGAATGACGTCGGAGAGGGAAGCGATATTGCCGGCGCTGGCGCCGGAACTATCGGGGTCGACTTCGGCGACCTTGCTTGGCGAACCCGACAGCGGCCCAAGCGTCTCGCTACAGGCCGACAGCGCCAGAGCGGCGACCGCCGAGAAAAAAGTCAATGCCGCCCAGTTCGGGGATCGCGCCCAATTTCGCATGATCCGCCAACCTCCGCCCGCCGCAAACGCAGCGGAATTTCTAGAACGCCCCTGCCCCATTCCGCCCGCCAACCCCCTCGGTTGGCCGGCGTCAGCGCAAGCGGGTCAGCCGGCAGCGCGCGGAGCGCCCGGCACAACCTTCGGCTTCATCGGTAGCAGTCCCTCGCGCTGCAATTTCTTGCGCGCCAGCTTGCGGGCCCGGCGGACCGCTTCGGCCTTTTCGCGAGCGCGCTTCTCGGAGGGTTTCTCGTAGTGACCGCGAAGCTTCATTTCGCGGAAAATGCCCTCGCGCTGCATCTTTTTCTTCAGCGCTTTGAGGGCCTGGTCGACGTTGTTGTCGCGGACGAGAACTTGCACGGGCATTCCTGTGTTGAAGGGGCCTCGACCCCCGACGAAGGCGGCGAAAATCGAAATACGAACTTTGCCAGAGACGAAAGGGCGCGCCACTCGGAGAGCAAGCGCGCCCACATGAGGCTCGCCGTAGCAAAAAACGCCTTGGTTGTCCAGCCGTTCAGACGTTTCGCGGGCCCTCTGGGAAGACCCGCGTCACATGGCCCATCTTGCGGCCGGGACGCGCCTCAAGCTTGCCGTAGAGATGCAGCGACTGCTCCGGCTGAGCGAGGATGTCGCGCCATTCGTCGGCCTGTTCGCCGATCAGATTGACCATCTCGACCCGCCCGCGCCGCGCCGTCGCGCCCAACGGCCAACCGGCGATGGCGCGGATATGCTGCTCGAACTGGGAGGTCTGCGCGCCTTCGATCGTCCAATGGCCGGAATTGTGAACGCGCGGCGCGATCTCATTGACGACCAGCCGCTCCGCGCCCGCCCCGTCACGGGCGACGAAGAGCTCGATCGCCAGCACGCCGACATAGTCGAGCGCCTCGAGCGCTTTGGCCGCCAAAGTCTTGGCCGCCGTCTCGATCTCCGGCGCGACGCGGGCCGGCACATGGGTGCGGGCGAGGATGTGGCGGTCATGCTCGTTCTCACAGAGGTCGAAGGCAACCATTGCGCCTTCCAGACTGCGGGCGGCGATCACCGAGGCCTCGCAATCGAAGGCGACGAAGCCCTCGACGATCATCGGTCCGCCACCGAGCTTGCGATGCAGGGCTTCGAGATCGGAACCTTCGCGAATCATCGCCTGGCCTTTGCCGTCATAGCCCAGGCGGCGCGTCTTCAGGACCGCCAGACGGCCGATCTCCGCTAGCGCCGGCCCAAGCGCCGCGGCGGCGTCGACCGGTCGGAACGGCGCGGTCGCCAGGCCAAGGCCACGCAGGAAGGTCTTTTCGGCGAGCCGGTCCTGGCTGACCGCCAACGCCCGCGCGTCGGGGCGGACGGGTCGCAGGCGGGCGAGAAACTCGACGCAGGCGATCGGCACGTTTTCGAATTCATAGGTGATGACGTCGACCGATTCGGCGAAACGGGCCAGCGCCGCCTCGTCGTCGAAACTTGCGACGGTGCGGGCGCTCGCCGCGTCATAGGCGGGGGCTTCCGGCTCCGGCGCATAGATGTGGCAGCGCAGCCCGAGCTTGAGGGCCGCCATCGCCAGCATGCGGCCAAGCTGTCCGGAGCCGAGAATGCCGATCGTCGCGCCGGGGGCGAGAATCATCCCGGCTCGCCGTCATTGGGAAACTCGGCGACCGCCGCCATGCGCGCCGCCCGCCAGTCTTCCAGACGCTGCTCAAGCGCCGGATCGACCAGCGCCAGTACGGCGGCGGCGAGCAGCGCCGCATTGACCGCGCCGGCGGCGCCGATGGCCAGAGTTCCCACGGGCACGCCGGCCGGCATCTGCACGATCGACAGGAGACTGTCCTGCCCGGCCAGCGCCCGGCTCTCGATCGGCACGCCCAACACCGGCAGGGTCGTGAAGGCAGCCGTCATGCCGGGAAGATGAGCCGCCCCGCCCGCCCCGGCGATGATCACCTTGAATCCCGCCCTTTTCGCCCCCTTGGCGAAGGCGACCAGTCGATCGGGCGTGCGATGGGCCGAGACGATGCGCGCCTCGTAGCCGACATCCAGCTCGTCGAGGGTCTCGGCGGCGCGGCGCATCGTCGCCCAGTCGGACTGGCTGCCCATGATGATGGCGACGGATTTTGAATCTGCGTTCACGCGGGCCCTGCCGGCGAAGGAAGGCGAACAGCCCCAAATGGGCTGCGGTTGCGCTTAACGGAAGCGGAAGCCCGAGGCAAGGCGAGCGCGACGCGCCAGCCCCGCCCGTAAGGCGTTCAGGCGATGATGTCGGGGGTCAGCGCGTCCTCGAGCTGCTGCAGGCGGTCGCGCAGGACAAGCTTGCGCTTCTTGAGCCGCTGCACCTGCAACTGATCGGCCTGACCGGCCTGCCGCAGCGCCTCGATCGCCGCGTCAAGGTCCCGGTGCTCCTCGCGCAGCCGTTCGAGCTGACCCTCGAGGGCGGCCCGTTCCTCGCCGCTCAATTCGTTTTCCGTCATGCCGCTTGCGCCAAGCCCCTGGGGCCAAACCCTTTAGGTCTTGCCGGCCTCGTCCCAAACCGGCGCGCGCGCTCAGGCGCCGCCGATTCGTAAATATGCTGGCGCGCGACAAGGGGCGCAAGCGCGCCGACGCCGCGCCCCGCTCACGCAATGCTTAAATTGCTGTCGAATTCGTCGCCAATTTGAGCGTGTTCGGGGCCATTTGCGCTTGCAAGACCACGAGGTTGTGTCACAATTTGTTCGCTAATGATCAAGGGAGCCTGCCAATGTCCCTCGAATCGCATTTGACGGAACTTGTGCGTCGTCATCAGCAAATCGACGACGCGATTGCGCTGGAGGAAGCGCGCCCGTCAGTCGACGATTTGAAGCTCCATGAGATGAAGCGAAAAAAACTCACCCTCAAAGACGAAATCGAAAAGCTCAAGCACGAAACTGAAAGAGCGATGACGCACTGAAGCGTCGCTGCGGGTCGCCTTTTCGCGTTTGCCATTTCCCGTTTGTGTGCCATCCCTCGCCGGGCTCAGCGCTCGGGCGAGCTGTTGAGAGCCATTCGCCATTCTTCGCGCGTTTGATCGTCGCGTTCGCGGGGCATGAAGCGCTCGGCGAGCGCGGCGAGTTCCGCTTGCGAAGCGAGACGCGACAGCGCCCAGACCGCCATCGCCCGGACGAGCGAATGCGGCGACGCAAGCCCGCTCTTCGCGGCGCCGATCAGCGAGCGATCGCCGGAATTGCCGATCGCGATCATCACATTGCGCAGGAAGCGCGCGTGGCCGATCCGCTTGATCGGGCCGCCGGCAAAGCGCGCGCGAAATCCCGCTTCGTCGAGCGCCGCCAATTCGGCGAGCGGCGGCGCGGCGAGATCGTCGCGCTGCGCCAGTTTCGCCTCGCGCCCCACTTGCGCGAATTTGTTCCACGGACAGACGGCGAGACAATCGTCGCAGCCATAGATGCGATTGCCAATCAGAGACCGGAATTCCGGCGCGATCGCGCCCTGATTTTCGATGGTCAGATAGGAGATGCAGCGGCGCGCGTCGAGCTTGTAAGGCGCCGGGAAGGCCGCGGTCGGACAGGCGTCGAGACAGGCGCGGCACTGGCCGCAATGGTCGGCCTCGGGCGCGTCGGGCGTCAGCGCCAGATCGGTGAAGATAGAGCCGAGGAACAGCCACGAGCCGAACTCCCGACTGACGAGATTGGTGTGCTTGCCTTGCCAGCCGAGCCCGGCCGCCGCCGCCAGCGGCTTCTCCATCACCGGCGCCGTGTCGACGAACACTTTTACCTGCGCGCGGTCGGGGCGCGCGGCGACGACGAGCCAGGCGGCCAGCGTCTTCAATCGACCTTTGATCACGTCATGATAGTCGCGATGGCGCGCATAGACCGAGATCGCGCCGCGGTCCTTATGCGCCAGCGCGTCGCGCGGATCGACGGAGGGGCCATAATTGAGCGCCAGCGCAATCACGCTCCTGGCTTCGGGCCACAGCGTCTTGGGGTCGGCGCGACGGGCGAAAGTCTCCGCCATCCAGGCCATGTCGCCTTGGGCGCCGGTGGCGAGCCATTCGGCGAGACCATCCGCCGCGCCGGGCGGCGGCGCAGCGGCGGTTATGCGACAAAGACCGAAGCCGAGTTCGCGCGCCTTCGCCCGTAGACCGCTCAGAAGTCGAGATCGGCGTAACTCGGACTGGCGCTCACGCCCGGCAGATGCTCGCTCAGCAAAGTGCGGAACGACGGTCGGGACTTGATCCGGGCGTACCATGTCTTGGCCGTCTCGCTCTCGTTCCACGGCGCATCGCCCAGATAATCGACGCAGGAGAGATGCGCCGCCGCCGCCAGATCGGCATAGCTCAAAGCATCGCCCGCCAGCCAGTTCCGCGCCCGGGCGAGATGGCCGATATAGCGCAGATGATAGCGTAAATTGGCGCGCGCCGCCCGCACCGCATCCATGTCGGGGGCGCCCCCGCCCTCTTTCGACGTCATGAATCGCTTGTAGATCTTCTCGCCGACCAGATGGCGGCTGACTTCGTCGTAGAATTTGACGTTGAACCAATGCAGCAGGCGCCGGACCTCGACCCGGCCAAGCGGATCCTCGGGAAGCAGACGGCGTTCGCCCAGCGCCTCGCCGAGCGTCTCGTCGAGATATTCGGCGATTGTACCGGCGCCGGGCACGTTTGGCCCGCCCGCCTCGGCCAGCACCGGCGTCGCGCCTTCCGCATTGAGCAGCAGGAACTCCCGTCGCCGCTCCCACGGCCTTTCCTCGACAAGGACCGGTTCGACGCCGAATTCGGCGAGCGCCAGCCGAATGAAGCGCGAATGGGGACAGAACGGATGATGATGGAGAGTGATCATCGCCTAACCGACGCGGCTGGAAACAACGCTGCGGCTTCAGTCATGGCGCGGCGCTGGTTAAGCGCGCGTAAAGGATTAGCCGGTCCGCGTCAGCCCAGAAGCGCGCTCGAATTGATGCGGGTTACGCCGGCCGCGTCCATGCGCGCCCAGGCGGCGTCGAGCGAGCCGTCGGCGTCGATAGCGCGGGACGCATCTTCGACGACGAAAGTTTCAAAGCCGGCGGCGCGCGCATCGAGCGCGGTGAAGGCGACGCAAAAATCGGTCGCCAGGCCGCAGACGAAGACGCGAGCGACCTGGCGCGCTTTGAGCAACGCGGCGAGGCCGGTCGTCGTCGCGCGATCGGCCTCGAGAAAAGCGGAGTAGGAATCGACTCTTCCGTTGACGCCCTTGCGCAGGATGAGGAATGGCGACGTGACATCGAGACCGGCGACCAACGCCGCGCCGTGTGAACCCTGAACGCAATGGTTCGGCCAGAGCACCTGTTCGCCATATGACATGGCGATACGGTCGAAAAGCTTTGCACCGGGATGCGACGAGGCGAAAGACGAATGTCCCGCCGGATGCCAGTCCTGCGTCAACACGGACTGGCGGAAGCAGCCGATCAGGCGATTGACCAGCGGCGTGAGACTCTCCCCGCCGGGAACCGCCAGGGCGCCGCCGCGGATAAAATCATTCTGCATATCGACGACGATCAGAACGTCGTCAGCGCCAAGCGCCAGTCGCTCAGCCATCGCGCGCCTCCGGCTTACGCAGCCTGAGCGCCTCGCCGATTCTTTCGCGCTCGAAGGCGACGACGACGAAGAGCGAGAAGAGCAGCGGCAGGATGAGATAGAGCAGCCGGAAGACCAGCAGCGCGGCGAGCACGCTGGCGGGCGGCGTATCCGGCATCGCCTTGAGGAAGGAATATTCCAGCACGCCGAGACCGCCCGGCGCATGACTGATCAGCGCGAGCGTGAAGGAGGCGAGGAAGATCCCGAGCACGACGATGAATCCAGGATTTCCCGCCTGCGGCAAAGCAAAATAGATGATGCCGGCCGCACCGATCAATTCGATCGGACCGGCGGCGAATTGGCGCCACGCAATCGGTGGACGCGGATAGACGAGCGAGAAGCCGCGCAGCCGCAAAGGCGCGAAATGCAGCAGCGAACCGATCATATAGAGCAGCGGCCCAGCGAGCAGCAGCAGGCCGAGCGCCGGGCCCGACCAGTCCGGGGCGCCCAGCACGTAGCGCTGCGCCAGACCCGGCGCCGCGAGCAGGGTCAGGCCGCCGAGCAGCACATTGCCGAGCGTGAATGTAAAAGAGCAAAAGGCGACCAGCAGGCCGACCTCGGCGACGCCCAGCCCCTTGGTCGAATAGGCGCGATAGCGCACCACCGCGCCGGAAAAAACCGACGCGCCGATATTATGGGCGAGCGCATAGGTGGTGAAGGAGACGAGGGCGACAAAGCGCCAGCTCAGCCGCCTTCCAAGATGGCGGAGCGCAATCTGGTCGTACCAGGCGAGCGCCGTATAGGCGAGCGCGGTGGAGGCGATCGCCAGTCCCCAGCGCAACGGCGAAATCGCCCCGATCGCATCGCTGACTTGAGCGAGCGAAAGGCCGCGCAACTCCTTGAACAATAACCAGGACGTAAGCCCGACCGCCCCGAGGCCGATGATCGGCCACAGAACGTCCAACACCCGTTTCATGCTCAACCCGCGCCCGGCGCCGCGGGGCGCGACGCGCGGCCTTCCCTGCACGAGCAGGGCGGGAAGCGCAAGGCGCCGCGAGCGGCCGGGAAGGCCAGCCCCGCCTAGGGCGTGAGCAGGGCGCGAACGAAGGCGTAGACGACAATCGGCGCCGTGATGAAAACATAGATCCTGAGCGCGATCAGCAGAACAAGCACGCCGCGCGACAGTTTGCGGCGCGGCAATGGCGTCTCGGTCGCCGCGACGAATTGATCGGGTTCAAGCGCCTCAAGCCATCGGGATTGGTCAGACATGGCGCGATCCTAATTGCCCAAAAGTCCGGGGAAGACGACGACCAGCCCATAGATCGCGCCAACCGCGGTAATGGCGACAACGATGGTCCCGCCGATCAGATTGGCGAACCGGCCATTGGCCAGCCGACCCATGATCTCCCGATCATTGGCCAGCAGCAGCAATAGCAGCAGAGCCGGCGCCATCATCAGCGTCGCGATGACATTGACGGTGAGCGTCATCGCCAGCAGCGGCGCCCCGGGGATCAACACGACGCCGGCGGCGGCAAGCGTCGAGACGATCGCCGCGCCATAGAACAGCCGCCCCTCCGTGAAATCGAGATTGAGACTGTGACCGGCGCGCAAAGTCTCGCCAAAGGCGTAGGCCGAACTGGTGGTGATGGTCATCGCCGCGACCAGCCCCGCCTCCAACACGCCCAGCGCGAATAGGGTCGCGCCGGTCGAGCCGATCAGCGGCCGCAGTGCACTGGCGAAATCGGGACCGCTGACGAATTTCGAAACGTCGATCCCTGCCGCGAAAAGCGGCGCAGTGGCGACGATGGTCGCAATCGCCGCGACTGCGGCGACGACCGCGCCAAGCGCGGTCTCGATGCGGCCCTGCGGCAGATCGGCGACGGTCAATCCCTTGTCGACGACCGCGCTCTGCTGGAAGAAAATCATCCATGGCGTGACCGTCGCGCCAATATTGGCCATCGCCAGCGTGACGAAGGCGACGGAGAATCCACCCTGCAGCGGACGCCAGGTGGCGAGCGCGCGAGCCAGCGCCGCCCCGTCAGGATGAGCGAACAGCGCGGCCGGCACGAACAGCAGATTGAAGGCGGCGAAGATCATTACCGCGCGCTCCCAGGTCGCGTAACGCCTGAGCGCCAAAGACGCGATAACCACGAGAGCGCCGATGCCGACCGAGACCGGCGCCGGCGCGCCGAAATAGAGACCCCCGGCCTGAATGGCGATGAATTCGGTCACCAGGGTCAGCAGATTGCCGACCACCAGATCGGCCATCGCCAGATAGCCCCAGAAGGGGCCGAAGCGCGCGAAGATCAGCTCGGCGTGGCCACGATGGGTCGCCGCCCCCAGCCGCACCGTCATCTCCTGCACGGCGAAAGCCATCACGAAGGTGAGCAGGATGAAGGGAACGAAGAAGCCGACGCCATAGGTCGCGCCGGTCGTCGCGTAGGAGACCATGCTCGGGCCGTCGTTCTCGCCCAGCATCGCCAGCAGGCCTGGGCCGGTCAGCAGCCACAGCAGGCGCAGCGGGCGACGCGCCCGGCGCGTCTCCAAGACGCGGTGGCGATCCCGCCCACGCGCCAGATCCTCGAGCCTCGCCCGGCGCGAGAATTGTTCCGCCAGCGGCGATATCTGCGCTAAGTCCTGACCCATCCCCGTCCTTTGCCGCGCCGCCGCCAGTCTTCTCGCCCGCGTGGGGTCGCCCGATGAATGCGAAAGTGTAGCCATTGCTACGCTTTCGTCAACGCCTTTCCTTTTCGGCGCGCTCAGCCTTCGCGCCGGTTTGGTCGCAAGACGAACTCGCGACGGCGGCGCAAAGCGCCGACGCCCGTTCGTTTTCGATTGAAAGGTTGTGGATAGACCGCGAACTTGGCGTGGCCTTTCGCTGCTTGCGAACGGGCCGGGGCCGCTTCGCCCGAGGTCAGTCGCCGCGGGCGATCGTCGCGGCGGCGCCGGTCATGGCCAGCCAGACATTGGGGTCGTCCTGCGCCTGACGCTTGATGAAGCGATAGCCGGTCTGATCCCAGGGCAGAATCGTGTTGGTGAGATTGTCGAGCACGAAGTCGCCGCGGTCGGTGCGCACGGTGAGGATCGCGTGGCCCTCGCCGTCCTGATCGCGCACGATCGTCATCAGCAGCGACTGACGCGGGAAGCCGGCGTCGATGAGCTGCTTGCGCTTGAAGAGCGCGTAGATCTTGCAGTCGCCCTTGCCATCGGTCGGATAGTCCCAATGGTCGAGCATCGTGCCCCAGTGATCGAAATTGCTGACCGGCTCAATCGCGTTATTGGCGAATTGATTGACCTTGGCGAGCGTCGCCCAGACTTGGGGGGTGAGATGAACGTCGCGCGGCGCCAGTTTGCCGAGGTTGCATTCCTGCGGCTGGCGGCCGCAGAAGTCGACCCAGCCATAGGGAATCGAAGTCGGCGCGCCGACTTCCGCAAAGCTGGCGCTCGGCAATTGCTGCTCCGAAGCCTCGACGAAACCGCCGAACGCCGCGCCGAGCAGAACCGCCCCGCCAATCGCCCTCGCCAACCAAACCAACATGACCCCGCCCCGTTCTTGACGCAGGACAGGGTCGGCCAATCGGCTTGGCGCCGCGAAAAGCAATTCAGTAAAATTCGAAGCATCTCCGGTAAGAAGAAACCCTGAATTTTCTTAAGGTTGACCGGTTGTTACGCTCGCCGGGCGGCCTGTCCGGCGACCCCTCGGCCAGGCCCGCGTCCGAATTGTCGCAATCCTGACGTTATAAGAGGACGAGACTATCCAGCCCGCCCAGGCGGCGAAAACGACAGGAGAAACAATGGCCGGCGACCGCCAGACCGCGCATGCAGGGGTCAAGACGGCGCTGCCGGCGCTGACGATTGCCGCGCTCGGCGTGGTGTTCGGCGACATCGCCACCAGCCCGCTCTACACGCTCAAGACGGTGCTCGATTTCACCGGCGCGCATCCCGAACCGGCCACGGTGCTGGGGTCGCTGTCGCTGATCCTGTGGACGCTGTTTCTCATCACCACGGTCAAATATGTCGGCTTCGCCATGCGCATCGACAATGAAGGCGAAGGCGGCATCATCGCTTTGATGACGCTGCTCGGCGTCAAGCAGCGGGCGCGCCCAGCGATCATCGCGGTGGGTCTGTTCGGCGCGGCGCTGATCTATGGCGACGGCGCGATCACGCCGGCGATCTCGGTACTCTCCGCGCTCGAAGGCATGGAGCTGGTCACGCCGAAACTCGCCGCCGTCGCGCTGCCAGCCGCTGTCGCGATCCTGCTGGCGCTCTTCGCTGTCCAGCCGCTCGGCACCGCGCGCATCGGCCGCGCCTTCGGACCCTTGATGCTCGCCTGGTGTCTCGTCATGGCTGCGCTTGGCGTCTATGGCGTCGCCCTGCATCCCGCGGTTATCGCCGCGCTCAATCCCTATTACGGCGTAAGGTTTCTCATCTCGGGCGGCGCCGCCGGCTTCTTCATCCTCGGCGGCGTGTTTCTCTGCGTGACCGGCGCCGAGGCGCTCTACGCCGACATGGGCCATTTCGGACCGAAGCCAATTCGCGTCGCCTGGCTCGCCCTCGTTTTCCCGAGCCTCGTGCTCAACTACGCGGGACAGGCGGCGCTGGTGCTGGCGGGCGCGCCGACCGAGGGCAACATTTTTTACCGCCTGTGCCCGGCGCCCCTGCTGACGCCGTTGATCCTGCTGGCGACCATCGCAACGATCATCGCCAGCCAGTCGATCATCACCGGCGCCTTCTCGATGACGCGCCAGGCCATTCAGCTCGGCTGGCTGCCGCGCCTGACGATCAAACAGACTTCCGCGGAGGGTTATGGCCAGATCTATGTCGGCGCGGTCAACTGGCTCTTGATGATCGTCACGCTTGCGTTGGCGCTCTGGTTTGGCAAGTCGGACAATCTCGCCGCCGCCTATGGCATTGCCGTTTCATTGACCATGTTGATGACCAGCGCATTGCTCTTCATCGCGATGCGCGAGGTCTGGGGCTGGAATATCCTTGGCGCCGGGGCGGTCGCCGGACTCTTTTTGTTGGTCGATGGCTCCTTCTTCGTCGCCAACATGGCCAAGGTGCTGGACGGCGGCTATGTGCCGCTGCTGCTCGCCTGCGCGGTCTATGGCCTGATGTGGATCTGGCACCGCGGCGCAGTGGCCGTCCACGAAAAAATCGCCTCGGAGCTGACGCCGACTTCGACGCTCGTCGCGATGCTGGAATCGGGCAAGATCGCACGGGTGCCGGGCTCAGCGGTGTTTCTCACCCGCGCCAAGGATGGAACGCCGCCGGTGATGTGGTGGCACATCAGCCACAATCGCTCGCTGCACGAACTGGTGCTCTCGCTCACCCTCACCGTCGCCTCGACGCCGCGCGTCAGCTCCGACAAGCGCCTCAGCGCGAGTTGCGTCGGTCACGGCTATTGGCGCGCCGAAGTGCATTATGGATTCATGGAGCTGCCGAACATCCCCAAGCTGCTTGCCGAGTGCAAACAACTGGGCGTCGAGATCGACCTTGACGACGTCACCTATTATCTCGGCCACGAGACCATCGTGCCGCGCCAGGACAATCGCGCGCTGCCGCTCTGGCAGGAGATGATTTTCGCCGCGATGAGCCGCAACGGCGCGCGGATCAGCGACTTCCTGAAATTGCCGCACGATCAGGTGGTCGAGATCGGCCGCGAGATCGAGATTTAGCGCCGCTGGCTCCTGGCCGACTGTCTCAGCGCGACCGGCAACCGCTCTAATCTGAGCAAGGCTCTGAAAGTTGCTGATTTTATAAGCAATCACAATGCTTTAATGAGTCTGGAACGCGAGTAGCGACACCCCTGGGGCGCGGCTATGACTTGCCGCCTGCAAACCGATCCAACTGCGAGGCGGAACCCATGTCGGATGAGCAACTGCGCTGGCTTTTGAAAGTAATCCAACCCGAGCGGACCCTGGCCTCCCTCCCCGGAGGCGCCAGCCTCAGCCAGACCGCCCATGCCGGGCTCCTCAATCTCCCGATCGAGGTCTACGCGACCGAACTTGGCCGCATGCAAAAGGAGGCCTCGGAAGCGGCCGCAGCGTTGCTTGCTGACGAGGCCGTGGCGTCGATGGTCGATCGCCTTCCCTTGCGGAAAGGGGCCAATGTCGTGGCCTTCGGCGACAGTCTGACCTCCGACCCCCAGTCCTGGGCGATCATCCTGAGGGAAATACTGGCGATGCGTCGCGCCGCCGACGGGATTTCGTTGACCATCGACGCAGTTGCGGGCGAGACGACCACACAATGTCTCGTACGGATCGCGGCCGCCATCAGTTCCCAGCCCGACTGGATCCTCTTCCTCGTCGGTACGAATGACGCCCGCACACAGGGCCCGCACCCCACGAAGACACTCGTCCATCATGAGGAGACCGCGCGCAATATTGCCGAACTGCGTCAGCGCGTTTCCAGAGAGACCACTGCGAACAGCGTTTGGATCGCCCCACCCGCTGTCAACGAGGCGCAGGTGGCGGCGCATTGGGGCCTGGCCAGGTGGGGCGTTCGGTTCCGTAACGAAGACTTGGCGCGAGTCGCCAAGATCGTCCGCGACGGCGACGAGCGGGTTATCGACGTTTTCTCCATGTTGGGGAGTCCGCCTCCATCCGACCTGCTCATGGACGACGGTTTGCATTTCACTGCGGCGGGCCAGAAGCGGCTGGCGCTCGAAGTGCTCCGTGGCTGGAGCAAGCTCAAGTGAAACACCTCGTCTTCGGCGCGACGGGAAACGTCGGCTCTCGCGTTGCTCAGCGTCTCATTGATTCTGGAGCACGCCCATCCGTTTTCGTGCGCAGCGCGAAGAGAGCCAGAGCCATTTTCGGCGACCATGTCGACATCCACACCGGAGACCTCGACAAGCCAGGTCCCTCGCTCGCGACCGCTCTGGCTGGGGTCGACGGAATATTCCTCGTGACCGATGGATCGGATCTCGAGAAGCGGGATCGCGCGGTCTCCTTCGCAGCGCGTCACGCAGGCGTAGGACATGTGGTCAAGCTCTCCACGCTGGACGTGCGAACCGGGATCGGCACCGGGCCATGGCACGCACGCGGCGAGGACGCCATTCGGGAGAGCGGGGTGGCGTTCACCTTCATTCAGGCAGCCGGATTCATGTCCAACGCGCTCGGTTGGTCGGAGTCCATCCGCCGAGAGAGCGTGCTGCGCTCGTCCACGGGTGGCGGCAAGATCGCATTCATCCATCCTGACGACATCGCCGCCGTCGCCGCGGCCGCTCTGACCACGCGCGACCACGACGGACAGGCCCTGGTGATCACCGGCCGTAAGGCGCTGTCGTACGGAGAGATGGCGGCCACGATCGGCAGAGCCATCGGCAAACCGGTCGGCTTCGAGGACATATCCGACCGGCAGGCCTATGCCGGCGCCGTCGAATGGGCGGGAAAAGGGCCCTACGTCGATGCCCTCGTCGGCATCTGGCGCGCGGTGCGCGAGGGCCGACTTGAGACCGTGACGGACGGGGTAAAGCGGGTGACCGGGCGCGAACCAATCTCGTTCGATCAATGGGCCGCCGAGAACGCCGCGTCGTTTCAGTAGCGTTTCGGCGCCCCGCCCTGAAATGAATTCACGTAGACCAATATGGTGCGGATTGCCTCGTTCCCGGCGCCATCCCGCGTGATGGTGTCGCGCGTTTGCTGCGCCGCTCCGTGCACGAGCGATTCCACCATTCGTGGAAGAACAAAAAGCATTCGCTCCGTCTCACCGAGGCTGTAGCGCTCCTGGTCGGCGCGCGACAGCGCCCATGCGAACGTGTGATGCAGAGCGTCCGTAAAGCCCAGAGCGCTCTGCGGAACGGCGGACGAAACAATCTCGTGCAGTTCGGCGCCTTGCGCATGCGCATTCACCAGGCCCTGGACGAGTTCGCGCGTGAATTCCTCCAGCGGAGCCGCAACGCAGTCAGCCTTAGTCTGCTCGATGACCTGCCGCACATCCTCGACGTGTCGGTCATGAAGGGCGGTGAAAATTGCGCGCTTGTCGGGGAAGTACTGATACAGCGACCCGATGCTGACGCCTGCCGCCTCCGCAATGCGATTGGTGGTAATGGCCTGGGCCCCATGGCGCTTCACGACAAGTGGGACCGCCTCAAGCACGACGTCCATCGTCTGCCGCGAACGTTGCTGCTTCGGCTCGCGCCGCGAAAGGGTCCTTTCGGCCACTGTCATGCCGACGATCATAACAGCGGCAATATCTTCGGACAACGCGCGATGAGCAGTCAGCTACGTCCGTCGCCACTTGCTCGCCGCCTTGCCCGCCGTCTAGGCTTGGCGTCCCGTCAGGAGCAGCAATTCGATGCAGGCCGCCTCTTCGTCTTCCGCCGGTTCGCAGGACTATGTCGACGATCCGCGCAACGACGCGGCGCTGATCAGCGTCAACGGCGTCCTGGCCCCGCGAGCCGAGGCGAAGGTCTCGGTCTTCGATTCCGGCTTCGTGCTTGGCGACGGCGTGTGGGAAGGGCTGAGACTCAACGACGGCCGCATCGCCTTCCTCGATCAGCATTTCGACCGCCTGTGGGACGGCGCGAAGATGCTGCGCATCGATATCGGCCTGTCGCGCGCTGCGCTGGCTGAGCGCCTGTTCGATGTGATCGAAGCCAACGCAATGCGCGACGGCGTGCATATCCGGCTGATGGTGACGCGCGGCGTCAAGCGCTCGCCCTATCAGGACCCGCGCCTGACCGTCGGCGCGGCGACGATCGTCATCATTCCCGAATGGAAGCGGCCGCGACCGGAGATGCTGGCGCGCGGTCTCGATCTCTTCACCGTTCATGTGCGACGCACCGGCCCGGCCGAGCAGGACCAGAAACTCAATTCGCATTCCAAGCTCAATTGCGTGCTCGCCTGCATTCAGGCGATGGAGGCCGGCGCCGACGAAGCGCTGATGCTTGATGACCGCGGCTTCGTCGCGACCTGCAATTCGACGCATTTCTTCATCCTGCGGCGCGGCGAATTGTGGACGTCGGGCGGCGGCTATTGCCTCGGCGGCATCACCCGCGACGCGGTGCTGCGCGCGGCGCGCCGCGCCGGCCTCGTCGCGCGAGAAAAGGACTTCTCGCTGTTCGATGTTTACGGCGCCGACGAAGCCTTCTGCACCGGCACTTTCGCCGGGCTCACGCCGGTCGCCAAAGTCGACGGGCGACCGATCGGCGACTATCCGCGCGAGGCGAGCGACGCCTCGGGTCCACTCACCAAGCAGCTCCGCGCGCTCTACAAGGCGCTCGAAGCGGAGGAAGCGCGAGGCCGCGCCTGACCGTGACGCCCGACCCTCAGCCGCTTCGCATCGCCATGTGGTCGGGGCCGCGCAATGTCTCGACAGCGCTGATGCGCGCCTTCGGCAATCGCGCCGATTGTGCGGTCAGCGACGAGCCGTTCTACGCCGCCTATCTCGCGGCGACCGGGCTCGATCATCCGATGCGCGAAGAGGTGATCGCCTCGCAGCCGACGGATTGGCGCGTAGTGGCCGCTGCGATGGTCGGCGCCGCGCCCGGCGGCAGGGCGCTTTGGTATCAGAAGCATATGACCCATCATATGCTGCGCGAGTTCGGCCGCGACTGGATTGATGGGCTCGCCAATGCCTTTCTCATTCGCGCGCCCGAGGCGGTGATCGCCTCCTATGCGCGGAAGCGTCCCGGACCGCTGGCGCTCGACGAGATCGGCCTGCCGGCCCAATTGGCGCTGTTCGAGCGCGCCGCCGACCGGCTAGGCCGCGCCCCGCCGGTGATCGACGGGCGCGATCTGCAGGCCGATCCGCGCGGAATCCTGAATGCGCTCTGCGCAGGGCTCGGGATCGGTTTCGATCCGGCGATGCTGGCCTGGGCGCCGGGTCGGCGCCAGAGCGACGGCGTCTGGGCGCCGGCCTGGTACGAGGCGGTCGAAGCTTCGACCGGTTTCGCGCCGCCGCGCGCCGAGCCCGGATTCGACGATCTGCCTGATTCGCTGAAACCGGTGGCGGCGGCGGCGCGGCCGCTCTACGAGCGCCTCGCCCGCCACAAGCTCGCCGCGCAACGAAGCCCAAGCGTAGGCGGCGCGGCGTCGAGACCTAAGAAAGTCAGCGGATAGCGGGGCTGAAAGCGCTCGCCGACCCTTGACGGTCCAGGGGGCGCATCGCATCACGGCGCAAATGCCCACGCTTGTGTTGCCCTTTCCGGTGATCAACCCCATCCTGTTTCAATGGGGCCCCTTGGCGATTCGCTGGTATGCGCTGGCATATATCGCCGGACTGATTGCCGGCTGGGCGTTGATCCGCCGCCTTGTCGCGGCCGATCGTCTATGGGGCGGCGCAGCCCGGCCGAGCCCCGAGAGCGTCGACGATCTGCTGGTCTATTGCGCCATCGGCGTCATCGTCGGCGGCCGGCTCGGCAATGTTCTGTTCTACGACCCGAGCTACTACTTCGCGCATCCGCTCGAAATCTTCGAGGTCTGGCGCGGCGGCATGGCCTTCCATGGCGGGCTGATCGGCGCGGCGATCGGCGCGGCGCTGTTTGCGCGGCGCTATGGCGCGCCGCTGCTGACCGTCTTCGACCTCGCCTCGCTGGTCGCGCCAATCGGCATCTTTCTTGGCCGGCTCGCCAATTTCATCAAGCCGGAGCTCTGGGGCCGACCGACCGACGTGCCCTGGGCGATTGTCTTTCCCGGCTCCGATGGCCTGCCCCGTCACCCGAGCCAAATCTACGAAGCGACGCTCGAAGGGTTGCTGGTCTTTGTCGTGCTGGCGATCGCCGCGCGTTCTGGCGCTTTGCGCCGACCCGGACTGCTGGCCGGCGGCTTTGGTCTTCTCTACGGCGCGGCCCGCATCTTCAGCGAGTTCTTCCGTGACCCCGATCCGCGCCTCGAAGATCTTGGCGGAGGTTTGACCATGGGGATGGTCTTGTCGGCGCCGGTGATGATCGTCGGGCTGGCGCTGATCGTCTGGGCGCTGCGCGCTCGAGCCGGAGACAGCGCATGAGCGCGCTCGGCGACACGATCAAACAGACCGTGGCCAAGAGCGGTCCGATCACCGTCGAACGCTATATGGAACTGGCGCTCGCCGACCCGGAGCACGGCTATTACATGACGCGC
>SSMV01000113.1 GCA_004799435.1 Bradyrhizobium sp.
AATCTGCGCGCGATTCCCGCCAAGGGCATGACGCTGCCGTTCATTTCCTACGGCGGCTCGTCGCTGTTGGCGCTCGGGCTGGCGATGGGCTTCCTGATCGCGCTGACGCGGCGACGACCGCTGGCCGCCATGCAGGCGCGACCGGCGGAGGCGATGTGAGCGAAGCCCGAGCCATTCTGCTCGCCGCCGGGGGAACCGGCGGCCATCTCTTTCCCGCCGCCGCGCTCGCCGCTGCGCTGGAGAAGCGTGGCGCCGCAATCGAACTGGCCACCGATTCACGCGCGCTGCGCTATGGCGGCGATTTTCCCGCCCGCGCCGTTCACGCAATCCCCGCCGCGACGACGACCGGGGCGGGGGCGCTCAACAAGGCGCGCGCGACGCTGACGCTTGGGCTTGGCTTGGCGGCGGCTTTGGCGCTGATCGCCAGATTGCGTCCCCGCGCCATCGTCGGCTTTGGCGGCTATCCGACCGTGCCGCCGTTGCTGGCGGCCGCTCTGCTCGGCGCGCCCAGCGTGCTGCACGAACAGAATGCGGTGATGGGCCGCGCCAACCGCTTTCTCGCCGCGCGGGTGACGCGTATCGCAACCGGCTTCCCCCAGCTCAAAGGTCTGAGCGCGGCCCAGCGCACCAAGGCCCGCTTCACCGGCAATCCGCTGCGCCCCGCGGTGATCGAAGCCGCTGCGGCGCCTTATCCGCCGTTCGCGGATGGGCGGCTCGCCGTTCTGGTCACCGGCGGCTCCCAAGGGGCGCGGGTGATGGCCGACATTGTTCCCGCCGCGCTGGCGCTGCTCGACGCGCCGGAGCGCGCGCGCATTGGCCTGACGATGCAGGCGCGCGGCGAAGACAAAGCGCGCGTCGCCGCCGCTTGCGCGGCGATGGATTTTCCGGTCGACCTCGCCGAGTTCTTCGCCAATTTGCCGGCGCATATGGCGGCGGCGCAGCTCGTTATCGGCCGTTCCGGCGCCTCGACCGTTTCGGAACTGGCGGCGATCGGCCGGCCGTCGATCCTGGTGCCGTTTCCGCATGCGCTCGATCAGGATCAGGCGGCCAATGCCGCAGCGCTGGCGGCGAGCGGCGCGGCGACGGTGGTGCCGCAGAGCGAATTCACGCCCGAACGCCTGGCCGGCCTGTTGCGCGCCGCGCTCGCCGACCCGGCGGCGCTGACTTCCGCCGCCGCCGCAGCGAAATCGGCGGGCGTCGCCGACGCCGCCGAGCGCCTGGCCGATCTCGTGCTCGAAGTCGCGCGGCCGCTTTAGGCGCGCGTTACGTCGTCTGCGTCTCCGGCGCCCGTTCGAGCGCGTGGTCATGGCCGAGGATGAGCGCGATGACGAGCGCCAGCGCCGCGCAACCGGCAATCGCCGCCAGGCCCCAGGCGAAGGACCCCGTCTGGTCCTTGATCCAGCCGATGGCGAAGGGGCCGAAATAGCCGGAGAGATTGCCGATCGAATTGATCGCGGCGATTCCCGAGGCCGCCGTTGCGCCCGAAAGGATCGCCGTCGGCAAGGTCCAGAAGATTGGCAGCGCAGCGAAGACGCCGAAAGCGCCTAAGGTCAGCGCGATCATTTTCAGCAGCGGGTCGCCAAGCGCCGCCGAGGCGCCAATGCCGATTGCCGCGCAGGCCAGCGCGATCGCGAGGTGGCGCAGGCGCTCATGCTGCGCGTCCGAGCGCATGCCCCACCAGATCGAGCCGAGGAAGCCGACGGCATAGGGGATCGCCGTGATCCAGCCGTTCAGGGCGATCGACACGCCAAAGCCCTTGACGATGGTCGGCAGCCAGAAGCCGACGCCATAGAGGCAGGAAACGACGCCGAAATAAATCGCCGATGCGGCGAGCACGCGTGGATCGACCAGACTGTGCAACACGCTCGCTGGCGAGACCTTGGCGCGCACCTGCTCTTCTGCAGCGATGCGGGCGCTGAGCCAATGGCGCGCTTCATCGTCGAGCCAGCGGGCGTCGGCCGGGCGGTCGGTCAGATAGAAATAAGTGACGACGGACAGGATCAGCGCGGGCGCGGCCTCGACGATGAACAGCCATTGCCAGCCTTTGAGGCCGAGCGCACCGTCGAGCCCCATCAACGCGCCTGAGATCGGCGAGCCGATCGCCGACGAGAGCGGGATCGCGGCCATGAAATAGCCGATCATGCGGCCGCGATAGGCGGAGGGGAACCACAGCGTCAGATAAAAGATGATGCCGGGGAAAAAGCCGGCTTCGGCGAAGCCGAGCAGGACGCGCAACGCGTAGAACGTGTGTTCGCCGCTTAAGCCCGTCGCCGTGGCGATATTCGGAATAAAGGCCATCAGTCCCGAAATCAGCCCCCAGGACAGCATGATGCGGGCGATCCAGCGCCGCGCGCCAAACCGGTCGAGCGCGAGGTTGGAGGGAACCTCGAAGAGGAAATAGGCGAGGAAGAAGACGCCGGCCCCGAAACCGAACATTGTGTCGCTGAGACCGATGTCGGCGTCCATCGTCAGCTTGGCGAAGCCGACATTGACCCGGTCGAGATAGGCGACGAAATAGCAGACGATCAGAAATGGAACGATCCGCCAGGCGACGCGGCTCGTCACGCGCAATTCGAGATCGCTTGCGGCCATGATGTCCTCCCCCGGTTCGCTATGCTGCGAACTCGGGCGCCAGTTGAGCGCGGTTTGGCGCGCCGCGCAACCGGTTGGCGTCTCAGGCCGCGGCCGGTTCGGCTTCCCCCTCGGGACGGCGAGCGTAGATCGCCAGTGTCGCGACCAGGCCGCAGAGCGCGGCGAAGCTCATCCAATAGCCCGGCGCCGCCTTGTCGCCGGTTTCGCGAATGAGCCAGGTCGAGATCGCCAGCGACGATCCGCCCAGCGTGGTGGCGAGACTATAGGCGAGCGAGAAGCCGGAGGTGCGCACGCTCGCCGGGATGAACTCGGTCAGCGCCACCACCATTGCGCCATTGTACCAGGCGTAAAGCAGCGACAGCCATAATTCGACGGCGAGCATCTTGGCGAAGCTCGGCTCGCTGACGAGCCAGGACAGCGTAGGATAGACGGTGACCAGCGCCAGCACCGTCGCGCCGAAGAGGATCGGGCGCCTGCCAACCCGGTCGGACACCGCGCCGGAGATCGGCAACCAGAAGAGATTTGAGGCGCCGACGGCGATCGTCACCAGCAGGCTGTTGGACTCGGAAAGTTGCAACACGTCCTTGCCGAAATGGGGCGTGTAGACGGTGATGAGATAGAAGGACACCGTCGTCATCACGACCATGCCGACGCCGCCGACCACCAGCGGCCAATTGGCGGCGAGCGTGCGGACGATTTCGCCGAAGCCGGGATGATGCGCGCGCGTCTTGAAGGCTTCCGTCTCCTGCAACGAGCGGCGCAATGCGAAAAGCAACGGCACGATCATGCAGCCGATGAAGAAGGGGATGCGCCAACCCCAGTCGGCAAGATCGGCGGGCGCCATCAGCTTGTTGATCGTAAAGCCGATGAGCGCGGCGAGAATGACCGCAACCTGCTGGCTCGCCGATTGCCAGGCGACATAGAAGCCCTTGTGGCCCGGCGTCGCCATTTCGGAGAGATAGACCGAAACGCCGCCGAGCTCGACGCCGGCGGAAAAGCCCTGCAGCAGTCGGCCGAGGACCACCAGCAGCGGCGCCGCCAGTCCGATCGTCGCGTAGCCCGGCACGAAGGCGATCAGCATCGTGCCGCAGGCCATGATCGCCAGCGTGACGATCAGACCCTTGCGGCGCCCGACCCGGTCAATATAGGGGCCGAGCACCAGCGCGCCGATCGGCCGCATCGCGAAGCCCGCCGCGAAGCTCAGGAACGTCGCCATCAGCGAGGCGAATTGGTTGGCGTTGGGGAAGAACGCCTTGGCGATATAGTCGGAATAGACGCCGTAGAGGAAGAAGTCGAACATCTCGAGGAAATTGCCGCTCGTCACCTGAATGACGGAGCGCAATTTGCTCTGCTGCGGCGTCGCTGCCTCCACGCGCTTATCCTCCCGTTCGGCCGGCGTCGCCCGGCGTCACGAGGGAGAGCCTACGCTCATTTGCGCAGGATCGAAAAGGCGCCTCTGGAAAAGGACGGCCTTGGGCGCTCAGGGCATGACGTAGGTGGCGCGGCCCTGGCCGAGCAGCGCGGCGCGGATGGCGCCGGGCTCATTGATCGAGAAGACGACGATCGGGATACGGTTGTCACGGGCCAGCGCGAAGGCGGCGGTGTCCATGATCTGGAGATTGCGGGCGATCGCCTCGTCATGGGTGAGGCGCTCGAAGCGCGTCGCGCTCGCGTCCTTCTTGGGGTCGGCGGTGTAGATGCCGTCGACCTGGGTCGCCTTCATCACCGCGCCGGCGGAGAGTTCTGCCGCGCGTAGCGCCGCGCCGGTGTCGGTGGTGAAGAAGGGATTGCCGGTGCCGCCCGCCAGCATGATGACGCGGCGCTTGACGAGATGGGCGAGCGCTGCCTGGCGCGAATAAGGCTGGCAGAGCGAGGGCATCGGCGCGGCCGAAAGCACGCGGGCCGGCTGGCCGATCTGTTCGAGCGCCCCTTCCATCGCCAGCGCGTTCATCACGGTCGCGAGCATGCCGATCGAGTCGGCGCGCGCCCGCTCGATGCCCTTGTCGGCGCCGAGCAAGCCGCGGAAGAAATTGCCGCCGCCGACCACGACCGCCATTTGCACGCCGAGATCGGAAGCCGCCTTCAGATCGGCGGCGATGCGCTGGACGGTCGGCGCATTGAGCCCGAAGGGGTCGCTCCCCATCAGGGCTTCGCCAGATAGCTTGACCACGACCCGCTCGAACATCGGCTTTTGGCGTTCGGGGTCGCTCACGGCTCGGCTCCTGGTCTCGCCTTCACAAAAAGGGCGGCCCGCAGGCCGCCCGGTCGATTCGGAACTTTAGCCTTCTTCGGCCGGTTTTTCGATGCCTTCGCCGAGAGCGTAGCGGACGAAGCCGGTGAGCGAGATCGGCGCGCCGACGGCCTTCTCGGCCTCCTTGACCGCCTGGGCGACGGTCTTGGCGGGATCGTGCACATAGGCCTGATCGAGCAGGCAGACCTCCTTGTAGAAGGTCTTCAGGCCGGATTCGACAATCCGTTCCAAAACCTGCGGCGGTTTGCCGGCGTTCTTCTCGAGCAGCACCGATTTCTCGCGGGCGATCGTCGCCGGATCGACGCCTTCGGCGTTGAGCGCCAAGGGGCTTGCGGCGGCGACATGCATCGCGACATGCCGGCCAAGATCGACGAGGGCGTCGCGCGAGCCGGTCGAGGCCAGCGCCACGATGACGCCGATGCGGCCGAGGCCGTCGACGATCTGGGCGTGCACATAATGGCCGATGACGCCCTGATGGACATGCAGCCCGTGGGTGCGGCGCAGCGTGATGTTCTCGCCAATGGTCGCCACCGCATTGGTGATCGCCTCGGCGACCGTGCCGCCGCCGGGATAATGGGTCTTCTTGACCGCCTCGACTTCGACATCGGCGCCCTTGTCGAGCGCCACCGCGAGCACGCCGCGAACCAGCGCCTGGAAGTCGTCGTTGCGGGCGACGAAATCGGTCTCCGAATTGACCTCGACGACCACGCCGAAATTGGCTTCGATCGCGACGCCGACCAGGCCGTCGGCGGCGACGCGGCCGCTCTTCTTCGACGCTTTTGAAAGGCCCTTCTTGCGCAGCCAGTCGATCGCCGCCTCGATGTCGCCGCCGGTCTCGGTCAGCGCCGTCTTGCAATCCATCATGCCCGCGCCGGTGCTCTCGCGCAGTTCCTTCACCAGAGCGGCTGTAACGGTGGCCATGGCGGTCTTCCTTCAGAATGACGATGTCGGCGCCGTCCTTCCCCCTTGCGAGGGAAGGTGGCGGGCCAAGCCCGCCGGATGTGGGGTCGCACCCGTCGGGCGCGTGGGGTGAAGGGGCGCTTGCGCGCCGAGCCCTCACCCTTAGGCCCTCTCCCGTAAAGGGCGAGGGGAAGCGAACGCGGCGATTATTCCGCCGCGAGCAGCGTACGCGCCTGATCGGCCCAGTGATCGCGATCCGCCCTTCCGTTGAGCTTGAGATCGGTGTCGAGCTTGTCGGCGTCTTCCTTGGTCATGGCGGCGAGCTGCCAATAATGGAACACGCCATGCTCGTTGAGCTTCTTGACGATCTGCGGACCGACACCGGTCAGCTTGGCGAGATCGTCGGGCGCGCCGCGCGGGGCGGCGAGCAATTCGAAACGCTCGGTCGGGGACTCAGGCTCGCCCTCCGCGCTCTCCGTCGCCGGAGCGGGCGCGGCTTGCAGGACGGTCTCGATCGGGGCCGAAGCTTCGCCGAGATCGACGCCGGCGGCGCCCTGGCTGCGCGAGATGCCGTCAATCGCGGCCCGCGCGATCAGATCGCAATAGAGCTGGATCGCGCGGCTGGCGTCGTCATTGGCGGGGATCGGGAAGGCGATGCCGTCGGGATCGCAATTGGTGTCGAGAATGGCGATGACCGGGATCTTGAGCCGGTTGGCCTCCTTGATCGCCAGCGCCTCCTTATTGGTGTCGATGACGAAAACGAGATCGGGCACGCCGCCCATGTCCTTGATGCCGCCCAGCGCCTTCTCGAGCTTCTCGCGCTCGCGCGACAGCATCAGGCGCTCTTTCTTGGTCAGGCCCTTGGCGCCTTCGCCAAGCTGCTCGTCGAGCTTGCGCAGCCGCGAGATCGAACCGGAGATGGTCTTCCAATTGGTCAGCGTGCCGCCGAGCCAGCGCGAATTGACGAAATATTGCGCCGAGCGCTTGGCCGCCTCGGCGATGTCCTCGGCCGCCTGGCGCTTGGTGCCGACAAACAGCACCCGGCCGCCCTTGGACACCGCGTCCGAGACCGCCTTCAGCGCCTGATGCAGCAGAGGCACGGTCTGGGCGAGGTCGATGATGTGAATGGAATTGCGGGCGCCGAAAATATACGGCGCCATCTTCGGGTTCCAGCGATGCGACTGATGGCCGAAATGCGCCCCCGACTCGAGGAGTTGGCGCATGGTGAAATCAGGCAGTGCCACTGCGTGTCCTTTCCGGTTATGCCTCGGCGGATCATGTCGGCCGGGCGAACCCGGCCACCGGAGCGAACCCTTGAAGCAGGGTGCGCGAAAATCCGCCTGTGGAATGGCCGGGGCTATAGAGGAGGGCGGCCGGAAAGGCAAGCGCGGCGCGGGGTCGAGCCTGAATCCTCGCGCGCCGCCGCCTCAGCCCTTGACCGCTCCGGCCGTCAGTCCGTCGATCAGGAAGCGCTGCAGATTGACGAAGAACAGCGCCACCGGGACGACCGCCAGCACGGAAGCGGCCATCAGCGCGCCCCAGTCGGTCAGATGCGGCCCCTTGAACACCATGATGCCCGGCGTGAGGGTGCGCCGCGCCTCGTCATTGATCAGCACATAGCCGAACAGGAACTCGTTCCAGGCGGTGACGAAACAGAAGATGCCATTGGCGAGAATGCCCGGCGCCGAGAGCGGAATAAGGATGCGATAGATGAAGCCGAGGCGCGAGCAGCCGTCGAGTTCGGCCGCTTCCTCGAGCTCGCGCGGGATCGTGTCGAAGAAGCCCTTCAGCATGAAACAGCACAGCGGCATGGCGAAGGCGCAATAGACGAGAATCAGCGCCTCAAAAGTCGACAGCAGGCCGAGCCGCCGCATGATGATGTAGATCGGCGCGAGGATCAGGACGCCGGGGATCATTTGCGAGACGAGCAGGGCGCTCCCAACCGCCTGGGTCAGCCGCTGGCGCGGGAAGCGGCTGAGCGCATAGCCGCAAAAGGTGGAAACGATCAGCGTGAATATCGTCGAGCCGCCGGCGACGATGACGCTGTTGCGGAAATAAATCGGAAAATTGTCGTCGGCGAGGACGCGGCGGAAATTGTCGAGCGTCGGATGAACGATCCAGAAGCTCGGGTTCAGGCTGCGAACCTCGGCGACCGGCTTCAGCGACGTGTCGATCATCCATAAAAAGGGAAAGAGGCAGAAGGCGACGAAAAGCGCGAGGATCGTATAGGTCGTAAAGACCCGCGTCGTGCGCTCAAGGCCGCCGATCACCATTAGACGGCCTCCGCGCGGCGGCTTCGGGTCCCGTACCAATAGACGAAGAACACGGCGAGCATGAAGCCGATGGTCATCGTCGCCAAAGCGCTTGCGGCGCCGACGTCGAAGTCTTCGAGCGCGAAGCGATAGATCAGGATCGGCAGCGTCTCGGAGGCGTTCAGCGGGCCGCCCTGCGTCATGACCCAGATGAAATCGAAATTGATCGCGGTCGCGATGACATGGATGAAAATGATGGTCAGCGACACCACACGAATGCTGGGCATGGTGATGTGGAAGAAGCGGCGGATCGGTCCGGCGCCGTCGATCGCAGCGGATTCGATCATCTCCTTGGGGATCGCCATCAGCGCGGCGAGCAGGCAAACTGTATAGAAGGGAAAGCTGCGCCAGATATTGACCACCGCCACGGTCATCAGCGCCGTGTTGAGGCCGCCCAGCCAATAGAACGGTTTCGCCAGCAGGCCGGCCTTGACCAGCCACAAATTGAGGATGCCGTAGTCGGGGGTCAGCATCCAGGTCCAGGTCAGGCCGGCGACGACGATCGGGATCACCCAGGGGATGAGGATGACGGCCCGCGATACGCCGCGGCCCCAGCTTGGTTGCGCGAGCGCGATCGCCGAGGCGAGGCCGAGCGCATATTCGCCGGCGACCGAAACCAGGGTCCACAGACCGGTGTGCCAGAAGTCCGGCCAGAATCTTTCGTCGCCGAGCACATTGGTGAAATTGTCGAAGCCGGCGAAGCCGCTGACGCTCGGGTTGGTCAGATTGACGTAGTGAGCGGCGTCCCACAGCACGGAGGCGAGCGGATAGGCGATGAGGAGCAGGAAGACGATAGTCGCCGGCGCCAGGCAATAGGCCGCCACGCGCTGCAGTTGCGCCTGCCTGGTCGACTGACCGCGCCAGCGAACCGCCGCCATCCTGCGCCCCTCCGCCGCCGCTTCGCCATGCGGCGGCGGGGAGCGCACGATAACGCTTCGCGTTGCGGCGAAGAAGGGCCGCTCAACCGCCACTGAGCTCGCCGGACTGTTTCAGGTCCTTATTGATCGCGGCGGCCAGCCATTTTGCCACGGCCTCCGGGTCCTCGTCCTTGAGCAACGTCCGGCCGAGCGACTCGATCATCTCGCGCGTGATCGCGCCGAGCGCCACTGGCGGGAAGACGACGCCGGTCGAGGCGAGCGCTGTGAAGCCATTGCCCCATTTGCTGTCGCTGGTTACGTCGGAGCGCGGCGAGTTGTTGGGATGCACCGCGGACTGGAACTCCTTGCCGTTCATGAAGGCGACAAAGTCCCAGGTCTCCTTGGGATGTTTGCCGGCCTTGTAGACGTAGAAGGGATTGATCTCGAAGAAGGTCGCCGGCTGCGCCTTATAAGGCGGCGCCGAGATCGCGACATCCTTCATCGCCTCGGGATTCTGCGCCTCGCGCGACTGCATCCAGGCGCCGTCGATCACCATTGCGTATTGGCCAAGGCCAAAATTGGTGTCTTCCTCCTCCCAGCCCCAGCTCGCGCCGTCGGGATTGATTGCGCCGTCTTTGCTGAGGCTCTTGTAGAAGGCGAAGACCTGCGCCGCCTTGGCGAGTTTGGCCTTGTCGTCGAGCCACGTGTTTTTGTATTTGCCGTCCGACTGGCGCTCGGCGAGCGAGACGCCGTTCTGCGCCAGATACATGATCAGTTCCTGCGGCGAACGCACGCCAGTTCCGGCGATGCCGAAGCCGAATTTGCCGGTCTTGTCCTTGATCGCCTTGGCGTCGGCGATCAGCTCGTCCCAGCTCTTGGGCGGCGCGGCGACGCCGGCGGCAGTCAGCATGTCCTGATGGACGAGCAAGGCGCGTATGCCGAGATAATGCGGCATCGCCATCAGATGGCCGTCGATCGACAGCGCGTCGATGACATTGGGATAGATCGACTTCTCGTCGCTCCAGGTCTTCGCGTCCTCGGTCAGGTCGCGCAGCGCGCCCATTCGCGACAATTCGCCAAGCCATTCCGGCAGGCCCCAGCTCAGATCCGGCGCATCGCCGCCCGCCAGCGCGGTCAACAGTTTGTTGTGCAGCGCGTCATAGGTGATGTTTTGAACGTCGATCGTGATCCCCGGATGGGATTTCTCGTAATCGGCGATTTCCTTTTTCGCGGCGATGCCGTCGGCTTGCTGCGGGTCCCAGGCGACCCAGAAATGCAAGGTCACCGGATCGGCGGCGCGCGCCGCGACACTTAGGCAGCAGATGGCGATCGTTGTCGCAAGAATTGCTTTCAGCCGCTTCATGGCCATTTCCTCCTCAAGTCACTTCACTCAAAACCTGTTCTCAGACTGGCTCTGTGGGTCAGCCCACCTCGACCGACGCGGCGTCCTCGGCCGCGTTCGAGTTCCGCTTCTTCGCGCGCGCGGCGCGCAATTCATTTGCCGATCGCACCGGCCGCGTCGCCGCGCCCGATCGTTCGGCGTTGCGCGCCGGCGCCGAGGCCAATCGCCGACGGGCGCCCTCGATCGCGTCGGCGTATTGCGGCAGCCACTTCGCCTGGGCGACGACCATCTCGTCGACCATCCGCCAGATTTCGTCGGGCGTGCAGACTGCGCCGGTCAGCGGGTCGTGCAGAACCGCGAGCTTCAACAGCTCGAGATCGCCGGTCACCGCCGCTTCGACCGACATGCGCTGGACATTGATTGAAGCTTCGCAGGTGGCGGCGCAGGCGAGCGGCAGGCGAAGTCCGGCCGCCATGTTGAGCCCGAAGCGATCGACGAAGCCCGGCGATTCGACGATGGCGTCGGCCGCCAGATTCTCGATCAGCCGATTATTCTTGACGTTGAAATGGCCGCGATAGATGCGGCCCGTCTCGATCGCCTCGATAATATGGCTCGCGTGTTCGTCGGTGCGGCGGGCGGCGTCGAGCGGCCTTCTGGCCGCTTCGAGTTCGGCTGGATATTCGGTTTCGAACCAGTTGCGCGACTCGATGCAGTGACGCAGGTACCCGCCCGTCTCGCCGTGAATCCACTCCGACATGTCGATCCAGCGGCGGATCTCCTCGGGCCGCTTGCGATACCAAGGCAGATATTCCGACAGGTGCCCGTTGCTTTCGGTCGAATAGACGCCGAAGCGCTTGAGAACGTCGATGCGCAGCTTCTCCTGCTGCGAGAAGCGCGGATGACGCTCGAAGGCGGCGACGAGCTCGTCACGATCGATCCGGCGCCCGCGCAAGCGCACATCGACGTACCAGGTCTGATGATTGATGCCGCAGCAGACATATTCAACTTCGTGCGGATCTTCGGCGCCGAGCGCTTCGGCGATCTGCCGCCAGCCGTGCTGGATGCCGTGGCACAGGCCGATTGTGTCGACCTTGCCGTGGTCGATCGCCGCCCACGTGTTCATCGCCATGGGGTTGGCGTAGTTGAGCAGCCGCGCGCCGGTCTCGCCGACCGCGCGAATGTCGCGGCAGAAATCGAGAATGGCCGGGATCGAGCGCTGGCCATAAAGGATTCCGCCGGCGCAAATCGTGTCGCCGACGCATTGGTCGACGCCATATTGCAACGGAATGCGAATGTCGTCGGCGAAGGCTTCGAGGCCGCCGATCCTGACGCAATTGATCGCGTAGCGCGCGCCTTCAAGGGCGCGTCGGCGCTCGGTCGTCGCCGTGATCCGGGTGGGCAGGCGATTCACCTCGACGATCGTGTCGAGGATGCGCCGGATCATCGAAAGATTGCGTTCGTCGATGTCGGTGAGCGCGATTTCGACGTCCTGCAACGCGGGCACGCAAAGGACGTCGGAAACAAGCTTGCGCGTGAAGCCGACGCTGCCCGCGCCGATGATCGCGATCTTGAACGAAGCCATTTCACCGCCATCGGTTGGGGAAAATTCCCGCGCAAGAAAGGGTCCCGGCGCAGCTCGGTTTACGCCGGGACAGTGCAGGGGAGGAATTTTCACTCATAGACTATCGCATCCGACCATTCCATTATGCCGGGCGAATCCGGATCGGATAGAGGATGGATGTGCTTTGACGGGTGATTTTGTGCTGAGCGAAATGCGCGCCCTCGGAATGGGCCGACGCGCCATCTCGCTGTCGCGCAGCCGCGACCGGCTTTACGTGATGCCGACCAGCGCCGGCTATGAAATCGCCAGCGACGGCAGCTATCGCTGGAACGGACGCCAGCGCGGCCACAGCCCGTTCAGCGTCATCCAGCACACGATTTCCGGCGCCGGACGTCTGCATTACGAACGGCAGCGCCGGGTCGTCGGCGCGGGCGAGACGATGCTGGTGACGATCCCGCATGATCATCAATATTGGGTCGAGGACGGCGAGACCTGGGAGTTTTTCTGGATCGCCATGACGGGGCGCGAGGCGCTGCGGCTTCATCGCGCCATTCTTGAAGCGGCCGGCCCCGTGTTCCGGCTGCGGCCCGACACCATTCAGCGTCTGGCGCAAACCAGTCTCGATCTGCGCGACGGCAAGGCCAAGGGCGCGGGCGAAGCCTCGGCCATCGCTTACGCGGCGACGATGGCGATCTATGACGACGTGCTCGGCGGCGACGGCGAGCCGCGAACGGCGCGACCGCACTCGATCGAACTCGTGCTCGACCATATTCGCAAGCGGCTCCATGAGCCGCTCGAAGTCGTGACGCTGGCCGATGTGGCCGGGCTAAGCCGGTCGCACTTCAGCCGGGTCTTTCGCCAATGCGAGGGCGTCTCGCCGGCCGAATATATTTTCGCCTATCGCATGCGGCGCGCCGCGAGCCTGCTCGTGCGCTCCGAAGTTGCGGTCAAGCAGGTGTCGCGCGACTGCGGCTTCGACGATCCGAACTATTTCGCCAAGGCGTTTCGCAAACGCTACGGCGCCAGTCCGACCGAGTTCCGCGCCACCGGCATGTACTCGGCCAAGGGATCGTAACGCGCACGAACTGCGCTCGCGCTACGCCGCCAGCGCGAGCTTCTTCGTCACCAGTTCGCGTAGCGAGCCGAGATCATGGGCGAAGACGCGGATGCCTTCGGCGAGTTTCTCAGTCGCCATCGCATCTTCGTTCATCAGCCAGCGGAAGCGCTTTTCGTCGAGGCTGACGCGTGCGGGCGCGGCGCCGACCTTATCGGGCGAAAGCTTGCGGGCGAGCGATCCATTGTCGTCGGCGAGCTTGTGCAGCAAGTCGGGCGAGATCGTGAGGCGGTCGCAGCCGGCCAACGCCTCGATTTCGCCAGTGTTGCGGAAGGACGCCCCCATCACCACGGTCTTGATCCCGTAGGATTTGTAATAGGCGTAGATCGCCTTGACCGATGTGACGCCCGGGTCGGTTTCGCTCGTGTAGGGTCCGCCGCCGGCCTTGACGTGCCAGTCGAGAATGCGCCCGACGAAAGGCGAGATGAGAAAGGCGCCGGCGTCCGCCGCGGCGACCGCCTGGGCGAGCGAGAAGAGCAACGTCATGTTGCAGTCGATCCCCTCGCGCTGCAGCGTCGCCACCGCCTGCGCGCCTTCCCAGGTCGAGGCGATCTTGATCAGGATGCGCTCGCGGCCGATGCCGCGCTCGGCATAGGCGGCGATGATCTCGCGCGCCTTGGCGATGGTGGCGGCGACATCGAAGGAGAGCGTCGCATCGACTTCGGTCGACACGCGGCCCGGCACGATGCGGGTCAGCTCGGCGCCGAAATCGATGATCAGCCGCTCGACCACCGCATCGGGAGAAGCGCCGGTCTTGCGACCCCAGCCGACCGCCTCATCGAACAGATAGCCATAGGCGGGAAGCTGCGCCGCCTTGTAGATCAGCGACGGATTGGTGGTGGAATCGGTCGGCTTGTAGACGGCGATCGATTCGAGATCGCCGCTGTCGGCGACGACGGTCGTCATGGCGCGCAATTGATCGAGCTTGCTCGGCATCGCTGGCTCCTCGGGATGGCGGGCGGACTATGCCGCCCGGCCGGCGCCCCCGCAAGCGCGGAAGGCGGAATCTGCGGCCTTAACGCGCGGGGACGGTCGATTGTTGCGCCGGCGTCGTCGAGGCGGCGAGCGGCGTCGCAAGGGGCGTCGGTTGCGGCGTCGTCGGAGCGGTTAATTGCAGCGCCGGGGTCGCCGGCTGGGGAGACGCCGCCGGCGCCGGCGCATTGGGATCGATGTAGCCGGTGGCGTCGAGGCTCGACATGGCGTTGGCGTCCTGCGGGCGCGGCGTCGCCATTTGCGCGCCAATCGCATGCAGCACGTCGGGCGCGTCGGCATAGGCGCCGTGGTCGATGAAGCCGTCGGAGAACTTCGACAGATCATAGACTTTCGCGCCCAGGGCCTCGAGCCGCTCGCGGTCTTCCGACTTGGCGGCGTTGATCGCGCCAACCCGCAGCCGCGACTCGGCAAGCGCGCTGGAAATCGACAGCGCGCGATCATTGGCGGTGGCGAAGACGGTCACCTTGGCCGGGCGCAGGCGCGCCATCTGCGCGGCGAAGACATCCATGTCGATATCGGGGGAGGCGAGCATGATTTCACCCAGATGGCCGGCGAGATCGCGATCGCCGGCGATCGCCTCCTGGCGCAGAGCCTCCATCGCCAGCCAGCCGCCCATGGAATGGGCCAGCACATGCACCTGTCCGACGCCGGGCGTCGCTGAAATGTCATGGAGCAGAGTCTGCAGCGCGTCGCGGGACGCAGTGGCTTTGTCCTTGTCGGAAACATAGCCGAAGAGTTCGTGCTTGGTCGGCCAGGTGAACAGCACCGCGACGCCGCCGAAACGGCTGTCGGCGACGATCTGCGCGGCGCGTTGGCGCGCCTCGTCGAGCGGCGTGTTGAAGCCGTGAACGAAGACCAGCACGTCGCGATTGACGCCGATGCGCCCCGACACATGGGAGGCGAGCTCATTGGCGAATTCGTCGGCGTCCAGCGTCCGCTCCTCGGCCAGCACGATATGGTCGCGGGCGTTGGCCGCGCCCCACATTGGCTCCTCAACCGAGCCAGCGCGATGGCCGGGCGGGATAGTCAGAATGTCGAGGGCGTAATGCACGCCGTCGCCCGACAGCGTCTGAGCCGCCGCGCCATGCTCGCCCTTGCGGGTCGAAGCGATGAAAAGCTGCACCGGCTGGGCGGTCGAGGAGATGGCGGCGTTGGGACCGCCGAGCGCGCCCGACAGGTCGAGTTCGCATCCCGACAGCGCCGGCGCGGTAAGCCCGAGAAGACCGAGCAACGCCATTCGCAATTGCGCCTCGCGCGACACCCTCATCGCTCAATAGACCCCATGACGCCGCCCCGTCCGTCTGCGCGACCCGGTTCGACGGCGCTGGATCGGCCATGGATGTGGCGAGAGTGAGACGGGGCCGTGCCCGCCGGGACATCGGAGGCAATAGAGGGCGCGTCCCCTCAGATCAAGCCATTGCGTCGGCGCTTCAGGCGGCCAGGCCGATCCGCGCGCCGCTGCGGCAGGCTTCGATATGCTGAAGGAACTGGCGCGCGCTTTCACGCCAGGTGAAGCGCAGCGAATGGGCATGCGCGCGCTCGCGCGGAATTTCGAGCGCCGCCAGACAGGCCGCGCCGAGATCCTCGTCAAGCGCGCCGGCCCCGCTGTCGCCGACCACATCGAGCGGACCGGCGACCGGAAAGGCGGCGACCGGCACGCCGCTCGCCATCGCTTCGATCAAGACGATGCCGAATGTGTCGGTCCTGGAGGGAAAGACAAAGACATCGGCGCTGGCGTAGACGCGCGCCAGCGCTTCGCCATGTAACGCGCCGAGGAAATGGGCGTGGGGATAGCGCTTCGCCAGCCCCTGGCGCGCCGGGCCGTCGCCGACGATGACGACGGAGCCCGGAAGCTTGAGCCGCAGCAGCGCCTCGAGATTCTTCTCCACCGCGACCCGGCCGACGCTGAGAAAGATCGGGCGCGGCAGATCGAGCGCATCGGCTGCGCGCGGCCGATAGAGCGCGTGATCGACGCCGCGGGTCCAGACTTTCACCTTGTCGAAGCCGCGACGGGTCAATTCATTACGGATCGATTGGGTCGGGGCGAGCGTCGCTGCGGCGGGCGCATGAAAGTGACGCAACGCCGCATAGGCGAAGGTCTCCGGCAAGTGGATGCGCGCGGCGATATATTCGGGAAAGCGCGTGTGATAGCTCGTCGTGAACAGTCGGCCGCGCTTGCGGCAATAGCGGCGCGCCGCCCAGCCGATCGGGCCTTCGGTGGCGATGTGAATATGGTCGGGGCTTTCCGCCTCGATCCGCCGCGCCACTTCCCAGGGCGAGGCGAGCGCCAGCTTGATGTCGGGGTAGGTGGGCAGCGGCAGCGAGGGAAAGCCCTGCGGCGTCAGGAATACGAACTCGGCCGACAACTCATGCGCCGCCGCCGACATTCGCTCCAGCGTGTGGACGACGCCATTGACCTGCGGGCGCCAGGCGTCGGTGGCGACGAGGATCCGCATCACGCGGCCTCCGCTTCGGCCTCCACCTCGACCTCGGCTGCGACGAGGGGGTCGGCCTGCTCGCGTTCGCGGCGCGCCTCGGCGTAAGTCTTGGACCAGCGCATCACTTCGAGCCGGCCGTCGTCGTGTTCGACGACGAACGAACAGGATTCGACGAAATCGCCGGTGTTGACATAGGTGACGCCGTCAATGTCGCGGATCGCCGGGTGGTGGATATGGCCGCAGATCACGCCATCGGCGCCGCGGCGCTTGGCTTCGCGGGCGAGTTCGGTCTCGAACGAGCCGATGAAATTGACGGCGTTCTTGACCTTCTGTTTGGCCCAGGCCGAGATCGACCAGTAGTTGAAGCCGAACAGGCGGCGTATCGTGTTGAGATGGGTGTTGACGAACAGCGCCGTGTCATAGGCCCAGTCGCCAAGATGGGCGAGCCATTTGGAATGGCGCACGACGACATCGAATTCGTCGCCATGCATCACCAGATAGCGCTTGCCGTCAGCGGCGACATGCGTCGCCTGGCGAACGATCTCGATGCCGCCAAAGCTGAGGCCGATGAACTGGCGGGCGAACTCGTCGTGGTTGCCCGGCACGAAAATCATCTGGGCGCCATGACGAACTTTGCGCAGGAGCTTCTGGATCACGTCATTATGCGATTGCGGCCAGTACCAGCCGCTGCGCATGCGCCAGCCGTCGAGAATGTCGCCAACCAGGAAATAGGTGTCGGCGTCATTGTGGCGCAGGAAATCCAGCGCCAGCTCGGCCTGACAACCGCGCGTGCCGAGGTGCAGGTCGGAGAGAAAGATCGTCCGGTAACGCCGGACCGCATTGTCGGATTTGGCCAAGGCTGCCTCGCTGAAAGCGGAGTGGGCTCCTTTTGGCTCTCCTTGCACAGATTCTCATGTCGGCGCGATGACAACGCGCGTTTCGTCGAATCGCGATTGTCTCGCCGGAGGCGTTAACCATGAGAGCGGATGAGGTGAGGCGCTGCATTGTCGTTACGGGGCGCGTACAGGGCGTCGGCTTTCGCGATTTCGCCCGACGCGCCGCGCTCCGGCTCGGCGTCGCCGGCTGGGTTCGCAATCGCCGCGACGGCGCGGTTGAAGCCCTGATCGCCGGTCCCGCCGAAGCGGTTGACGCGCTGGTCGCCGAACTGCGACGCGGACCGCCCGGCGCAAAAGTGATTCGATTAACCCTCGTCGAGGCGGTCGAATCGGAACTCGCGCCGCATATGTTTGAAGTGCGCACTACGGAATGACGAAGGGCGACGCCTCGTCGCTTTCCCTACGCATCGGCGCGCAAATCAATCGGCCTCATAGCCAAAATGCCTGACCCAGCGATCGAGCACGCGCACTTCCCTGCTCTCGAAAAGAAATGGGTAGTTACGCCATGACGACTGAACGCCCAGGGACAGGCCGGCGCGAACCTTGGCGTAGCTCGGCGTCTTGACTTCGCGCTCGTCGGCGCGCTCCGCGAAACTGAGGATGCCCTCGTCCCATTCGGCGCCGAGAAAGGCGA